>CAMFLL010000104.1 GCA_945957405.1 uncultured Mycolicibacterium sp. | reverse complement strand
CGAGGCACTACTACATCTGGCGGGGCCCAACTATTCCGACGCGCTGTCGACGTCGAGATCGCGCAACTCGCGCTTCAGGATCTTGCCGGTCGGGTTACGCGGCAGTTCGTCGAGGAAGATCACCTCGCGCGGCACCTTGTACCGGGCCAGGTTGTCCTTGACGTAGGTCTTGATGGCGTCCTCGTCGATGGCGGCGCCGTCGGCCTTGACGACGAACGCGCGGAGGCGGTGGCCCCACTCCTTGTCCTCGACGCCGAGCGCGGTGGCCTCGACCACCTCCGGGTGCCCGCTGATCAGGTCCTCGACCTCGGCGGGGAACACGTTCTCGCCGCCGCACACGATCATCTCGTCATCCCGACCGCTGACATAGAGCAGCCCGTGCTCGTCGAAATAGCCGACGTCACCCGAGGACATCAGTCCGTCGATGATCTGCTTGTGTCCGCCGCCGGTGTACCCCTCGAACGGGAAGGTGTTGCCGACGAAGATCCGGCCCACCTCGCCCTTGGCCACCTCTTTGCCGTTCTCGTCGTAGAGCTTGACCTTGACGCCCTTCACGACGGGCCCCACGGTGGCCGGATTCTTCCTCAAATCCTGTGGCCGCGCGATCGACGCGAACGCGATTTCCGTTGAGCCGTAAAGGTTGTAGACCACCGGACCGATGTCCTTCATGGCCCGCTGCGCCAGTTCGGCGCCGAGCTGCGAGCCGGACACGAAGATGATCCGCAGGCTGGAGAGGTCGGGCTTGGTCTCCATCTTCTCCAGATGGTCCAGGATCCGGGACAACATCACCGGCACGACGACCATGGCCGTCACCTTGTTCTTCTCGATGTCCTCGAGCACCGTCGCCGGCTTGAACCGGCGGCGCAGCACCAGAGTCGAACCCAGCATCATCGCAATGGTCGCGTGCAAGAAACCCAGCGCATGGAACATCGGGGCGGGCAGCGATGTCACCTCGCCGGCCTTGAACGGGACGTGCGACAGGATTCCGCCGATGGGCGCAAGCGACGGCGGCGTGCTGCGGTTGGCGCCCTTGGGCGTACCCGTGGTGCCACTGGTCAAGATGATGATCTTGGCGTGCTTGGTGGCCTTCGGCGCCGGTTGCCTGGTGCTGCGGGCGACCAGCTCGGCCAGTGTCTCGTCATCGGATTCCGAAGGCTCCCCGGGCTTGTCGGGGTTCTTGTCGAGCGCCCGCAGTTTGCCCAGCGGGGGTTCGGCCGCCGAGACGGCCGACGCGTACTCGTCGTCGTAGATGATCACCTTGGCGCCCTCACGTTCGGACACCTCCTTGATCTGCGGTCCCGAGAACTCACTGTTGAGCAGGATCATCCGGGCACCGACACGGGCCGCGCCGTACAACGCGATCAGGAACCAGCGGTGGTTGCGGATCAACAGCGCCACGCCGTCGCCACCCTTGACGCCCTTGGCCAGCAGACCGTTGGCAACGGCGTGGGCGGCATCGTCGAGTTCCTTGAAGGTCAGTTGGCCGTCGTCGTCGACGATCGCGATACCGGCCGGGTTACGGCGCGCGTTGAGCGCCGGGATCATGCCGAATTCGCCCCACCGGCGGATATCGGCGAGCATCGCGAGCATGTTCTGCGGCGGCTCGATTTTCAGGGCACCCGCTTCGAACATCTTGCGGGCATAGTGCAACTCCGCGGATCCACGCTCGGCGTACTGCTGGACTTTGGCCGCTGCCTGCAACGGCAGATCGGTGAGCTTAGGCATGTCTTCACATTAGGTGACACATGACGCGCGGCGGTTTGGAACAGCAGGGGCGAATTACGATTGCTGGCATGGCCAAGCCCATGGTGCTGGACGTCGGCGGTAAAGAGGTGGCCATCTCGCATCCGGACAAGGTGGTCTTCCCCGAGCCCAATCTGACCAAGCTCGATCTGGTCAACTACTACCTGGCGGTTGCCGACGGCGCGCTGCGCGGTGTCGCCGACCGGCCGATGATCCTCAAACGCTTCGTCAAGGGCATCGACGAAGAGGCCATCTTCCAGAAACGGGCCCCGGAGAAGCGGCCCGACTGGATCGAGGTCGCCGAACTCAAGTACCGGTCGGGTACGTCGGCCAAAGAGGCCGTCCTGCATGACGCCGCAGGGCTGGCGTGGGCGGTCAATCTCGGCTGCGTCGACCTCAACCCGCACCCGGTGCGTGCCGGGGACCTCGAACACCCCGACGAGTTGCGCGTCGATCTCGATCCCATGCCCGGCGTCGAGTGGGCGCAGATCGTCGACGTCGCGATGGTGGCCCGCGAGGTGCTCGAGGACCACGGTCTTACCGCCTGGCCCAAGACGTCCGGGTCGCGCGGATTCCACATCTATGCGCGGATCGAACCCAGCTGGCCCTACCGCCAGGTGCGGTTGGCCGCCGAGACGGTGGCCCGCGAGGTCGAGCGGCGGGCGCCCACCATCGCAACCAGTCGGTGGTGGAAGGAGGAACGCGAAGGCGTCTTCGTCGATTTCAACCAGAACGCAAAGGACCGCACGGTCGCGTCGGCCTATTCTGTGCGGTCCCGCCCGGACGCCCGGGTGTCGACGCCGCTGCACTGGGCCGAGGTGGCGCAGTGCAGACCTGAGGATTTCACTGTGGCAACTGTGAGGGAACGCTTCGCTGCGATCGGAGATCCCTGGGAACAGATGGACTCCGCACCGGGCGGGCTGGACCGGCTGCTGACCCTCGCCGAGGAGCTGGGGCCACCCGAGAAAGCCCCCAAGGCCGAGCGTGAGGCCAACCTCATCGAGATCGCCAGGACGAAGACCCGCGACGAGGCCATGGCCGCCCTGGACACCTGGAAAGCCAAGTACCCCAACATAGTTGGGCTGTTACAGCCTGTCGACGTACTGGTCGACGGGATGCGCGGCCCGTCGTCGATCTGGTACCGCATCCGGATCAATCTGCAGCACGTACCCGACGCGCAACGACCACCTCAAGAAGAGCTGATAGCCGACTACTCGCCCTGGGCGGGGTATTCGGGTAACCAGTGGCGTCGCGGCTGATTCGCAGCGGTTTGCTAGAGAGCTCTTAGACTATCTCTCAATGATGTTTTAGTCATTACTCCCAGCTCCCTTAAATTGCCTCACTAACGTCATTGTCAAGTCGAAGTGGCGGCATCGGGGCCCTCCCTTCGGCACGACGCTGAAGACACGAGAAGGGAGGTGTTCCATGACTGCCAGTTCCGGCTTCCGCTACGGCAACCCGGCCATCGACTGCAGTGGCGCACAGCTGCGCCGCCAGTTCAAGCAGTTGGCCACACTGCTCACCGTCACCGGCACCATCGACGAAACCAATGTCGAAGACGTCATGCGGCATGCAAAGGGATGCGCCATCCCCGAGAAGCCCGTCATCGTCGACCTCAGCGGTATCACCTCATTCGCCGCACCGGGTATCGCGCTCCTCGACGCCATCGACGAGGCCTGCGCCGCCACCGGCGAAGAGTGGTCCCTGATCGCCAGCCCGCAGGTGATCCGCACGCTCCGGCTCTGCGGTGTCGAGTCATCGTTCGCGGTGGCCCCCTCGGTCCCCGAGGCCCTGCATCACTTCTCTGACGTCGTCGACGAACGTCGCCGGCTGCTCCCCATCCTCACCAAGTCCGCCTAGCGAGAATCGAGTACACCATGTTGATTGACGTCCGCTGGCTCGGATTCATCCTCCACCGCCGCCACAAGAAGGTGCGCGCGCACTGATCGCCTGAAGTCCACACAACAGCGGCACCCGGATCCCGGGTGCCGCTGTTGTGTGCTGAGGTGGACAAACTCGGCGCGAGCGCTCACCCCGGTACGGTTTCTGGGCCTTTTTCTGTACCTCGGTGAGCGCCCGGCAGATCAGGCAGGGGCCATCGCGTCGGTCCGGACGTACACCGTGCCCTGGAGCAGCCGCCTGGCCGTTCTCGAGAACGACGCCTCTCGCAACGTCCCATCCTGATCGAGTTCGATGCGGACCGGGAACACGCCGCTGGGATGCCCGATCCGCACGATGGGGCTGTCCGTCGGGGTGCGGGTCTTCTGCACCACCGATCCCGGGATGCAGGCGGCAACGCCCGTGCACACCGCGCCGGTGCCCGCGAACGCCTTGTGCACGCGCGGCGGCGGTACCACCACCCACCGGCCCAGGAAATCGACCTCGTCGGCGGCGACGGGTACCTCGACGTTGCCGAGCCGGTAGAACGGCTGCGCCGGAGCGACGGCAACGGGTCGCGGCATTCCCGTGGCCCTGGCAATGCCGACCAGGTCGGCGGCGGCCTGCTGGATGGCTTCGAATTTGGCCAGCACCTCAGGGGTGAAGGCGGCCGGCGGTTCGGCGCCCGTCAACCCGACCGACTCCGCGCGGAAGAAGACCGCGAGTTTGGCGACGTCGACGATGGTGACGGCGACCTCGCCGAGGCCGGGCACGATCAGGGTGTCGGCCGGCGCGCCGGTGGGCAGCATCTTCCCTGTCGTGGCGCCTGCCGTCGCCGCGAAGTCGAGTCGGATCTCGGCACCGGTGCCCGGCACTCCTGAAATCGCGAAATCGCCTTCGACGCAGGGCTTTCCATCGCACACGGGAACCACCAGGCGCAGCACCGAATTGGTGTTGGTGTTGTGCACCCGCACGGTGGTCACCGGCTCGGCCGTGGCGACCAGCCCTTCCTCGATGGCGTACACCCCCGCCGCCGAGGAGATGTTGCCGCAGTTGCCATTCCAGTCGATGACGTTCTCGTCGATACCCACCTGGCCGAAGGTGTAGTCCACGTCGGCGTCCGGCCGCGTCGACGGTCCGATGATCGCCACCTTGCTGGTCAGGACGTCGGCTCCGCCGAGCCCGTCGATCTGCCGCGGATCACCACTGCCGAACGCCGCCAGGATCAGCCGGTCCCGCTCAGCGCCGGCGGCCGGGATGTCCGACTCGTTGAAGAAGACGCCCTTGCTGGTGCCGCCGCGCATCAGCACGGAGGGAAATCCGGTCAGTTCGCTCATTTGCTGGGGAACGATCCTTCGGCACGGCGCAGCGACTTACCCACCGTGACGCCGAGTCGCAGGAAGTTGAAGACCGACGTGAGCTCCGGGCCAGGTGCCGAGAGCCGCATGGCCTGCTTGAGCATGGCGGTGGCGTCAGCCGGCGGCTTCGCCAGCTCCTCCGCATAGGCCTGCACGGCGTCGCGGAACTCGGCGTCGGGCACCACATCGCGGACCAGCCCGATCGCCTTGGCCTCGGCCGCGTGCACCTTGTTGCCCGTCATCAGGATGTCGTAGGCACGGCCGGCCCCGATCAGCCGCGGCAACAGCAACACCGAGCCGTCACCGGGGATCAGGCCCAGCCGCATCGCCGCCTCCATGAAATAGGCGCTTTCGGCGGCGATGCGCACATCACAGGCCAGCGACAGTTCGAAACCGGCGCCCACTGCGGGTCCGTTGATGGCGGCGATCACCGGCTTGTCCGAGTAGTACAGGTTGGCGGTGAACTTCTGCACATGCCCGTGCTGCGGCACCGTATTGGGATTGCTACCGGCGGCGCCCTGGCCGAACAGGCCGGCGCGGTCCGCCCCCGAGCAGAAGGCACGACCGGCGCCGGTGAGGACGATCGCCTTGACGTCCGGGTCCTCGGTCGCCTGCTCCAAGTAATCCCGCAGCAGCTCCGCCATCTCGACGTTGAGCGCGTTGAGTCGCTCTGGCCGGTTGAACGTCAGCCAGGCGACGCCGTTGGTTACCTCGTACAGTGCCGCACTGGTTTCGGTGATCTGGTCCGTCATGCTGTGCGTTCCTCTCAGTTGTGATCAGTGTGTGGGGGCGAACAGGTCCCGGCCAAGGCCCTTTTCAGCGGCGGCGCGATACGCTGCCGCAGCAACCGCCACGTCGGCGATACCCATTCCGCCGTTGTTCTTGAAGACGGTGATCTCGTCGTTGTTGTGGCGCCCCGGCGTTCCGGAGGCCAGCTGGGTCAGTTCCACGACGCTGTCCCAGTTGAGCTGTCCGGATTCCACCTGCGCGTAGATGTCGCCCTGCTTGTCGTGGATGGCTTGCCCTTTGGACACCAACCCGATGCGGCTGGCGCCCAGCAGGGTGGCGTCGTCGAGTTCACGACGCTGTGCCTTGCGCTGGCCGGACTTCACCAGTCCCATATTGCTCCCGACGATCGACGTGACGTGCTGGCCGGGGCGCAGCAGGCTGCCGTCGAACACCGCGACGTTGGAGTTGGTGGCGGTCAGGATGATGTCCGCGTTCGTGACGACGGTGGCCGGCTCGTCGGCGGCCTCGATCTCGACGTCGGCCAGCGGGCCCATCTCCTCGACGAACCGCTTGCGATTGTCGGCGTCGCGGCTGCAGACGACGACACGATCGAACGGGCGCTCGGCCAGGAACGACACCAGGTGCGTGCGGGCCTGATCACCGGTACCGAAGATGCCCAGCACCGAGGCATCGTCACGAGCCATGGCGAAGGTTCCGAGTGCGCTGGTTGCGGCCGTGCGCACCGACGTGAACGACTGCAATTCGGGCAGTTCGACGCAGGACAGGGCTCCGACCAGGACGGCATCGAGGTCGCCGTCGGTGCTGTTGTAGAGCACCGTGACCGGCGGGGCCATGTTCTCGTAGACCTGGACGTCGGAGGCGGCGTTGACCAGTTCGCAGTGCACCAGCACGCCACCCTCGTCATGCGACGGGCTGATACCGGGATGGGTGGTGACGCGCATACCGGACGGGGCGTGCATCCGCTGCCGCATCGCATTGAGCCCGTCGTTGGTGCTCCAGTCCTGGAATGCCAGCCGCACGGCGTCGTTGGCGGCCTTGATCGTCAGGATGCCGCGCAGTTCGGTTTCGCTGATGAAGAGCTTGGCCCGGTTCTCACTTGCTGACACTACTGTCGGTCTCCTTGTAGTCGAAGACGCTTTCCCACGCCTTGTCGAGGTGTTCACGGACGATGTGGTCACTTTCGCCCAGCGCCGGCGCCGGGGTGGTGACCACCCCGGGGGTGGCGCTGAGCCGGATCGGGAAGTCGGTCACGGTCCACGACCGCCCGTTCACCGGCAGGGTCTCTGCGGTGGTGCGGGCCAACGATTGTCGGGTGGTCAGTACATCGGTGACGTCGACGACGGGGCCGGACGGCACGCCGTTGGCCTGCATGGTGTCGATCACGTCGTCGGCGGTGCGGGCGGCACAGAACTGTGCCAGCAGGGCCTCCAGTTCGGCGCGACGATCCCACCGCTGCGCACGATCCCAGCAACCGAACCCGTCGGGGGTCTGCAGCGCGGCCGAGAGCACGTCGGCCAGGCGCTGCCACTGTCCGTCCGATTCGCATGCAACCGCGACCCGGGCCCCGTCACCGGTGTCGAATACGCCATACGGCGCGAACAGCCAGTGCCCGTTACCGTGCCTGGTGGCCGATGGAAGATTGGACTGCATTGTCACCCAAGCCATCTGGGTGCTCCACGCGCCGATGTCATACAGCGCCACGTCCAGGCGCAGTCCTCCGCCGTTACCGGTGATACGGCCGAAGTACGCACCCAGGCTCGCGGTGGCCGACGCCAGGCAGCCGAGCACGTCCGCGGTCGAGATGCCGTTCTTGAGCGGCTGCCCGCCTTCTTCGCCGGTGAGATCCATCAGACCCGTCGCCGCCTGGATGACGGTGTCGTAGGCACGAAGCCCACCCAGCGGGCCGATGTTGCCGTAACCGCTGACCGACGTGTAGATGAGGTCAGGAGCCTCGGCGAGGATGCGCTCGGGACCGAGACCACGCTTTTCGAGGCCGCCCGGCGCCTGGTTGGACACCAGGATATCCGCCTGCGCAAGCACTTTCGCGACCAGCTCGACATCATCAGGATCGCGCAGGTTGGCGGTCAGGGACCGCTTCCCGTTGTTCGAGATCTGGAAGAACACGCTCTCGTGCTCGATGATGGGCGGCATCACCCGCCCGGGCTCACCGTCCGGTGGCTCGATCTTGAGCACATCGGCCCCCAGATTGGCGAACAGCCGGGTGCAGAACGGTCCCGCCGTGAGCGTTCCGAGGTCGACGACGCGAACCCCGGTCAACGGTAGGGAGCGCACAGCATCCACCGCCGCAACCGATTTCGGCAACAGGCCGTTTCGCGGATGACTGGCCCCGGGCACGGCGGAGGGAGGGAGGCCGAGCGGTTGCCCGATGGACAACGGCCCGGCATTCATGCCCGGGGCCAGCAGACCGCGGCTGCGCAGGTGTTCGTCGATGAGCACCTCGCCGACGCTGGCAACGGGGCTCACCGGGACGCCGTTGCCGCGAAGCACCGAGACGATTTCGTCGCGCGACAGGGACCTGGCCCAGTCCGCCACGATCGCGGTGACTTCCTCGCAGTGCTCGCGGCGCGGTCCGTGCGTGGCGAACCGGGGATCGTCGAGCAGATCGGGGCGACCCATGGTGTGCGCGAGGCGGGTGAACGTGGGTTGGCTCCCCGCGATGATGAAGACATACTCACCGTCGGCCGCCTGGAAGAGCTCCCACGGCGCCGAGTTGGGCCCCTGATTGCCGATGAGGCCAAGGGGTTTCACGCCACCGAGCACTCGGCTGGCGAAGTTCGTCAAGGTGGAGACCAGGCAGTCGTACAGCGACACGTCGACGATCTGTCCCAGTTCCGACCGTTCCCGTTCGATGAGCGCGGCGAGCGTGCCGATCGCGCCATAGAGGGCGGCGACGACGGCGGACAGTTCTGTTCCCGCCCGCAACGGCCGACCGCCCGCCTCGCCGGTGGTGGCCATCACGCCGCTCATCGCTTGCAGCGTCAGGTCATTGGCCACCATCGCCGCCATGGGACCGTGGAGGTCGAAGGGCGAGAATCGGCACACCACCGTGCGCGGCGCGATCGCCGACAGGTCGATGTCGAGGCGCTGGGCCGCGTCGGAGTCGATCAGCAGGACGTCGTAATCACCTGCACCGGCGCGCAACCCGTCGATCGCGGGCTGCGTGGCCGGCAACCGCTTTCCGAGGTTCGGCAGGGCGAACGCCGCGGACCGTTCGGTGTCGTCGCGACCGTAGCTGTGCAGCGAGTCGCCCCACGGCACCTCGATCTTGCTGACGTCGGCGCCGAGGTCCATGAGCAACTTGCCGGCGAGCGCGCAAGTCCAGCCTTCACCGATCTCGAGGACGGTGATGCCGGACAGCGGAGACACGTGATTCACAGCCTGCTTTCCTGTCCGAGGGCACAGTGCCTGAGGTCCGTCGAAGAACGCACCTGTTCTCTCGCCCGCTAACGATGTCAGCTCAACGTATCCGTTCGTATACGGTTGGTCAAGACTGGACCCGAAGGCGGGCCGTCGCGCGTCACTCCCTCCCGAAATGGTTGCACACACGTACTAGCCTGAGGTGGTGGTCACACCCGGTCCGGCCGTCGCCGTCGTCCATGCCGATGAGGTCGCCGCACTCCAGGATGTCAGCCTTCGACTGACCCGGAAACTGCGGAAACGCTCCCAGACCGAGCTGACGATGTCGCAGGTCTCGGCACTGTCCACGATCGAGCGGAACGGGCCGATGCGGGTTGGCGAGCTCGCCCGGCGCGAACAGATCAGCAAGTCCTCGGTGACCCGGCTGGTGGCCAAGCTCGAGCAGACCGATTATCTGGAACGCAGCGTCGATCCGGACGACGGCCGCAGTTTCGTCGTCGCCCTCACCACGCACGGTCATGATCTGCTGGCCGCCGCCCGGCAGCGGGCGAACGACTTCCTCGCATTGCAGGTCGGCCGGCTGTCCGACGATGACCGGCGTGTCATCCTGGCTGCCCTGCCCGCGCTCGAGCGCCTGATCGCCCTGTCGTGACGACGGCGGCGGGAAATGTACTACGCCTGGCGTACTAATCTACCGACGTGAGCACCTTGCTGCTGATGCGGCACGGCGAGAGCGTGTGGAACGCCGAAGACCGCTTCGCCGGATGGATCGACGTCCCACTGAACGACGTCGGCCGGGCCGAGGCGGCGCGCGCCGGTGCGAAGCTGGCCGAGGCCGGCCTACTGCCTGACGTCATGCACACGTCGGTGTTACGCCGCGCGATCACCAGCGCCGCGTTGGCTGCCGATGCCTGTGACCGGCACTGGATCCCGGTGCGCCGGACGTGGCGACTCAACGAACGGCATTACGGCGCGCTGCAGGGGGAGAGGAGAACGGACGTGCTGGCCGCCGCCGGCGAAGAGCGATTCGACGCCTGGCGCCGCTCCTACGACGCCACGCCGCCACCCATCGACGATGACGCGTATCGCAGACAGGTCACCGACGCCAGGTACGGCGGGGTGACGCCCGGCGACCTACCGCGCGCCGAGAGTCTTGCGGACGTCACGGCCAGGCTACTGCCGTACTGGACCGGCGCGATCGAACCGGACCTGAGGGCTGGCCGAACCGTTCTGGTTGTCGCACATGGCAATTCGCTTCGTGCCCTGATCCGCCACCTCGATGGCCTCTCCGATACCGAGCTCATGCGGCTGGACATCCCGACCGGCGTACCGCTGGTCTACGAATGTGGTTGACATCACATAGGGCCGCCACTAGCATTTTTTCGGTACACAATCGCCCACAGTTGGCCACAGCCTGCGCTCCGGCTGCCTGGGGGCGCACTCCCGGCGGTCGCCCGTAGCCGCTGCACACCAATTCCGACAAGTCGCATTGGAGTACCAGTGGCAAAACAAGCACTCGAATTCTTCACCTTCGAAAATCCGGGCGAAACCGATTCCAAGGCCCGGGTCAAACTCGCACTCACCGATTTTCTCCGCGCCGAGGTGCAGATCTTGGGCAAGGACGGCGGGAACAACCTGCACACCCATTCGGGCAACGACGGCTTCTGGCTGGTCCTGTCCGGCAAGGTGAACTTCTACGGCGACGGCCCCGATCCGGTGGTGCTCGAACCCATGCAGGGCGCCTGCGTTCCGCACGGCACGAAGTACTGGTTCGAGCCGGGCAGCGACGAACAGGTCGAACTGCTGCATGTGGCGGCACGCACCAACGCCAAGGAAGACAAGCGGGTGGATTTCACGGAGCGGACCCGCACGAGCGCGAGCCTCAATCCCCTGTCCAACGTCCTGTAGGAGAGTCAGTTGGCAAAACAAGCCTTGGAGTTCTTCACGCTCGGCGACCACGACTGGGTACAGGGCAAGGACAAGGTCCGCCTCGCCAAGACCGATTTCCTGCGGGCCGATGTCCAACTCATCGGACCGGATGGCGCCAACGATCTGCACACCCATTCGGGTAACGACGGATTCTGGTTGGTGCTGTCAGGCCGGATGCGCTTCTACGGCGAGGGTCCCGACCCGGTCGCCGAATTGGGTCCCCTGCAGGGCGCTCTGGTGCCGCACGGCACCAGGTACTGGTTCGAGTCGGCCTCCGACGAGCAACTGAAGCTGCTCCATGTTGCGGCACGCACCGCCGCCAAGGAGGACAAGACGGTGAAGTTCCCCAAACCGGAGCCTTCGCCGGCGATCATCTGAGCATTCGACGTCCGGCTCGGCCACATTGGCCGAGCCGGATTTCGGCATATCTGAAATCGCCGGGCGGCAAGCGCATCACCCCTGGTCACAAGGGCTGAACTGAGGTACGGTCGACAGTTGTGTACGATTGCCGACGCTCAGTGAGGAAGTGATACAGCGTGACGGATTACGACGTGGTGGTGGTCGGCTGCGGTAATGCGGGCCTGTCGGCGGCGCTGGCAGCCCATCAGGCCGGCGGCAAGGTCCTGATCCTCGAACGCGCGCCGATCGACCAGCGCGGCGGTAATTCGATGTACACCGGGGGCGCGTTCAAATTCGCCTACTCCTCGGCGGAGGACATCACCGAGATCGTTCCGGACATCTCCCCCGAACAACTCGCGATCACCGACTTCGGCTCCTACACCGAGGACGATTTCCTCGACGACCTTGCGCGGCTCACCGAGTTCCGCACCGACCCCGATCTCGCCGAGGTGCTCGTGCGCGGCAGCAAGGACACGCTGCTGTGGCACCGTCGCAACGGGGTGACGTTCCTGCCCAAGTACCACAAGGATGCCTTCAAGGTCGGCGGCACCTTCAAGTTCTGGGGTGGCGATCCCCTCGAGGTCACCGCCGGTGGTCGCGGGCTCATCGAGCGGCTGGTGAAGACGGCCGAAGCCGCGGGTATCGAGATTCTCTACCAGACGCGCGCACGCGATCTCGTCGTCGGCCGCGACGGCATCACGGGGATCAGAGTCGAGCAGGACCGCACGCTGCGGACGATCGACTGCCGTTCCGTCGTGCTGGCCGCGGGTGGTTTCGAGGCGAGCGCCGACTGGCGGGCCCGGTTCCTCGGTCCAGGCTGGGAACTGGCCAAGGTGCGCGGCACCAGGTTCAACACCGGCGACGGTATCGGGATGGCACTCGACATCGGCGCAGCCTCGACGGGTCACTGGTCGGGCTGCCACGCGGTGTCGGTCGACCTCAATTCGCCCGACTTCGGCGATCACCGCATCGGCGGAAACCATTTCGAACGCCACAGTTACGCCTTCGGGATCATGGTCAACAAACTCGGCAACCGTTTCGTCGACGAAGGCGCCGACTACCGCAACTTCACCTACGCCAAATACGGCGCCAAGGTCATCGCCCAACCGGGTCAGGTCGCCTGGCAGGTTTTCGACGCGAGGATGGCGGACTACCTACGCGAGGAATATCGGGGTCGCACGTCGAAGGTCACCGCCGACACTCTCGAGGGGCTGGCCAAGAAGATGGAGGGTATCGACGAGGGCGCCTTCGTCCGAACCGTCCAGGCGTACAACGCCGCAGTCGAGAACGAAGCGGCCTTCAATCCCACCATCCTCGACGGGGTGAGGACCCGCGGCCTCGAGATCGACAAGACGAACTGGGCACTGCCGTTCGTGAAGGGACCGTTCCAGGCCTACCCGGTGACGTGCGGTATCACGTTCTCCTATGGGGGACTGAAGATCGACACCGATGCGGCGGTCATCCATCAGGACGGCACCCCGATCCCCGGATTGTTCGCAGCCGGCGAATTGGCGGGCGGTATCCACTATTTCAACTATGCGGGCGGCTCCGGCCTGACCGCAGGCGCGCTGTTCGGCCGGCGCGCCGGAACCAACGGCGTCAAGCACGCGGTGGCGTGAGAGCGACCAGGTCGAGACCGGGGGTCAGGCTATCCGCGGTCTCGACCTGCCACCACCAGGCGAGCGCCTCGCCGGCGCGTTGCGCACCGAGCACGGGCGTCAACAACCTGGTGGCCTTGTCGGTGACGTCGGAGTCGGCCAGCGGATTCTTACCGTGCCCCTTGGGATTCCGGATCTCGACGTCGTGCACCTCGCCGGCCCGGTCCTGCACCTGCATCCGCACGATCAGGTCATCCGGCAGGGCGGCGTCGATGGTCTCGTCAGGGCGAATGGAGATCTTGCGCATGGCCGGCCGGACCGCAGGGTCGAGGTAACTCGCCGCCTCGAAGTCGGCCACGCCGACGGTGCCATTCTGATAGGCCCGGGTCACCACGTAGGGCATGCTGTGATCGGCCGTCTCCCGTGACTGCGGATCGTACTTGTCGGCTTCGGCCTCGTTGGCGGCGTTGGTGTGCGTCCAGATCCGGATGGCCTCCACATCATCGAACGCGACCTTCTCGCGAAGGGCGAGCGCCGCCCACACCGAACCTTGGAGCGCGTAACAGACCGGCCAGCACTTGATGTCGGTGTCAGCGATCGAGAGCATGTGTTCTGCCGGACCGATGGGCGGCAGCGTGAACTCTCCCAGGATTCCAAACATCCCCATGCGTCCGTCGAAAGCTCGTGCAGGACCGGTCATTCCGGCCTCCACCAGGGACACGACGTAGAGTGCGTTACGGGCTGCCATCCCCGTGCCGCCGGCTTTCCACTTGGAGATCTCACCGGTGCGGATGACCCGCAGCGCCACCCCCGATGCCGCCATGATGCCCACCGCGTGACCGATCTGGGTGGCTGAGAGGCCCCGCGCGTTGCCCAGTCCGGCGGCCACCGCGATACCCATGGCCCACGGCTGATCGATCCCCTTCTTGCGGCCACCCGATGACAACTGGATGGCTGCCATGACCTCGTAGGTCACCGCCATGGCGGTGATCAACTGGGCACCGGTCAGCCCGAGAGATTCGCCGGCCCCGAGGAATACGCCGAGGCAGTCGCTCGGATGCGAGTTGGGCAGATGGTCGTTGAGGTCGAGATATCGGATCATCACGGCGTTGGCGAACGCCGCGGCCTCGGCGGTGGTGCTCACCGAAGCCCTGCCCAGCAGGCGGCCCGTCGCATACCCGGCGGGCAGTTCGGGGGCCACTCTGGTCGCGACGGCGACCGCATCGGCGTCGTGGGCAGCCAGTGCGACACCGAGCGAATCGATCACCGACCGGGTGGCGGCGGCACGGGCCCGTGCTGGGATGTCGGCGTACGTCAGATCGGCCGCGAAGTGCGCGATACGGGAGGTGATGTCATCCATGACTGCCTCGCTTTCTGGGTAAAAGCTGTGGCCCGGGGTGGTTTTTGAGGCTTGACACACCTCGTGCGACTCCATAGCGTACATCTGTGCACAATGGTGTGACTGAGAATACATCGTATTCGCTGTATGACTCATGCCACAGGCTGCGCACACTGCGGCGCACGGGGTCGCCGTGGTCCTTCGGTCCAGGAAAATGAGGCGAATCAGTATGAATACCAAGGAATTGTCTCGACTTGCCCTGTGCACGCTGGCGGCCACGACACTGCTCGTGGCGTGCGGCGGCGCGCCACCCACGTCGTCGTCGAACCCGACCGGCGACACCAAGGCCGCAGCCACGGCCCAGGCCGCACTCGACAAGGTCAACGAACAACTGGACGGGCTCGACCCGAAAGCGCGGCGCGCCAAGCTGATCGAACTCGCCAAGGCCGAGGGCGGCGATCTCACCTTCTACACCAGCCAGAGCACTGACGACATCACCCCCGTGATCGAAGCGTTCGAGGACGCCACCGACGTCAAGGTCAACCTGTACCGGGCCGAGGGCAACACCCTGGTGACGCGCACCCAGCAGGAAGTGGCAGCGGGCCGCGAGGGGGGTGACGCCATGCTCGCCGACGGCACCTACATGCTGGCCCTCGACAGCGCCGGGGACCTGCTCAAGGTCAACACCCCGGTGGCCGATGACATCAAGGACGCCGGAGCCGACGACAACTGGATCTCGGTGAGCTACAACGCCTACCTGCCGATGTGGAACAGCAACCTGGTCCCGGCGGCCGACGCCCCGAAGACCTGGGAGGACGTCTTCACCAACTACAAGGGCTCACTCGGCGTCGATCCCGCCGACTACGACTGGTTCATGACGCTGGTGACTCAGTACTTCATGAAAGAGAAAGGCATGACGGAAGACCAGGCCGTCGACTACATGACCAAGGGACTGGCCGGCGCCAAGGCCATCCGCGGGCATTCGGTGGGCGCCGAACTACTGGCCGCGGGCGACATCAAGGTGCACGCCTCGCAGAACTACACCCGCGTCGCCGACATCGGTGACGCGCCCATCGGATGGTCACCTCCGGTGGCCCCGATCGTGCTGCGGTCCAGTGGGGTCGGCATCGTCTCGACCACCACCAAACCGGCGTCGGCGTTGTTGTTCAACGAATTCGCCCTGACCGACGGGCAGGAGATCTTCGTGAAGCAGGGCCTGCTGCCCTCCAACAAGACGGCCGCCGGCGGTGACGTGCTGGACAAGTACGCCAGCGTCCAACTGGACATCGAGACCCTCGCCAAGGAGCAGAAGAAGTGGGAGGACCTGTTCGAGAAGGCCGTCGGCCCGGCCAGCGGCTAACCCGGTGACCGAAGCCGCGGTACTCACCGCCCCGTCCCCGCCCCCACCGCCGGCGCGATCGCGCCGACGTTGGCAACTGTCGGACCTCTTCAAAGCCAAGACCCTGATCCTGCTCGTCGTCGTGGTCGTGATCGGCTACCTCACCCTGGTGCCGATCACGTACCTGCTGTGGGGCACGTTCTTCAACGAGTCCGGATTCACCCTCGAGGCGTTTGAAAGGGCCTTCACCGCAGTCGGTCTTGGCAGCCTGGCCTGGAATTCGGCAGTCTTCACCGCCGGATCGACTGCGCTGTCGGTGGCCATCGGCACGACGTTGGCCTATCTGACCGAGCGCACCGACGTGCCGTTCAAGCGGTTCATCTTCGCCTCGACCCTGATACCGCTGGTGATTCCCAGCATCCTGTTCACCATTTCGTGGATCTTCCTGGCGAGCCCGCGTATCGGGATCGTCAACCACCTCCTGGAACCAGTACTGGGTCCGGGATTCCTCGACATCTTCACGCTGCCCGGCATGATCTTCGTCCAAGGTGTCGACGGCGCACCGCTGGTGTTCCTCATCATGGTCGCCGGCTTCCGGTCCATGGACCCCTCACTGGAGGAGTCGGCACTCATGAGCGGCGCGTCGCTGCCGATGGTGTTGCGCAGGGTGACCCTGCCACTGGCCAGGCCTGCGCTGTTCGGCGCCGTCCTGATCATGGCGATCCGTAACCTCGAGGCCTTCGAAGTGCCCGCGCTGCTCGGTATGCCCAACCGCATCTGGGTGCTCACGTCACGGATCTGGAGCGCCCTGCAGTATCCGCCCGACTATGCCGAGGCGGGCGCATACTCGGTGACCCTGCTCGTCATCGCCTCGGTCGGGGTGTATTTCCAGGCCCGACTCACCAGGCGCGGCAGCAACTTCCAGACCGTCACCGGTAAGGGATTCCGCCCACGCGCGTTACCGTTGGGCCGCTGGCGACGCGCCGTCGGCACCATGGTGATGGTCTATTTCGCCATCGCGATCATCGCGCCCGCGCTGGTACTGCTCTACATGGCGCTGCAGCCGTACTACGCACTGCCGAGCTGGCACACCATCACCCATCCGACGCTCGAGAATTTCAGTTACGTCATCCACTATCCGAAGTCCATTGTGGCATTCCGTAATTCGTTCATCCTGTCGGCAGGCGCCGCCATCGTCGTGATGGCGCTGTCCGCGATCGCGGCTTGGCTGGTGATCCGGACCAGGATCCGAGGCCGGGGCATCGTCGACATCCTGGCGTTCCTGCCCATCGTGATACCCGGCCTGGTGCTCGGCGTGGCACTGCTGTTCGTCTACCTGCGCTCGCCGCTCCCCATCTACGGCACGATGCTGATCCTGCTGATTGCCTACACCACCAAATTCCTGCCCTACGGAATGCGATTCGCCTCCTCGTCGACCTACCAGATCGGCGTCGAGCTCGAGGAGTCGGCGCAGACCAGTGGGGCAAGTTGGTGGCAGACATTCCGCCGGGTGAACATCCCGCTGCTGATGCCAGGGCTGATGGCCGGTTTCATCTACATCGTCTTGACCGCGGTGCGTGAACTGTCGGCATCCCTGCTGCTCTACTCCCCCGGGAACGAAGTGCTGTCGGTACTCATCTGGGAGCAGTACTCCAATGGTCAGTTCAACGAGTTGGCCGCCTTGGGCATCGTGCTCATCGCGGTGCTGGTGGTCCTGGTGTTGGCGGCCCAGAAGCTGGGTGCCAAGGTGGGCGTCGACTCGTCAACAGTGAGGTGAAACCATGATCACGATCGAGAATCTGGTCAAATCCTATGACGCCAAACAGAAGTCGGACGGGCCGGTGTTCGCCGTCAACGACATCTCACTGAAGGTCGAGCGCGGGCAGCTCTACACCCTGCTCGGTCCGTCGGGCTGCGGTAAGACCACGACGTTGCGCAGCATCGCCGGACTCGAGGACCCCGACTCCGGTCGCATCGAGGCGGCCGACCGTGTCCTGTTCTCGTCGGCGCAGCGCGTCAACATTCCCGCCAACAAGCGCGGTCTCGGGATGGTGTTCCAGTCGTACGCCATCTGGCCCCACATGAACGTCTTCCAGAATGTGGCCTTTCCGCTCACTGTCGGACGGCGCACACAGCGAAAGTCCAAGAAGCAGACCAAGGAACTGGTCGAGCGGGTGCTCACGGTGGTTCAGCTCGACCACCTCGCCGCGCGGCCCGCGACCGACCTTTCCGGCGGTCAGCAGCAACGCCTCGCCCTGGCCAGGGCACTGGTCATGGAGCCGCCGGTGCTCTTGCTCGACGAACCCCTGTCGAACCTCGACGCCAAACTGCGCGAAGCCATGCGGTTCGAGCTCAAGCGATTGCAGAACGACCTCGGGATCACCACCATCTACGTGACGCATGACCAGATCGAGGCGCTCGCGCTCTCGGATGTGATCGCCGTACTGAACAGCGGTGTGGTCGAACAGGTGAGCACACCGCAGGAGATCTACAACTCGCCGGGTTCGCGGTTTGTGGCGGACTTCATCGGCACTTCGAATTTTCTCGACGGTGTGGTGGAGTCGGTCGACGCCCCGGGGAGCTACCTCGTCCGTACGGGTGCCGGGACGTTGACAGGCACCTCCGGCGTAAAACTGTCCCCCGGCGCCGAGGTCGTGGTGTCGATTCGGCCCGAGCAGATCGAACTGTCCTCGGGTGCAGCCGAATCGAGCGCACCAGGGATCTGGACCGGCAAAGTCCGCGCGGTCATGTTCCTCGGGGACACCGTTGATCACCGGGTGCAGGTCGGCGGCGTCGAACTCCAGGTGCGCGCCACCGCGAAGCGTCAGGTAGCCGCCGGATCCGAGGTCACTGTCACTCTGCCGGTGGAGGCCTGCTCACTGATCGCCTGAACTGCCACCCGCAGCACCGCCACCGCGATTGCCCTCGCACAGTCGCGTCGATGGTTGCTGTCCAGATCCGTCGGTCGCGCATCCCGTGGTACGCGAGATCAGCCCCTGCGCACCCGCGATGCTGCAAATACCGTCCCTTGCAGCTGTTTTGGCGCGTCGTCGATTGACAGCATTCTGGCAGTCGCCTACATTTGCACACGTTCGTGTACAACAGTGCAGCGTAGCTGTGCGTTCAGGAGGCATCATGAAGATCCCCCAAGTTCTCACCACCTGCGCGGTGGCGGGTGTGCTGGTCGCCGGCTTGACGGCCTGCGGCGGCAGCGACACGTCATCGTCATCGTCATCCACCGCATCGGGCAGCGGCACTTCGGCATCGGCCGACGGCTTCAACGCCGAGCAGTACTTCAAGGGCAAGACCATCCGTGTCATCGTCAACACCGACCCGGGTACCGGCACCGATCTCTATGCCCGCTTCATCGCCGATCCGATGGCCAAACAGATTCCGGGTAACCCGCGGATCACGGTCACCAATGTCGACGGCCTGGGTGGGACGGCCAACATCTACAACGCACCCGAGCAGGACCTGATCGTCGGGGTGGGATCGCGGTCGTCTCAGATCTACACCACGGCTTCGGATCCGGCCGCCCAGCACGACCCGGAGAAGGTCCGCATCATCGGCGGGATCCAGGGTGATTCGCGAGCGTGGACGGGCTTCAGTGACGTCGCCACTCAGTACAAGAGCCTGGCCGACGCCACCGGCAAGTCCGACCCCAAGCTGCGGATGCCCGGTGCCGTGGGCAGCCCCAACGAGATCGAGAGCGACCTGTTCCTCTATCCATGGCTCTGCGAAAAGCTGCAACTGCCTTGCGAATACGTCAAGGTGGCCCAGGACACCAGCACCGATATCGCCATCATGGCCGAGCGCGGTGAGGTCAACATGCTCGGCGGCCGCACCGTGACGTCGATCCGCGATCACCAGGACGCCATCAAGGACGGTAAGGCGCGAATCCTGTTCGAGTACGCCCGCAACGAGAACGTGCTGAAATCACCCGACGGTACGGAGATTCCCGATATCACCAGCCTGCTCAACGACGCCGACAAGGCCGAGTACGAGAAGATCCTGCCGATCATCTCCAGCGGTAAGGTCGGCAACCCGTTCTGGGTGGGTCCGTCGATGCCCGACGGCGCGGTGGCCGCCATGCGGGATGCGTTCGCGAAGGTGATGGGTGACGAGGCGACGGTCCAGCGCCTGGCCGAGATCCAATCCGGTAACGAGCCGGGCGAGAAGACGGAGTACAAGGTCGTCCCGATCACCGGTGATCAGGCCCAGGCGGACTTCGATGATTCGGTGAAGACCTTCGAGGACAACAGCTCCCTGTACACCGATCTGCAGCAGCGGTTCTGGGACAAGTACTGGAGCTGAGCGCACTTCCCCACTACACAGAGGAGATATTCAATGGAGCTCGAAGGCCGGACCGTACTGGTGGCCGGCGCGGGCCGGAACAGCGGTCGCGAGATCTCGGTGACCCTGGCGAGGGAGGGCGCAAACCTGGTCCTGGTGGCCAGGCAGCGCAAGGAGGAGCTGGATGCGGTGGCCGCCGAGTGCCAGGCGCTCGGGGCCTCGACCGTCGCCCTGCTCGCCGACCTCACCGATGCCGCCCAGGCCGCTCGCGTGGCGGCCGAGGGCAGTGAACGGCTCGGGCCGATCGACACCCTGGTCAGCGTCCTCGCGATCCGCCCCCATCACGATCTCGTCGACACCAGCATCGAGGAATGGCATCAGGTACTCGATGTCAATCTGAACGCCACGTTCTACCTCGCCAAGGCGCTGGTGCCGGGAATGATCGCCCAGGGGTTCGGCAGCATCATCGCCCTGGGCGGTGTCGCGTCGCTGCGCGCTCAGCCGACCCGGCCGGGTGTGGTGGCCTCGAAATTCGCGTTACTGGGCCTGATCAAGTCGATGGCACTGGATCTGGGCAAGCACGGCATCCGGGCCAATCTGGTGGCACCCGGTTTCATCGAGAACAAACGCGCGAATCCCGAGTGGTATCCGGAGGGTCAGGACGGCAACACCCATACACCGGCGGAGATCGCCAAGACGCCGCTGCGACGCGAGGGCCGCTCGCGCGAGGTTGCCGAAGCGGTGCTCTTCCTGGCGTCGGAGCGCTCGGCGTTCATAACCGGCGAGTCGATCGCCTGCTCCGGCGGCCGCCAGCTGTAGCGACTGCCCCCGAAACTCTGAGGCCGGTTCACCACACCGCGGTGGTGAACCGGCCTCAGGTTGTTTCAGTGTCGAAAGTAGTTGGATCCCTTAGGACTTCCACCACTTGTCGTAGATCTCGGTCTGCAACTTGCGGTAGTTGTCCAAGTTGCTGAGGAACTTCTCCGTGGAGGCGTCATAGCGCTTCTGCGCATCCTCGCCCGGCAGCGCCTGCACGGTGAACGAGATGCCGCCTTCGCCCGACCCGCCGGTCTGGATCTCCTCGAACGGCTTGTACAGCGCCTCGTTGCTGATGAAATCGGACCACGCCTTACGCAACGTGTCCACCACATTCTCCGGCGCCTTCGGTCCCATCCAGAACGTCTTGCCCAGTCCGTCGCCGGTGATCAGCGGCTGGATCATCTCCCACTGGTCCTTGGATTCCGCAGGCAGGATGTCGGCCAGGTGCGGAGGTGTCGCCATACCCTCGGGGTACTTGATCTCCGAGCCCTCGTCGTC
>CAMFLL010000103.1 GCA_945957405.1 uncultured Mycolicibacterium sp. | reverse complement strand
AAATTGAGGTATTCGCTCATTCATGGTCGATTACCTCGTACATGTGCCGCGGTACACGCCTCTGGCGAATGATCTGAGCCTGTCCACGCTGGTCCTTCCGGCGTACCGGCAACCGCTTGGGGACGGCCGCTCGATGTCGCCAGGGAGAAGCGGCGGCCACCCTGCGGATTGGCTGCGAATGTGCACTTTTCGTAATTAAACTGCCATTTGTCGGCAGCGTTAAAATTTCGTTTTCTGTACAGGTCACCTGCATATCTCGGACCGGGCAGAACTCGTCGATAGCGGGACGCATGGTCAGGCGGCGATGCCCAGTCCCCTCGCCAGCTGCCAGAGTCCGGCCAAGGCGAAGAATGCGATCAGGATCTGCCGACTGTGGGCGCGGGCCCAGTCATGTACCGGTTGCAGGACCGCGGCCGTCCGCTCCGGTGCGACGACGTAGAGCATCAGCGTGATCTCCAGGACCGCCAGGAAGCCCACGACGAACGCGACCGCGGCACCCACCTGCTCACCGATCGAGGCCTCGGAGGTGGCGATCGTGGTGCCGATGAGCAGCACCAGGGACAGCGAGGGAAAGTAGAACATCCCGACGATGTAGGTGACCCGGAGCGAGCCGTTCTCCCACGCCGTGGTGAGCCGGCCGAGCAGCTGGCGCAGCGGGGAGGTTTCGGGCGCCCTGTGCGATCCGGTTCGAGCGGGCGCGCCCTCCGGACCGACCAGGACATCTGCGCGCCGCCGCGCCCGTAGGCGCACCGCCATGGCCGTGGCGATCGCGAGCAGTAGCACGGCGATGCCAAGCGGTACGGGCCGGAGACCGGTACTCGGCTGCGCCTGCGGCGACGCGAAACCATGCGCGAAGGATGCGAACCCGGGTACCAGATGCAGCAGTGCCAGCGGTGTCAGGAATGCCGGGATGTTCACCGTCATCGCACCCGCCCAGTAGGCGATCAGATGCTGTACCGGCTGTGGCCGGGAGATGATCAACAGCACGACGCCGAGCAGGATCGGGTTCAGGGAGATCAGCAGAGCGAGTCCGAGAAGGGAACTCCACATACTCAGAGAAGTCCCAGCATCTGCAGACCGGTGACGTACTTGACGATGATCGGCGCCGACACATGCGGGATGTCATCGCCGGAACCGATTTTCGCCTTCCGCACCGCGGCATGGAACCGGTCCGCCGGTGCATAGGACCCCGTGGTGGGCTCTGGCGGCTCTAGACTGCCGCCTTCCTTGAGCACCATCAGCAGCTGCAGCACCGAATTCTGACGCTGCGGCTCAGGCAGGGCCTGCAGGCCGGATTCGAAGCGCTGCAACCACTCCGCGAAGTCGTCGATGCGCTCGATCGGATGACCGGCATCGATCAACCAGTCGATGTACTCGTCGATTCCGATGCCGTCGTCATGCGGATTCATCACGTGGTACGTCTCGAAGCCGTTCTCCACCTGCGCCCCCAGTGTGGCGACCGCCTCGGCGACGAAATCCACCGGAAGCCCGTCGAAGTGCGCACGCTGGCGTTGCCCGTCGTCGCCGAGCCGGTAGAACGAGCCGGGTGCGACACCCGTGGCGACGAGGCTGAGCACCATCCGGGTGACGGTGTCCGACACGTTCAGCTGACCGGTATAGGTGTTGTCGGCCAGGATCATTCCGGAGCGGAACACCGACACCGGCAGACCGCACAGGTCGTGAGCCTCACGCAGTAGCACCTCACCGGCCCACTTGCTGTTGCCGTAACCGTTGGCGTAACTACCGTCGACCGTGCGGGCGGAGCTGATCACCCGGATGTCGGCATCCTCGGTGAACATCGACGGTTCGATCTGGCGACCGACATCCGACGTCGACACAAAGGCGTACGGCTTACGCGTCGTGGTCATCGCGAAGCGGATCAGCTCGGCCGTGCCGACGACGTTGGGTCCGAAGAGTTCGTGGTAAGGCAGCACGCTGTTGACAAACGCGGCGGAGTCGATGATCAGGTCGACGGTCCCCGTCAGCCGCTGCCACTCCCGGGGATCCAGGCCGAGGTTGGCTTCACCCTTGTCGCCGGCGATCACCTGCAGTCGGTCACCGGCCAGTTTCGTGAAGTGTCGCAACAGCTTCGGGTCACCACTGTCGAAGGTCCTCTCCAGCCGACGCCGTGCGTCCTCGTCGGACTCCCCGCGGACCAGGCAGATCAGTGTGCCGTCCACCCGCTCGAGCTTCTTAAGCCACTGCAGCACCAGGTAGCGCCCCAGGAACCCGGTCGCGCCTGTCAGCAGGACTGTCCGTGCCTCGGTATTCGCCGTCGGGAGATTCGGCGCGGCCAGCAGGGTGCCTGCGTCGATGAACTTGTCCAACGTCAGATCACCGGCGTGCACCGTGGCGGCGTCGAAGCCGTGCACCGACGAGAAGCTGGGGCCTGCCACGACGGGCGGTGCGGTGTCGTCGTTTTCGCCGGCCAGGTGACCGCTCACACCAGCCACCGTCGGCGCATCGAACAGCGTGCGCACCGCGAGCTGCGCATCGAGGGTGGTGTTGATCGCCGCGACCGCGCGCATCGCGGAGATCGAATCTCCGCCCAGGTCGAAGAACGAGTCGTCGACTCCGACCCGCGGCAACCCGAGCACGTGGGCGTAGATGGCGGCGACGGCCTCCTCGACCGGTGTGGCCGGCGCCCGGTAACGATCGGCGTCCTGGTAATCGGGTGCCGGCAGGGCGCGGCGGTCCAGCTTGCCGTTGACGGTCAACGGCAACGCCTCGATGACCACCACCGCCGCCGGCACCATATAAGCCGGCAACCGCTCAGCCAGCGCGGCACGCAACCGCGCCGAATCCAGGGCCTCGCCGGCGGATCCGGTGACATAGCCGACCAGCCGCTTGTCCCCGGGGCGGTCCTCCCGGGCGATCACCGCGGCCTGCCGCACACCGGCCAGATCGGCCAGCGCAGCCTGGATCTCACCGAGTTCGATGCGGTAACCCCGGATCTTCACCTGCTCATCGGCACGACCCAGATACTGCAACTGCCCATCTGCACCCCAGCGCACCAGATCACCGGTCCGGTACATCCGGGATCCAGGCGCCCCGAACGGGCATGGGACGAACCGGGTTCCGGTCAACGCGGACCGGTGGACATAACCGACCCCGACGCCGCGGCCGCCGAGATAGAGCTCACCGACCACGCCGGCCGGCACCGGTCGCAGCCATTCGTCGAGCACGAACGTCGCCCCGACGGGTACGGGTGAGCCGATGGGTACCACACCGGTACCCGGACGCAGCGGCGCACTCATCGCCGCATAAATGGTCGCCTCAGTCGGCCCGTAAGCGTTGATCATCACCCGACCCGGCGCCCACCGATCCACCACCTCCGTCGGACAGGCCTCCCCCGCCACCACCAGGGTCACCCCCGCCAACCCCTGCGGCGACAACATCCCCACCGCCGACGGCGTCTGATACACCACCCCGACACCCTCGGACACCAACAACGCACGCAACTCATCCGGAGAACCCGCCACCGCCTCCGGCACGATCACCAACCGGCTGCCGTGCAACAACGCCCCCCAGATCTCCCACACCGAGACGTCGAACACCAACGAATGCCACTGCGACCACACCTGACCGGGCCCCGCCGCCAGCTCCGCAGGCAACTCGGCCAACACCTGGGTCACATTGCCGTGCGTCACCGCCACCCCCTTGGGCACACCGGTGGTCCCCGAGGTGTAGATCACATACGCAATGTCATCCGGCGACGGCATCAACAACGCATCGTTGGGATGCAGCCCCGGCGCCACATCATCATCCGGGTCATCGACCTCGACCACCGGCACGCCCGCACCGTCCAACCGGGCCCGCAGATCCGCCGTCGTGATCGCCGCCACCGGCGCCGCATCCGAGAGCATGAACTCCAACCGCGCCGCAGGCACCGACGGATCGATCGGCAGGTACGCGGCCCCCGTCTTGAGCACCGCCAGCATCGCCACAATGGCCTCATCAGAACGCGGCACCAGCAGCGCCACGGACTCACCCGGCCCGGCACCCAGGATGGCCAGCAGGTTCGCCAATCTGTTGGCGGCGTCATCGAGTTCGCCGTAGGTCAGCGAGCGGTCCTCGAACGTCAGCGCCGTCGCCTGCGGAGTACTGGCCACCTGCCGGGCGAACACCTCCGGGATCGACACCGGTGCGCTCACCGACTCGGTCAGCACCGCGCGGTTACCCCAAGCGTCGAGCCGGTTGTGTTCGGCGGTGTCGAGTAGGTCGATCGAGGACAGCCGACGCGACGGATCGCCGGTCATCGCGTGCAGCAGCCGTTCGAAACGACCCATCAGGGCGTCGATGTCGGTCAATCCGAAGGCATCACTGTCGAATTCGACGCGCAGACCCAGTTCATGCCCGGGCAGCGCCATCACCGAGAGCGGGTAATGGTTGTACTCGCGGTTCTTGAAATCCGTGATCGCCAGCTCGTGCACACCGGTGAAGGCGCTGGTGTCGATCGGGTAGCTCTCGTAGAGGAAAAGCGTGTCGAACAGCTGGTCGTGGCCGGCGATGTGGTGAATGTCGTTGAGCGCCAGGTGCTCGTGCTCCAGGGTGTCGTTGTGCGCGCGCTGCAACTCCCCCAGCAGGTCGGCGACCGTGGTGTCGGCGGTGCTGCGCGCCCGCACCGGCACGGTGTTGATCAGCAGACCCACGATGTGGTCGGCGTCGGGCAGCTCGGCGGGCCGCCCCGACACCGCGGTGCCGAAAGCCACATCGTGCCTTCCGGTGAGCCACATGAGCAGCTGCGCCCACGCGGCCTGGAGCACCGTGTTGACGGTGGTGTGCTGCGAACGTGCCAATTCGCCCAGCGCCCGGGTGATCTCGGCGGTCAACTGGTAGGACTCGACGTGCCGCGGCCCGGGCGGCGCGGCAGGCGCCACCAGCGTGGGCGTATCGAACCCGGCCAGCACCTCGCGCCACGCGTCGCGCGCGGCATCGCGATCCTGGCTCGCGAGCCAACTGACGAAGGCACGGTACGAGGGGGCCGCGGGCAGGCGCTGACCGAAGTAGCTGGCGAAGATCTCCTGCAGCAGGATCGGCAGCGACCAGCCGTCGATCACGATGTGGTGGAACG
Source organism: uncultured Mycolicibacterium sp. (assembly GCA_945957405.1). Classification (GTDB taxonomy): domain Bacteria; phylum Actinomycetota; class Actinomycetes; order Mycobacteriales; family Mycobacteriaceae; genus Mycobacterium. The sequence continues at coordinate 16,524 of CAMFLL010000103.1, read as the reverse complement.
TCAGGACGAACCGGTGCTGGTTTCCCGAAGTCCGGATCAGCGCCGCCCGGAACGTCGGCCGTTCGGCGAGATCGCAGACTGCGGCACGCTCGGCGGCCGACAGTCTGGTGATCTCCTGGTCCGGCGTCAGATCGTCGCCGCGCAGGTCCAGATAGCGCCATGCCATGACCGGGTCGGCAGGGATGACCTGTACGGGTTCGCCGAAGTCCGCGTAGAAGCGGGCCGCCAGATTGGGATGCCGCGCAACGACGGTGTGCACCGCATCCCGCAGGCGATGCTGATCGACGACACCGGTGACGGTGATGTCCAGCTGTACGGCGTACACGTCGGTGACACCGGAAATCCCTTGCGCGAAGGTCGAATGGAAGAGCAGACCCTGTTGTACCGGCGTCAGCGGGAGCACGTCGGCGATCCGGTACTGCTGCGCCAGCTCATCGATCTGCGGCTGGCTCAGCCGGGCCGGCAGGACATCGGACGGTGTCAGCCCGCCGCCGCCGGCGCGGACGTGAGCACAGATGCCGGACAGGGCCTCGAACCACAACCGGCTTAGTCGATTGATCTGATCGTCGCCGACGAGCGACGGCGCCCACGTCCAGTTCGCCTGCAGGCTGGGCCCGGCGTCGGTGTCCATGGTGCCTGCGTTGAGGTCGACGGTGTGCATCATCGGCATGGGCACAGCCGAGGCCGTACCGGCTGCCGACAGACCGTCCTGGTCGATCCGCCACAGTTCGTCGGACAGATCGCCCGCACCGGCACCGAGTCGACCCAGATAGTTGAACCCGATGGTCGGATCGGTTCCGGCGAGATCGATTTCGGAGTTCACGTAACGCAGCAGCCCGTAGGTCAGGCCGTCGGGAAGAGCGCGCAACTGCTCCTTGGCGTCCTTGACAACCGGACCGAGGCCGGCGGCCCCGACATTCACCTGCTCCCAGGGGAGCTCAGCCATCGACAGGGCCACCGGGTACTTGCTGGTGAACCATCCGACGGTGCGCGAGAGATCGATACCGGCGGCCACATCCTCCTCACGGCCGTGTCCCTCGACGTCGAATCCGATCGGCGCGTCATGAGTGCCCAGGAACTCCGCCCAGGCCAATCCGAACGCGATCAACAGGATGTCCTGCACCCCGGCGTGAAACGCGGCGGGCACTTCGGCGAGCAGCGCTCGGGTGGTCTCATCATCGAGTGAGACCGACAGGTGTCCGGCTGTGACGTAGGTGTCCACCGCCGGGTCGACGGCCGGTATGGCCGCCGGTGTCGCCGTGACCTGCTGCCAGCGCTCGGCCTGCGCAACCACCGCGGCGTCGCTCGCATGCTCCTCGAGCAGTGCCGCCCACCTGACGAACGAGGTGCCGCCGGCCGGCAGCTCCACCGGCCGCCCATCGCGATGCAGTGCCCAGGCGATGTTCACGTCTTCCAGCAGGATTCGCCACGACACCCCGTCGACGGCGAGGTGGTGGATCATCAACGCGAGCTGACCGGTGTCGGGCACCCAGACCGCACGCAATAGTGATCCGGCCGAGGGATTCAGCAGCGAGCGCGCCGCCACCAAAGCCTCGTCGGACAAGTCGTCGACCACAGAGAGACACTCGCGCGCGTCAACCGAACCCGACTCGGGAATCACCAGCGACCACTGACCGCTGCTGTCGTCGCCGGTCCCCATGCGCAATGTGGGATGCCGGTCGATCACGGCTTGCAGGACGGCCACCACGTCAGCCTCGGTCACCTCGGCGGGCGCCTGCACCACCACGGTCTGATTGAACTGGTCGACCGGACCGTCGACGTTGTGCAGCCACCGCATGATCGGCGTGGCCACCACCGGGCCGGTGCCGTCGTCGTCGACATCGGCTGCGCCGCCCGCGAGTACCGCAACCCGGGCCACCCCGGCCACGGTCTGTTCCACGAAGACATCGCGCGGCCGGCACCACACGCCTGCTGCGCGGGCACGCCCCACCACCTGCATCGACAGGATGCTGTCGCCACCGAGATCGAAGAACGAGTCGTCCACCCCGACCCGTTCGACACCAAGAACCTGGGCGTAGATCCCGGCCAGGATCTCCTCCACCTCGGTCGCCGGTGCGCGGTAATCGCCACCGTGACCCCGGTATTCGGGTGCGGGTAGGGCACGCTTGTCCAGCTTCCCGTTGACCGTCAGCGGTAATGCCTCCACCACGACGACCGCAGCGGGGACCATGTAGGTCGGGAGCCGCTCGGCCAGCGCGCTCCGCAGTGCCGCGGGATCGGCTGTGCCGGTGATGTATCCGACCAGACGCTTGTCTCCGGGCCGGTCCTCACGCGCGATCACCGCCGCCTGATCCACCCCGTCCAACCGGGCCAGGGCGGCCTGCACCTCGCCGAGTTCGATGCGGTACCCGCGGATCTTGACCTGCTCGTCGGCGCGGCCCAGATACTGCAGCTGGCCGTCCTCGCCCCACCGGACCAGATCACCGGTGCGATACATGCGGTCGCCCTCTTTGCCGAACGGGCAGGCGACGAACCGAGACGCCGACAACCCCGAGCGGCGCGCATATCCCATCGCGACACCCGCCCCGGCCACATACAACTCGCCGACCACCCCCTCCGGCGCGGGCCGCAGCCAGTTGTCCAGGACGAACAACGCTCCGCCCGGCACCGGGGAGCCGATGGGCACCAGACTCGACGACGCCGACAGCGGGCCGCTCATCGCCGCGTAGATCGTGGCCTCGGTGGGCCCGTAGGCATTGATCATCACCCGCCCGGCTGTCGCCCACCGCTCCACGAGCTCGGGCGGGCACGCCTCGCCGGCGACCACCAAGGTGGTCGAATCCAGCCCCTCGGGCGACAGCATCCCCGCCGCCGACGGCGTCTGGCACAACACACTGACCTTCTCGGTGATCAGCAGGTTGTGGAGGTCATCGGGTGAACTCGCCACCGATTCCGGCACGACGACCAGACGCCCACCGTGCAGCAGCGCACCCCAGATCTCCCACACCGACACGTCGAAGACCAGCGAATGCCATTGGGACCACACCTGACCCGGTCCCGCCGGGAGGTCCGCGTGCAGTGTCTCCACCAGCTGCGTCACGTTGTGATGGGTGACCGCAACCGCTTTCGGCACACCGGTGGTGCCCGAGGTGTAGGTCATGTACGCCAGATCGTCGGGTGCCGGCGCCGGCAACGCGGTGTCGGGCTGCCGGTCGACGGCGGCATCGCGGATGTCGATGACCGCGACGTCGGCCGCGTCCAGCCGCGCGCGCAGGTCCGCGGTGGTGACCACGGCCACGGGCGCGGCATCGGTGAGCATGAACGCGATCCGCGCGTCAGGATGCGCGGGGTCGATCGGCAGGTAGGCGGCGCCACTCTTGAGCACCGCCAGGATGGCCAGAATGGCTTCGGCGGACCGCGGGATCAACAGTGCCACACACTCACCGGGACCCGCGCCCCGGTCGGACAGCAGGTTCGCCAGGCGATTGGCCGCATCATCGAGATCGCGGTACGTCCACGACCGGTCCCCGCACACCAGCGCCACGGTCTCCGGTGCGCGGACCACCTGTGCGGCGAACACCTCCGGAATCGACAGCGGCGTGGGGCCGGGCTGTGTCAGCACGGCCCGGTTGCCCCACTCGTCGAGCAGGTCGTGCTCGTCGTCGTCGAGCAGGTCCAGCGACAACAACGTCCGGGTGGGATCGGCGCTCATGACTTGTCCCTCGTGTCTGCGGTCATGGCCACCAGCACCCGCTGGAAGCGTTGGACCAACTTCTGGATGCGCGTCCTGGTGAAGACGTCGGTGTCGTACTCGACGCGCAATCCCAATTCATGACCCGGCACAGCTTGTACCGACAGCGGATAGTGGTTGTACTCACGGTTGCTGAATCCGGTGATGGCCAAGTCCCCCACCGCCGACAGCGCGGCGGTGTCCACCGGATAGTTCTCGTACACGAACATGGTGTCGAAGAGCTGGTCGTGCCCCGTGGCGCGGTGAATCTCGTTGAGCGCCAAGTGCTGATGCTCCAGCGTCTCGTTGTGCGCGCCCTGCAATTGGCTCAGCAGGTCGGCGATGGTGGTGGCCGGGGAAATACTGGCCCGCACCGGCACGGTGTTGATCAACAGGCCGACCATCGACTCGGCTCCGGCCAGGTCGGTCGGCCTGCCCGACACCGCGGTGCCGAAGGCGACGTCATGCTGGCCGGTCAGCCAGATCAGCAGTTGCGCCCATGCGCCCTGTAGCACCGTGCTGACCGTGGTGCGGCACGACCGGGCCAGTTCGCCCAGCGCCCGGGTGATCTCTGCCGACACCTCGAAAGATTCGACGGCGCGCCCGCCCAACGCCATTCGGCCCGGCGGACCGACCAGGGTGGGCGCCTCGAAGCCGTCGAACACCGTGCGCCAGGCCGCCTGCGCGGCCGCGTTGTCCTGTTCGGCCAGCCACGTGACAAACCGCCGGTAGGGCACCGCCGCAGGCAGTCGCTCGCCGAAGTAGGCGGCGAAGATCTCGTGCAGCAGAATCGGTTTCGACCAGCCGTCGAGCACGATGTGGTGGTTGGTGAGCACGAAGCGGTACTGGTCTCCGGCGGTGTTGACGAGCGCCGCACGGAAGGCGGGCTGCCCACCCAGATCGCATACGGCTGCGCGTTCGGCGGCCGAGAACTCCTCGATCCACTCATCGGTTTCGCCATCACCGCCCAGTTCGACGTACTGCCAGGCAAGTTCGGGCGCGGCCGAAAGTACCTGCACGGGCTCGCCGAACTGTTCGCAGAACTGGGCCACCACGTTCGGCCGGCGCTTGACCACAGTGTGCACCGCATCGCGCAACCGGTCGGGATCGAGCTGACCGCTCATCGCGATGTCCAGTTGCACCGCGTAGAGATCCTCGTTGCCCTGTGCGGCGCCGGCATGGAACAGCAGTCCCTGCTGCAGTGGCGTCAGGGGGAGCACGTCGGCGATGCGATGCTCACCAGCGAGCTCGTCGATCTGTTGCTGGCTCAAGCGAGCCGGTGCGATGTCGGACGGCGTGAGCCCGCCACCCCCGCCGTGTACGTGCGCGCAGATGCCGGTGAGGGCCTCGAACCAGAGTCCGTTGATACGGGCGACCTGCTGGTCGTCCAATGCCGACAGTGCCCACGTCCACGTCGCGTGCAGACGCGGCCCGGTGTCGGTGTCCATGGTGCCTGCGTTGAGTTCCACCGTGTGGCCCAACGGTGTCGGCACGGCGGTGGCCGCAGCAGTGACCGCCACCGCGGTCTGGTCGATGCGCCACAGTTCATCGGAGAGATCCGCGGCGCCCGCGCCGAGACGGCCGAGATAGTTGAACCCGATCGCCGGATCCGGTCCGGACAGTTCGGTGTCGGCGTTGAGATAGCGCAGCAGCCCGAACGTCACACCGTCCGGCAGTGCCCGCAACTGCTCCTTGGCATCCTTGATCACCGGCCCGAGGGCGGCCGCGCCCGCGCTCACCTGCGCCCAGGGCAGTTGTGCGGTCGCCAGTGTCACCGGGTACTTGGTGGTGAACCACCCGACAGTGCGCGACAGGTCGATATCATCGGCCAGCTCCTCCTGGCGGCCGTGGCCCTCGACGTCGATACCGACGGGCGCCGCGCCGCTGCCCAGGAATTCCGCCCAGGCCAACCCGAACGCGATCAACAGGATGTCCTGCACCCCGGCGTGGAACGCCGCAGGCACTTCGCCCAGCAGCTCACGCGTTGTCTCGGTGTCGAGTTCGGTCGACCACTGCCCTGCGCTCGCGTAGGTGTCAACCGTCGGGTCCACCGCGGGTAGGGCCGCCGGTGTGGCCGCCACCTGCCGCCAGGTGTCCGTCAGGTGCACGACGGATGCGGACAGCGCGCGCTCGTCGAGCAGGGCGGCCCACCGAGCAAAGGACGTCCCCACGGTGGGTAGCAGCACTTCCTGCCCGCTGCGGTGTTGCGCCCACGCGATGTTCAAGTCCTCCAGCAGAATTCGCCAGGACACCGCGTCGACGGCGAGGTGGTGGATCATCAAGGCCAGCTGACGGGTACCCGGCACCCACAGCGCACTGACCATCGCGCCGGCGGCCGGGTTCAGGCCTGCGCGTGCCTGTGCGAGCGCGTCGTCGGACAATGCGTCCACTGTGCGAAGGCAGGCGTCGGCGTCGACCGATCCGGCCCCTGGCACCATCAACGACCAGTTCCCTGAGCCGTCGTCGTCGACACGAAGCCGCAGCATCGCATGTCGATCCAACAGTGCCTGAAGCACTTTCACGCAGTCGGCCTCGGTGACCCCGGCCGGCGCCTGCAGCACCACGGTCTGGTTGAACTGGTCGACCGGTCCCTCGGTGTCGTGCAGCCACCGCATGATCGGGGTGGCCACCACGGGCCCGAGACCGTCGTCGTCGGCCGTCACATCGGCGTCGGCGAACACCGCGACCTGCGCCAGCCGGGCCACGGTCTGCTCGACGAAGATGTCGCGCGGCCGGCAGACCAGACCGGCGGCACGGGCACGCGCCACCACCTGCATCGAGGAGATGCTGTCCCCGCCGAGGTCGAAGAACGAATCGTCGACGCCGACCCGTTCGACGCCAAGCACCTGGGCGTAGATCCCGGCGAGGATCTCCTCGATCGCGTCGACGGGCGCGCGGTACTGGTCGGCGTCGGCGAACTCCGGTGCGGGCAGCGCCCGGGTGTCCAACTTGCCGTTGACCGTCAGCGGCAATGCGTCGAGAACGACGATCGCGGCGGGCACCATGTAGGTGGGCAGTCGTTCGGACAACCCGGCGCGGGCCGCCACTGGATCGACAGCACCGGTCACGTAGCCCACCAGGCGTTTGTCGCCGGGGCGGTCCTCACGGGCGATGACCGCCGCCTGATCCACCCCGGCCAACCCGGACAGGGCGGCGTGCACTTCACCGAGCTCGATGCGGTAGCCGCGGATCTTGACCTGCTCGTCGGCGCGGCCCACATATCGCAGTTGCCCGTCGGCACCCCACTGCACCAGATCGCCGGTGCGGTACATCCGATCGCCCGGTCCCCCGTACGGGCACGCCACGAACCGCGTCGCCGACAGGTCGGGGCGCCCCACGTAGCCGCACGCCAAACCCGCTCCGGCGACATACAACTCGCCGACGACACCGACCGGAACCTGCCGCAACCATCCGTCCAACACAAAAAAGGCGAGATGTTCCAGCGGCACACCGATGGGGCTGCTGTTGCTGTCGACGTCGGCGCTGCCGATCTCGCGGAACGAGGCATGCACCGTGGTCTCGGTGATGCCGTACATGTTGATCATCCGCGGTAACCCCGGGTGACTGTGCAGCCACGACGAGAGGCGTTGTGGTTCAAGTGCTTCCCCGCCGAACACGACGGTCTGCAACTTCAGCTGCTGGCCGAGTTCGGGATGCAGGGTGTCGGCGGTCTGCAACGCATAGAACGCCGACGGCGTCTGACTCAGGACGCTCACCTGTTCGGCGACCAGCAGGGCGTGGAGGTCCTCGGGCGAGCGGACCACCGAGTCCGGGACCATCAACAACCGGCCGCCGTACAGCAGGGCACCCCAGATCTCCCACACCGAATAGTCGAACGCCAGGGAATGGCACTGGGTCCAGACCTGACCCAATGCGAGTTCGGCGTCGAGCGACTCCAGCAACTGGGCGACGTTGCGATGCGTGACCGCAACACCTTTGGGCACCCCGGTGGTGCCCGAGGTGTAGATGATGTAGGCGATGGCGTCAACTACCGGGGTCGGCAGCGCGGTATTTGGCTGGGCGTCCAGCGCCGGGTCGTCGATGTCGACGACGGGAACGCCCGACGATTCCAGTCGCGGCCGCAGTTCAGCCGTGGTGACCGCGAGCACCGGGGCGGCGTCACCGACCATGAACTCGATGCGTGAGTCGGGATGCGCAGGATCGATCGGAAGATATGCCGCACCGGTCTTGAGCACCGCGAGGATCGCGGTGACCGCTTCGGCAGTACGCGGCAACAGCAGTGCGACCCGGGTGCCCGGGCCGGCGCCGCGCCCGGCCAGCAGGCGCGCCAACCGGTTGGCGGACTCCTCGAGTTCCTGATACGTCCAGGACCTGTCACCACACGTGATCGCCACGGCCTCCGGGGCCCGCGCAACCTGGTTGGCGAACAGTGCCGGGATCGACTCCAGTTCGGGTGCCTGCTGCGTCAACACCGCGCGGTTGCCCCACGCGTCCAACCGGGTGTGCTCGTCGGAATCCAGCAGATCGATCGATGACAACCGGCTGGTGGGATCGGCGACCATGGCCGTCAACACCTGCTGCAGGCGGTTGATCACGGTGTCGACAGCATCGGCGTCGAACACCTCGGTGTCGAACTCGACGCGCAGGCCCAGCTCGTGGCCGGGCATGGCCACCACCGACATCGGGTAGTGGTTGTACTCCCGACTGGTGAATTCGGTGACGGCCAGATCTTGGCCGCCCAGGAGCGTGCCGGGATCGATCGGGTAGTTCTCGTAGACCAGGAGCGTGTCGAAGATCCGGTCGTGTCCGGTGACCCGGTGGATCTCGCCGAGCGCCAGATACTCGTGCTCGACGGTGTCGTTGTGGAACGTCTGCAATTGGTCGAGCAGTTCGGCGACCGTGGTGCCGGCACTGGTGGTGGCCCGCACCGGCACGGTGTTGATCAGCAGCCCCACCATCGATTCCGCCCCGGCAAGATCGGCGGGACGCCCCGAGACCGCGGTGCCGAATGCGACGTCATGCTGACCCGTCAACCAGGTCAGCAGCTGCGCCCATGCCGCCTGCAGCACGGTGTTGACGGTGGTGCGTTGCGACCGCGCCAGGTCGCCGAGCGCACGGGTGGTGTGCTCAGGCACCCGGTAGGACGCGACCGCGCGGCGCCCCAACTGATCTGGGGGTCCCACCAGGGTGGGGGTGTCGAAGCCGGCGAGTGCCCGCCGCCAGCTGGTGCGGGCCAGGTCGCGGTCCTGCGCGTCAAGCCAGCTGACGAAGTTGCGGTACGGCGGCGCCGCCGGCAGTCGTTGCCCGAAGTAGTGGGCGAAAACCTCTTTCAGCAGGATCGGCAGCGACCAGCCATCGATCACAATGTGATGCACCGTCAACACGAGTCGATGCCGGTTGTCTGACACCCCGAACAACGCGGCCCGGAACACGGGCCGTCCGGCGAGGTCGCATACCGCCGTGCGCTCGTCCGCGCAGATCTGCTCGATCTTGCCTTCGGCGTCGGCCTCACCGTGTAAATCGAAGTGCTGCCACGCTATTTCGGGCGTCGCCGCGATGATCTGCACGGGCTCACCGAACTGCTCGAGAAACCGCGCCGCAAGATTGGGGTGGCGACCGATGACCGCATGGACCGCATCGCGCAGCCGATCCGGATCAAGCGATCCGGCCACGGTGATGCCGAGCTGCACCGCGTAGACGTCCGCTTGCCCTGCGTCCCCGGCACTCTCGGCGAAACCGGCCTGGAACAGCAGGCCCTGCTGCAGCGGGGTCAGCGGTAGGACGTCGATGATGTCGTACTGTCGGCGCAGGCCGTCGATCTCGGTCTGTGTCAGACGGGCCGGGGTGATGTCCGAGGGGGTCAGACCGCCGCCGCCGGACCGGACATGCGCGCAGATTCCGGTCAGCGCCTCCAACCACAACCGGCTCAGCCGATTGATCTGGTCCGCGTCGACGAGCGATGACGCCCACGTCCAATTGGCCTGCAGTTGCAGACCGTATTCGGTATCCATGGCGCCTGCGTTCAGTTCGACGGTGTGCGCCAACGGCATCGACACCGCCGCAGCTGCGTCTGACAGAGGCAGGCTGTCCCCGCTGATGCCCCACAGGTCGGCCGATTTCTCGGCCGCTCCCGCGCCGAGGCGGCCGAGGTAGTTGAATCCGATGGTCGGGTCCGACCCGGTCAGTCCGGCTTCGGGGTTGAGATACCGCAGCAGACCGTAGGTCAGGCCGTCAGGAAGCGCACGCAGCTGCTCCTTGGCGTCCTTGACGACCGGTCCCAGTGCGGGCCCGCCGGCAACGATCTGATCCCACGGCACGTCGGCCGTCGCGAGGGCCACCGGGTACTTGGTGGTGAACCAGCCCACCGTCCGGGACAGGTCGATATCGTCGCCGAGCTCCTCGTGGCGACCGTGCCCCTCGACGTCGATGCCGATCGGGTCGGCGCCGGCGCCAAGGAACTCCGCCCAGGCCATGACGAACGCGATCAGCAGAATGTCCTGCACCCCAGCGTGAAACGCTGCGGGCGCCGGCCCGAGCAACTCGCGGGTGGTTTCGGCGTCCAGTGTGACCGACAGTCGGCCGGCGTCGGCATAGGTGTCGACGCCGGGGCGTACCGGCGGTAGTGCGGCAGGCGTGTTCAGCACCTGCCGCCAGGTGTCGACGTGCGCGAGCAGGTCCGCGGCGCGGGCGTGTTCGTCGAGCACCACCGACCACCGTGCGAAGGACGTCCCGCCGGCGGGTAATTCCACCGGGCGACCGTCACGATGCTGCGCCCAGGCGATGTTGAGATCCTCCAACAGGATTCGCCATGACACCCCGTCGACGGCGAGGTGGTGGATCATCAGCATCAGCTGACGGGACGCGGGCACCCACACCGCGCTGAGCATGGCTCCGGCACCGGGATCCAACCGCGTCCGCGCCGCGACCACGACGTCCTCGGACAGGGTTTCGGCGGTGTGGAGGCACTCGCGTGCGGACACCGCGGCGGTCTCCGGCACCTGTAATGCCCAATCTCGTGCGGCACTGTCGAGTAGGCGCAGACGCAGGGCGGCGTGCCGATCCAGCAGTGCCTGCAGGACGATCTCCACATCATCGTGAGTAACGCCCGCGGGAGCCTGGATCACCAGTGTCTGGTTGAACTCGTCGACCGGACCTTCGATGCTGTGCAGCCACCGCATGATCGGGGTGGCCAGTACCGGGCCGATACCGTCGTCCACGACGGCGGCAGCGCCCCCGGCGATCTCGACCACCGAGGCCAGGTGTGCCACCGTCTGTTCGACGAAGATGTCACGCGGCCTGCAGCGCAAACCGGCCGCCCTGGCCGCTGCCACCACCTGCATCGACAAGATGCTGTCGCCGCCGAGATCGAAGAACGAGTCGTCCACACCGACCTGTTCGACGCCGAGGACCTGGGCGTAGATCCCCGTCAAGATCTCCTCGACGGCGGTGACCGGTGCCCGGTAGTCGGTGCCTGCGCCGTGGTATTCCGGCACCGGCAGGGCACGGGTGTCAAGCTTGTTGCTCGACGTCAGCGGTAGTGCCTCCACGACCATGACCGCGACGGGAACCATGTAGGGCGGCAACGTCTGCGCCAGTCGGGTACGGACCTCGGCGGGATCGGCGGCGCCGGTGATGTAACCGACCAGGCGCTTGTCACCGGGGCGGTCTTCGCGGGCGATCACCGCGGCATGCTCGACACCGTCGAGCGCGGCCAGCGCGGCCTGCACCTCGCCGAGTTCGATGCGGTAACCGCGGATCTTGACCTGCTCGTCGGCTCGGCCCAGGTACTCCAACTGCCCGTCGTCACCCCACCGCACCAGATCACCGGTGCGGTACATGCGCTTACCCGGTTTTCCGAACGGGCAGGCGACAAAGCGTGCTGCGGTCAGGCTCGAACGATTGACATAGCCACATGCCACGCCGTCACCGGCGACGTAGAGCTCGCCGACGACACCGGCAGGTACCGGCTGCATCCACGTGTCCAGCACCAACAACGACGCGTTGTGCACCGGCCTGCCGATCGGCACCACGGCCGACCCCGGTTGCAGCGGTCGGCTGATGGCGACGCACATGGAGGTCTCGGTGGGGCCGTAGCCGTTGATCATCACGCGTCCGGGCGCCCACTCGGCGACCACCGCGGTAGGGCAGGCCTCACCCACCACGGCCAGCGCCATCGATTCCAGGCCACGCGGGGACAACATCGCCACCGCCGACGGGGTCTGTGTCAACGCGTCGGCCCGTTCGGCGACCAACAGTGCGTGGAAGTCCTCCGGTGAGGCGGCGGCCGACTCCGGTACGACCACGAGCCGCCCACCGCGCAGCAGCGCGTTCCAGATCTCCCACACCGATGCGTCGAAAGCGAGCGAATGACACTGCGGCCAGGCGCCCGGCTGAGGCAGACCCACGTCAAGGTCCAGGATCAGTTGTGTGACGTTGTGATGCGTGACGGCAACACCTTTCGGTGTGCCGGTGGTCCCCGAGGTGTAGATCACATACGCGAGATCGTCGGGGGCCGGCAGCGGGAGCGCGGTGGCGGGCTGTGCGTCGGCCGCGGGGTCCTCGACGTCGAACACTGCGAAGTCATGGCCGTCGAATCGCGACCGCAGCGCCGCAGTGGTGAGGACGGCGACGGGGCAAGCGTCGTTCAGGACGAACTCGAGCCGCGATTCGGGGACGGACGGGTCGATCGGCAGGTAGGCGCCACCGGCCTTGAGCACCGCAAGGATCGCGATCACGGCGTGCGCGGAGCGTTCCGACAGCAGCACCACCTGCTCGCCGGGGCCGACACCGTTGGCAGACAACAGGTGCGCAAGGCGGTTCGAGGATTCGTCGAGTTCGCGGTACGACCACGACCGGCCCTCGAACGTCAGAGCAGAGGCCTCAGGCGTCGCGGCCACATGGGCGGCGAAGGCCTCCGGAACCGAGATCGCCTCGGCGTCGGGCCGGGTCAACACGGCACGGTTGCCGATCGACGCCAGTTCGGCGTGCTCATCGTCATGGAGCAGATCGAGCGATGACAATCGCCGATCCGGATCGGCCGCCATCTGTGTGACCACGTGCTGCAACCGGTCCGCCAGATTCGCGACGCCGAACTTCGCGAACGGCTCACCCGCACCCGCCGTACTGAGGAACAGCTGATCGCCGGCGCCCAGGAAGAAAAGGCCGAAATGCCCCATGGGGCCGTGGTTGGTGTAGGACGCCGTCACCGGCACGCCCGCAAGGTCGAGCGTCAATCGGGACGGGATGAAATTGACGGCGACCCGATTCGACGCCTGGCGGGGGCCGCGCACGCCGCCTTCACCGTCGAGGATGTGGACCGGAAAACGCTGATGCTGCAGCAGTTCTCGGATTCGGGCGTCAACATGCTGAAGGAATTCACCGACGGTTGCCTCCGGCGGTGACTTCAACACCAGCGGCGCGACGCCGGCGAGCATCGCGGGAAGCGTCTTCGAATCCTGGGTGACCCGTCGGCTCACCGGGAAATCCAGTGCCACCTCGGCACCATTGGCGGACCAGGCCCGCGCCAGAAGTGCGCACGCCGTGGTCATCACCGAATAACGGCGGATACGCAGGTTCTTCGACAGCGCCTTGATGTGGTCTACGACAGCCTGATCCACCTGAACAGATGCCGACGGTGTGTAGGCGTTGTGCTCGTCGGCCTCACGCGACAACTGCTTGTCCAGGCCGCCGGCAGGCGGCAGGTTGGCGCTCCAGTACTCCTGGTCGTCGCCGAAATCGGTGGACTCCTCGTATGCCGCTTCGCAATCGACGAAATCCCGCAATGATCCGAAGTAAGCCGGAGACACGGACTCACCGGTGATCAATGCGGTGTATATCGTCGCGATTCGGCGGCTCACGAGTGCCATGCCCAGTCCGTCGACGGAGATGTGGTGGCACAGACCGAACAAATAATATTCATCCGCCTGGGTGCGGAACAAAGCAAAGTGGATCAGCCGGCCCGAGAGCGACATCGGGGTGTGCTGCATCGACGACGCCATGTCACGGACAGTCCGCTCCGGGTCGTCGGAATCCCGCACATCGTGCAACGGCAGTTCCAGATCCGAGTAATCGATCGGTTTCTGAAAGACTTCGCCGTCTCTTTCGAAGAATACGGCCCTGGCCGGTTCGGCTTCTGCCAGCGCCTGGCGAATCGCCTGTTCCAACACATCCCGTCGGACAGTCCCATCGATCCTGCCCAGGAGACCCAGTTGCCATTCTGTACCGGCGAAACCACTTTCCTGCGAAAGCCAGATGTCCAGCTGCGCACGCGACAGCGGTAGAGCTGCGTCGTCAGGTTCCATTATTCAACTTCCCCCAGTAGACGATTCAGCCGTTATGAGCCCCACCCTGCGCCAACCGATCACGCAGGCTCTTCGGCCGGATATCACTCCAGTTCTGTTCGATGAACTCCAAGCAGGCAGCGCGTTCCGCCTCTCCATAAACCACCTGCCAACCGGCCGGCACTTCGGCGAAGCTAGGCCACAGGCTGTGCTGCTCCTCCTCGTTGACCAATACGAAAAAGCTGCCATTGTCGTCATCGAACGGATTGATGCTCACGTTTCTCCAGGCTGTTCAGGCGTACATGGCAAACATATCGCAAAGATACGGTAGGCCGCAGGGCGGAGTCCGTGGTTTGCGCGAACTTCATGGTCACAACACCCTGGCAAGTCATCGATTAGCTGGTAAAGACAATTAGCTGATTAGTCACTGTTAAGCGTTTTTTCCAGTTGAACAAGCATGTTTGGTCACTCGCTGCCTCTCGCTGATTTAGCGATGTTATGGGTTTTATGTGGTCTCGGACCGCAGCGTCGTGCACGCAAACGACGTTTGCGCGATGTTTTCGAAGTGAAATACATTATGACGCATATATTGTCGCCGCAAACAATTTTGACAGGCTTCATGATCAAACTTAACTGCTTCACCCACGATCGTCGGGTTCCTTCAGGTCAGCGCGATGTGCCCGCGTAGCCACGGCCTTGCCAGGTTCGCGGGCTCACGCGCTTCTGCGACGACCAGCGCCGAGCGTGAACCTCGGCAGGCAGCAATCTGTGTAATGGGTTGCGTTGCTTTTTGTTTGATGTTCTCACGGGAACGCGCAGGTCGGACTCCGAAGGCCGACAGTGCTTTTCGCGATCGGAATCGGTTCAGTCGCCCTGCAGGTCGGACTGCGCCCTGGTGCCCTGCACGGGCGACGACCCGGCCGGCATGATCATCATGAACACCGGCACCCGCACCATCGCGCCGGCGATGGGCAGGCGGACCGCCCAGGACACGACCTCCATCTCGAGGCGTTTGCCCCGCTGGGTGTCCATCTCGAGGCGTCCCGGCAGCTGCTTGGGTGACGACAGCCAGTTCAAGCCACGTTCGAACGACTGCACCAGGTTCATGCGGCCGACTATACGCCGCGCAATACCCGCACCGTGCCGCGTATTTCGAACAGCCACGGGCTAATTGACGCACTCGTCACTGGGGCCTACCGATCGCATCGCCGCGATAGGCTGGACCCCACCACGTGACATGCCCGCCGTCTCGACTCGAAAGACCGTGATCTGCATGAAGTTTGCCCTCGCCTGTTACGGCACGCGCGGTGACGTCGAGCCGTCACTGGGTGTCGGGCGCGAGCTGCAGCGCAAGGGCCACACTGTCAGATTGGCTGTGCCTCCCGATCTGGTCGACTTCGCCGAAGAGGCCGGGCTCGCGGCAGTACCGTACGGCCCGGCTCTGCAGGATTTCCTACGCGAAGACTTTCTGCGCAATTTCTGGACCCGGATAATCCGGCATCCCGTATCCGCGCTCCGGGAGCTCTGGGCGCCCATCGCGCGGTACTGGCCGGATACGAGCACGACACTGATGTCCCTGGCCGACGGGGCAGATCTGCTGTCGACCGGCCTGAACTATGAGCAATCCGCAGCGAATGTCGCCGAGCACTATGGCATTCCGCTGATAGCGCTGCACCATTTCCCGATGCGACCCAATGGTCAGCTCGTCCCGACGTTGCCGTCGCCGGTCGTCCGGTGTGCGGGGACGGCATCCGAATGGCTGTTCTGGCGCTCGACCAAGGACGTCGACAACGCACAGCGGCGTGACCTGGGCCTGGCCGCCGCGACGACGCCGTCACCGCGCCGCATGGCCGCACGTGGATCACTCGAAGTCCAAGCCTACGACTCGATCTCCGTGCCGGGGCTGGCGGCCGAATGGGCACACTGGAACGGTCGCCGGCCCTTTGTCGGAGCGCTCACGATGGCACTGGCCACGGGTGCCGACGACGACGTCGCGTCATGGATGGCCGACGGAACACCGCCGATCTGTTTCGCCACCGGCAGTATCCCCGTCGATGCACCGGCGGACACCATCGCGATGATCGGCGACGCCTGCGCGCAGTTGGGCGAACGGGCACTGGTGTGTGCCGGCGGCACCGACTTCACCGGGGTGCCGATTCCCGACCATCTCAAGGTGGTGGGCCCGGTGAACTATGCATCGGTCTTCCCCGGCTGCCGGGCGATCGTGCACCACGGCGGCTCCGGTACCACGGCCGCCAGCCTGCGGGCTGGTATCCCCACCCTGATTCTCTGGAGTTCGGCCGATCAGCCGTACTGGGGTAATCAGCTCAAGCGCCTGAAAGTCGGTTCCGCACGGCGCGTTTCCAGCGCCACCCGCGAGACGCTGGTGGCGGACCTGCAGACGATTCTGGCACCGGGCTACGCCGAGCGGGCCCGCGACGTCGCCGCTCAGATGACCTCGGCGCAGGACAGCATCACGACAACCGCCGAACTGTTCGAGACCACCGCCCGTCGACCGCGTGCCGGTCGTAGCGTTCCTAGTGTCCTGCGCCGTAAGTTAGTTGACTAATTGTAGAATCGGCGGATGGCGGG
>CAMFLL010000102.1 GCA_945957405.1 uncultured Mycolicibacterium sp. | reverse complement strand
GCCTTGACCTCGTCGAAACGCGGGTCGGAGAAGCTCAGCGACATCGAGCCGGAGAAATCCTCGATCGGCGACAGTTCGGCGAGCACCTCTTCGAGGCCACCGGTGGGCGTCACGGAGTCGCCGCGCTCCAGCGCCTTCTGGCGCCAACGGTCGGATCCGACCAACCATTCGAACGACTCCGTCTGCACGTCGAGCAGCCCCGGAACCTCGAGAGGCTCACGGAGCTTGGCGAACGAAACGCGGTTGGGTGCTCCTGGAACGGAGTTGTTGGTGGTAGCTACTGACTTGCTCTGGCGAGAGACTGCCAAGATGCGTCCTTCCAGCACCTCATGCGAGTCGTGGAAGAGCAGGGCCTGCCGGTCCACTACGTCGCGTGAATCTTCGTGTGTTCGGCTGGTTGTCAACCTGAGCCTGAACCACGGCACGCAACGAGATCACTGAGCAGTGCTCAGACGAGACCTACGGTGTCGAATGCTGATGATGGGCAGGAGGCAGCCAGCGCAACGTCCAACAATAGCGCAGGACGGCGTATTCCTCAACTACCGCCGAGTAGCAAGCACGTAGCGGTGATCCAGATAGAGCGCTGGCTGGCGTTCTGATCTACCGAGTACGAACATGCTGCCCAACAGATTGACCCCTCGCGGCCCTTCCGTCAAGAGGAAACGCACCGCCCGTGTGGATATTTCCCCAGATATTGGCGACGACGGCCGGGGCTTGCGGCCCGGTCCATGATCAGACCGCGACCAGGGCGGCCATACCCGCGCCGGGCTGCCGGGTGGGGGTGATCGATCGATTCACCCCCTTGGCCGAAGCCCGGTCCAACAACTCGCCATAAAGCTCGTCGGAGACGACGGGAGTGCGGCTGAGCAGGAAGCCGCTGCTGCCGTTCGCGTCACTCACGATCGCCCAGCTGTAGTCGGGGGCCGCGTCGACAATCCAGTAGTTGCCGGGCGGGGTAGCCGTGGCCGGGCCGAGAAAGCTCACGTTCAGCTTGTTGTTCTCGGCGTTCAGCGATACGGCGTTGCCGACGATCGTGGATGACGGCCCGTTGTCGACAAAGTAATTGCCTGAGTTCTCGACTCTGATGGAACCGTCGGGGTTGAGGCCGTAAACGGCTTTCGTGTTGACAAGGCCGATCGAGAAGAACTGTTTGACGCTGCCCACCTCGTACCAGGTACCGAGGTACTGGCTCACATCGATGGTCGGCGGCGGCCCCAGCACGATCGCTGCGGTCTGCCCCATGACGATGTACTGGTCCGGTT
Organism: uncultured Mycolicibacterium sp.; assembly: GCA_945957405.1. Lineage (GTDB taxonomy): Bacteria > Actinomycetota > Actinomycetes > Mycobacteriales > Mycobacteriaceae > Mycobacterium. The sequence continues at coordinate 20,401 of CAMFLL010000102.1, read as the reverse complement.
CACCGTAGATGCCGTACTGCGGATTGTCGGGCCCGGCGCCTGGTGTGTAGAAATCGTTGATCCAGCCGGCAGCGAGCGTGTAGACCGCGGCGGTGTTTCCGGGCGGCGAGCGCCTGACCACGAGTTGCGTGATGACGTCGACGATCGGGACGCCGCCTATCAACGAGTCGACGTGCGAACCGTTGGCCAGGACTACTCCGACGAAGCTGCCCGGCCTGGACGACACCAGGTCGGCGGTGGTTTGGCCGTTGGCATTCCACGGCTGAGGTGGTGCAGCGATCTGGTAGACCGGAGTGTCGCCCAGGGCGTCCAGCGCGGGCACGAAGGTCCCGTTTCCCGAGACGCCGTCGAACATGATGACGCCGAGCAGCTTGTTGTCTTGGTCCGGCCCGAGTCCGACGGTATAGAAGCCACCCGCGGCGGTAGCGAGGCCACCACCGGCGGAGTGACCGGTGAGCACGAACGACTCGGGCAACACCCCTTGATAGCCCGCCGCGGTGGCGCTGGTGTTCAGGGCCACCCGATTGCTGTCAAGAAAAAGATCTGCGACACCCTGTTGCATCGGCACCCCGTTGAGTGAGCAATCCGGGCACGCCCGCGGCGGGAATGAAGGGACGTTCGGGACGACCACCACGCTGTTGGTTTGCAGAGCCAGCTGCCGCGCCAGCGCCGAATACCAAGACTTCCGCCCCAGGAAGCCATGTTGGAGCCAGATCACTCCCTGCGCCTGCACTGACCCGTCGGCCTGGGTCGGGAAGTACCAGTCGGCCTTTCCGGTGTAGGTGTAGGTGCCCACCGGAATCTGAAGATCTGAATGACCTTCCTGGACGCCTGTCACCCTGCCGGTGTCGACCGGCACGGCCGCGAGGGCGGACGTAGCGCCCTCTGGAGCGCGCACGGGTGCTTGTTGCGACGTGCTTGCGAGCCCACCCGGTAGCGAGCGCTGGACGCCGAGGCCCGCCAGCAGGTTGAGCACGACCATCGCATTCGGCCCTTTGGCGGGCGGTGAGTTCGCGACCGGTGCCGCCAGGCCACGCAGTGCGACGATCGCGGTGGCGGCACTCCTGATGGCTGCCGGCTTGGTCATTGCGCCGACTGCCTCGGGTGTCGCCGCCGCGACGTCTGCGACCACCCGGGACGCCAACACGCTCGTAGTCTTGATGCCTTGTCTGCCAATGTGTTTCAGTGGCCTGTCCGGCCCATCGGCACCAGTGGCGACCGCAGCGCGCGACTGCGCACGGCGCTTGACGGTGGCGGCCCTGACAGCGGTATCCGTCGACACCCGGATGACTGACATCCGAGCAGGGCGAGGGCCGTCGCCGACTGACGGGTGTGCCCGAAAGCCCGACGCCGCAGCGACCGGTCCGCTGCCGTGCCGCGCGATTGCGTCCTTGATGGCCGAGACCTTCGGCGATGCCTCGGCCTCGTGCGCAACCGGCTGCCGGCTGCCGGTTGCGGTGCTGCCATCCGTTTCAGCAACGGCGATCCCGCTGCCGCACATCAGGGCTGCACTTACCCCGACGACGATTGCACCAGCCGCCCACCACCGCCGACGGTCGCTCACCCGATCAGCTCCTTGAATTGACGATCGCGCAAACCGTAGCGGAGGCTGGTGTCGTTGAAACGGGGATTGGTTGGGCGAGCCGCTCACGTCACAAAACGGTCAGCGACAAGACTGAAGTGGCCGACACCCGATGGGCGTCGACCACTTCAACAGTGCCGGTGTCAGCTCTCGCGTTGAGCCGGGATGGAGGCGGTCGGGGCGTCGTCCTCCTGGTTGTGACGCACGGTGGGCTCGTTACCCAACTCGTGCGCCTTGTACTTGTGGGTGCCGTCGAGCTCGTCGCGGATGGCTTCCTGCGCGGCGGGCGGCAGCGTGTGCAGGATCTCGCGCACCCGCGCCTGCCGGCGTCCGACGGCCTGGCGCTCCGGCAGCCCGGGTGTCGCCATGACCTGCGGCGGCACACCTTCGATCTCCTCGACACCACCGTCGTGGTGCCCGGCATCGATGAGGGCCTGCTCCTCGGCCATCGTCGACTCGTCCTTCTCCTCCGACATACCGATCGGCCCGATGCGGCGGCCGTTGAGGAACTGCTTGACCACCGGCTCGTCCGACGTCAGCAGCACTTCGCGGGGACCGAACATCACCAGGTGCTTGCGGAACAGCATGCCCATGTTGTCGGGCACCGTGCGGGCGATGTTGATGTTGTGCGTGACGATCAGGATGGTGCAGTCGATCTGTGCGTTGATGTCGATCAGCAGCTGGCTCAGATACGCGGTGCGGACCGGGTCAAGGCCGGAGTCCGGCTCGTCGCAGAGGATGATCTGCGGGTCGAGCACCAGTGATCGGGCCAGGCCGGCACGCTTGCGCATACCGCCGGAGATCTCACCGGGGAACTTGCCCTCATCACCGGCCAGACCCACCAGATCCAGCTTCTCCATGACGATGTCACGGATCTCGGATTCCTTCTTCTTGGTGTGCTCGCGCAGCGGGAAGGCGGTGTTGTCGTAAATGTTCATCGACCCGAACAGCGCACCGTCCTGGAACATGACGCCGAACAGTGTGCGGATCTCGTAGAGCTCTTTGGCGGAACACTGGATGATGTCGGTGCCGTCGACGATGATCTTGCCGCGCTCGGGCCGCAGCAGGCCGATCAGTGACTTCAGGAAGACGGACTTACCGGTACCGGACGGGCCCAGGAGAACGCTGACCTCTCCGGCGGGGATGTCCATCGTGACGTCTTCCCAAATTCGCTGGGACCCGAAGGACTTCGTCAGCCCCTCTACCTGGATACCGATTCCCACGCGAAATCCTTCCGCCTAGAGGATGAGGCCGCCAACAAGCCTCCCGCCTGTGGCTTGAGTCACTGTAGCGCACGCCCAAAGGCACGACTCAGTTTGTGTCACTACCTTTATTGACGGCCGTGACAACAACTGTTGGCAGTACGGTCACGGCGCCGGACACCAGTTGCCATGAAACCCCATCGGCACCCGTTGCGGTAGATGCACCGCCCCTACGGTCTCCAGCGTCGCGGCGTCGAGAATGCGCAACTGCCCCCGGTCGGATCCGCGGTCGACGCCCAACCCCATCAGGATTCCGTCGTCCTCGGCCGTCGCGCCGGGATTGGGCACGAACACCATCTCGCCGATCCACAGATCGGCGGGCAACGGCGCGGTGGCCGCCGCGCCCGTGGCGTAATCGTGCTTGTACACCGCGGAGGTCATGTCGCGGGCACTGGCGAAACCGCCGCCGACGCCCACGGTGTAGCCGTAGCGATGGCGCGCGCCGGTCAGCGTCTCGTTGATCCGGGGGAATTCCTGCTCGCGGTCATCGAGGCACTCGGTGTGCACCGCGCCGGTCGCCAGGTTGATCTCCCAGCGGTTCAGGGTCGCGTTCCCTTCCCCGGGACCGCGGCGGTCACGGTCGAACATCTTGGCGTGGCGGATCACATCGAGAACCAGCACCTCCTGCCCGTCGCGGTCCTCGCTGTAGGCGTTCAGCGGATGGAACACGTAGCAGGGGTCGATATCGAACCACCGGACGTCGGCGTTGCCGCCGTCGCGCGGCATCACCCCGATGCGCGCCGGGTAGCGCGGATCCCATGAGAACGGCATCGACGTCGGACGCCTGGTCTCGCTGTTGACGCGCGCCTCGATGGGGCCGGGCATCCGCACCCGACCGATCAACGACTGCGCCACCAACCGGGCCGGCAGGCTCAGCCACCGCGGCACGACGGCCGTGACCACATCACCCGCATCCAGCGTGACCGGCAGGTCGTAGAGGACGACGTATTTGTCGGTCAACGAGAAGTCGTGCATCATCGGCGCCCCGGTGACCTGGATGTCGACGGTGCGGCGGGCCCGGCCCGCGGTGTCGATCACCGAGTACTGGACGGTGTTACCGCGCGTCATCGAGTAGGAGACGGCGTGCAGTTCCCCGGTGGCCGGGTCGCGGTGCGGATGGGCGGTGTACCCGCCAGCGAGGGTGCCGTCAAAATCGCAGGTGCCCAGGGTGTCGAGTTCGTCGGTGAGGCGGTACTGCGCGCCACCCGCCTCGACCAGGGCCAGCGTCTGCCCCGCGTGGCTGAGCACGTTGGTGTTCGGGGCCACCGCGAGCATGCCGGCCCGCGGATCCACCGTCGCCGTGCGTGGCTCCCGCAGTGTGCGCGAGACCGCCGGGGTGCGGACCAGGCGGTTCCGGTACCACTGGGCCTGACCGTCCTTGAGCGCGACACCGTGCACCATCGCATCGCCGACGAACCAGTGATAGAGCGCAGGGTCCACTTCCGACACGGGATTGGGTCCGTTGCGCAGATACCGGCCGTCCAGGTGGCCGGGGATGGTGCCCTCGACCTCCAGATCCGTCACGGTCAACTCTTCGCGCACCGGCGCCAAGAAGCCGTCCAGGTAGGGGTTGTCGACCGTCGCGCGCCGCTCCACTGTTGTCACAAGCTGTCCCCTCCAGGCATTCCATCTGCTATAACACTGTTATTTCGACGTTATTCGGACCGTACGCCCCTCGTGCGAGGATGACAAGGATGAGTTCGGGGCCGGAGCGCAGCATGCGCGATGAGCTGCTGCAGGCCGCGGTGGGCCTGCTCGACGACCACGGCCCCGACGCACTGCAGGCCCGCAAGGTGGCCACCGCCGCAGGCACGTCGACCATGGCCGTCTACACCCATTTCGGCGGGATGCGGGGTCTCATCGCCGAGGTCGCGGATGAGGGCATGCGGCTGTTCGACGGTGCCATCAACGTGCCGGCATCCGACGACCCGGTGGCCGACCTGCTGGTGTGCGGCGCCGCCTACCGAACGTTCGCCATCGATCGACCGCACCTGTACCGGCTCATGTTCGGCAGCACCAGCGCGCACGGTATCGACGCGCCTGCGCGCAACGTGCTCACCATGGCGGTCGACGAGTCAGGCCTGCAGTACGCCGCGTTCGGCCGGTTGGTGAGCATCGTGCACCGCTCGATGGTCGCGGGCCGGATCACCACGGGTTCGGCCGACGATCACGCCTCGGTGCTGTCGGCCGCCGGCCAGTTCTGGGCCATGACGCACGGTTTCGTGATGCTCGAACTGGCCGGATACTTCGGCGGCGACGGGCATGCCGTGGTGCCGGTGCTCGGCGGCATGGTCACCAACCTGCTGATCGCCATGGGCGATTCGACAGACAGACTGACCGCGTCCCTGGCGACGTCCGGCTGGCTCTGAGCTGACCTCAAAAGACGAAGCAGACCCCAAAGACGAAGAAGCCCCCGGGAGACCCGGGGGCTTCTTGCGGTAAGGCTGGAACTACTTGACGGTGACCGAAGCGCCGGCGGCCTCGAGCTTGGCCTTGGCGTCCTCGGCGGCGTCCTTGTTGACCTTCTCGAGCAGCGGCTTGGGGGCGCTGTCGACCAGATCCTTGGCCTCCTTGAGGCCAAGGCCGGAGACGATCTCGCGGACGACCTTGATGACGCCGATCTTCTTGTCGCCGGCACCCTCGAGGATGACGTCGAACTCCGTCTGCTCCTCGGCGGCCTCGGCGGGGGCGCCACCGGCGGCGGGGGCCGCGGCGACGGCGACCGGGGCGGCCGCGGTGACGTCGAAGGTCTCTTCGAACTTCTTCACGAACTCCGAGAGCTCGAGCAGGGTCAGTTCCTTGAACGCCTCGAGCAGATCGTCAGTGCTGAGCTTTGCCATGGTGGCGGTCCTTCCTAGTGGTTGTGCGGTGGTGGTTGGTCTGCAGTTGTGTTATTCGGCGGCGTCGGCCGGAGCCTCGGCAGCGGCCTCAGCGGGAGCCTCGGCAGCGGCCTCGGCCGGAGCTTCGGCGGCGGCGTCGGCCGGAGCCTCAGCGGGGGCCTCGGGGGCACCCTCGGTCTCGGCCCGCTTCTCCTGCAGGGCCAGCGCCAGGCGCGCGACCTGCGAGGCCGGGGCGGCGAACAGCCCGGCGGCCTTGGAGAGGTTGGCCTTCATGGCACCTGCCAGCTTGGCCAGCAGCACCTCGCGCGACTCGAGGTCGGCGATGGCTTCGACCTGGGCGATGGACAGCGCGGCGCCGTCCATGTAGCCGCCCTTGATGACGAGTGCCTTGTTGTCCTTGGCGAACTTCTTGAGTGCCTTGGCGGCGTCGACCGGCTCACCTGAGATGAACGCGATCGCCGTCGGGCCGGCGAAGAGCTCGTCGAGACCTTCGATACCTGCTTCGCTCGCCGCACGCTTCACCAGCGTGTTCTTGGCGACGGAGTAGGTGGCCGAGGCGCCGAGCGAACGGCGCAGTTCGGCCAGGTTGGCCACCGTCAAACCGCGGTATTCGGTGACGACGGTCGCAGTCGAGGCCTTGAACTGCTCGGTGATCTCTGCAACGGCGGTGGCCTTGTCAGCCTTGGCCATGCATGCCTCCTGATGTGTCGAGTGGTTGCGCTCCACACGATCGAAGAACCAGGACAACACCCAAAAACAATGACGCCCCGGCGCAGGATGCGGCCGGGGCGTGAAAAACTGCTGACGTCAGATCAGCGGTGTTGCCTCGTCCTCCTGCGTGGGCCGCCGGGATGTTTCCCGGACCTTCAACCGATTGCTCGGTGACCGACGGTCTTCGGTGGATCGCCGACAAGAATAGCCCGGGCACCCCGGATCGGCCAAAACGGCTCATCCCTCCCGCACAACAGACGCCGGGTTCACGGTGCGTGCAGCAGCGCGGCCGCACCCACCAGACCCGCATCGCCGCCCAGCTCGGCCGGCGCCACCTCGATCCCGGCGATGAAGTCCAGCCCGGCGTATCGGGTCAGGGCGGCGCGCAGCGGATCGAACAGCAGCGCGCCCGACTTCGCCACGCCGCCGCCGATGACCACACGGTCGAGGTCACAGACCGCACCGACCGACGCGATCATCGCCGCGACGGCCTGGGCACCTCGGCCGAACGCCCGCAGCGCGACGGCATCACCTGCCGCGGCGGCCTCCGCGAGTTCCTTGGCATCGGCCTCCGGCGGTGCATCCCACCCCTGGTCGCGCGCCCACTGCGCCATCCGCGGTCCGGCGGCGATCGCCTCGGCGCAACCGTGCCCACCGCAGGTGCACGGCGGCCCCGCCGTGTCGACCACCACATGGCCGACATGCCCGGCATTGCCGGTGCGCCCGTCATAGGGTGCACCGTCGAGGACCAGGCCACCGCCGATCCCGGTCGAGACCACGATGCCCAGCAGGAACGGCGCACCCCGGCCCGCGCCACGCCAGTGTTCACCCAGTGCCATGCACAGACCGTCGCCGCCGAGCCGCACCGGCAGCCCAGGCACTGCCGCCGCCACCCGGTCGCGCAACGGAAAGTCTTGCCACGCTCGGAGATTGATGGGGCTGACGGTTCCGGTCGGCAGGTGGATGGGGCCCGCCGACGCGATGCCCACGCCGCGCACCGTGGCGGCCTGCCCGGTCATCTGGCGGACCAGGGTCTCGACGACGGCCCACACCGCCTCGGCGTCGCTGCCGTGCGGGGTCGGCCGCACCTCGTCGGCCACGATGGTGCCGTCGGCGTCGACGAGGCCGGCGGCGATCTTGGTGCCGCCGATGTCGAGGGCGAGGGTCAGGTCCGGCATCAGTGGCGGTGGATGTTGTCGGGTTGCCGGGGATCACCTGGATGCTCGAAGCCGGGGGCCAGTTGCACCAGGTCGGCGCGGCGCATGTCGAGCCAGTTACGGAACGCCTTGCGGCGGGCGGCGCCCAGCAGGTGCGCGGTGATGGCGGGGCGGGCCTGCTGCAGCGACGGCGGCGGTTTCCGTTCGCGCCAGCCGCCCGGGCCGGGGGCCCCCGCGGCGAACCGCATCGGGTTGCGGTGGTGGTAGTCGGCGACATCATCGTCGGCCACAGTGACGTCGTAGGTGACGTAGGCGAACAGTGACCGCGCCAGCGGATGGGCCAGGGCGGCCGCGGCCACACTGCCGACTTCGTGGCGCGCCACCATGTCAGGCAGCACCTGCCCGAGATCGGGTGCACCGGCCTCGGTGACCCCGAGCCGGGCGGCCTCGGCGGCGATCACCCGTTCGGTGACGATCAACTGGGTCAGCCAGCGGCGCAACTGTCTGCCTTCGCTGGTACCCGCCAGCGGCAGGCTGGCGGTCGGCGTCGTCGCGCGCAGGCGCGCCTCCTTCGCGTCCACTTCCGAGATGGGCACCGGCTGCCCGGCGACGCGTGCGGCGATGGGACTCATGCGATCACTACCTTCACTGCCCGGCTGTAGGCCAGATGACCCGAGCAGGCGACCCGGACCAGCGCCCACCACTGCCCCGGTTCGGTCCACGGTGCCGGGGTCACGTCGAACACCAGGTCCACCTCACCGCCGGCGGGCAGGACCGCGCCAATGGCGGGTGGACCGATCCACTCCCACGTCCCCCAGGGGCTGATGACATGCGCCTCGACGGCCAGATCGGCACGCGCGTCGGTGCCCACCGTCAGCGCCAGCCGCCCCACCTCCCCGGGGGCGAGCATCGCATCATCGGGCTCGCTCACCAGGTGCAGCACCTCGGAATCGTGGTCACCCAACGACATCAGGCAGACGTCTTCGACAGTCTGTCGCCAGGCTCCGGGCAGCAGGTCCGGTCCGGTGAGCGTCAGTTGCGCACGAAGTGGATAGCACCCGGGCTCGGCCCCCTCCGGTATCCGCACCGCGACATCGGCCTGCAGATGACCGCCCGGTTCGAGGTCGAATGGCAGCTCCGCCGGATCGGCCGCCCACCCCGGCGGGCACACCAGGGTCACGGTTCCGCTGAGGTCGGCGTCCGTGCAGTCGCTTGCCACCGAGAGCTGTACCGTCGGCTGCCGGTCGCCGAGATCCAGGTGGTGCGGCCGCAGATGAACCACCGCGGGTAGCCCGCCCAGTGGCGCGGGGCCCCGATTGTGCAGCCAGTAACGGGCGTAGATCGGCTGGGCGGCCTCGGCATCGGGTGCCAACGCGACACCTCGGCGCCCGGCGCGGTGTGGGGCAGTGAATTCGGCGAGCACCGTCGCGATCTCGTAGGGCCGCAAACCTCCCTCGAAATCCGTTGGCCGCGAATCAGTCTCCAGCAGATTGGTTTTGGTGATCGCTTGGAGCTCGCAGACGCCTGAGGAGAGGGTGAACTGCGCAGTGCCGCCATGGGTCTCGACCAGGCGCACGGCGGCGACGTCACCGGCGCGGGGTGCCACGCTACCGCTCGGTGTGGGGTTACCGGTGAGCTTGACCGCTTCGACGCTGACGGCGTCCGACCCCGTCCGCAGCAGCGAACCCGTTGCGGGCGGCCGGTTCCCGCCCACGGGGCCGCTGGTGGCCAGCAGCGGCCGCGCGTATGCGGCACTGCGGGCCGGGACGGCCGCCCGCCGCCAGTCCCCCGCGTCGGCGATCAGCGCGTAATCGAACGTGTGCGTCCAGTGCTGCAGCTGGAAGTTCGTGCCGTCGGGGGTGGCCCGTCGGTCGTGTGTGGTCCACACCCCCGAGGGCCATCCGGTGCACGACCTCATCAACGACGTGTGCAGCGTGCCGTCGGCCTCCACGGCGAAGCTGGGCACGCCGCGGTTGAGCAACGCGATGGTGCGGTCGGCGAAGTGCGCGGTCCCGGCCGGAACCTGCTGCGCGACGGCGATCTCCGCGTCGGCGAGGTCGTCGGTGACAGCCGCCACAGCCCCCGCCAACCCGTCGGCGTCGACGCCGGCGATGATCAGGACGGGCAGGGCGCGCGGGGCCCTCAGGTCGGCGTCGGGCACCCACTCGGCGGACAACGCCGCCGCTGCGGGAACGAAAACTCTTGCAGAACCGATGCTGTCGAGCTGCCGCCGGAGCTCGTCGGTGTAACCGGGTTCGGCGGCCGCCAGCACCGCGGCGGTGAAGGCATTGCGGTCGGGCCCGCCGAGCGTGATGCGGGTGTCGGGCAGATTGGAGTCGACGTCGAGATGGCCGTACCTGGGGTGGTCGGCACCCGAACACGTCGCCGTCACACCGCACCGCACCAGCGCCACCATCAGGTCGCGCGCCAGCGGACCCGATCCGGCCTCGTCCGGGGTGACCACCTCGGCCACCGAGATCGCGTGGACATCGTTGTCGCCCAGCCTGATCCGCGCCGCCGACGACAACCCGAACCAGCCGAAGGCCGGGTTCTCGAGCGTCCACGGATGCGCTGCCGTGTCGACCGACCGGGTCGACCCTGGCTCGTGCAGCAATCCGAAGCCGCGCCCGATGACGGCGTCGCCGACCTCGCTGACGGGGCTGGCGCCGGGCACCGGTGTCGGCCACCGCAGCCTCACCAACTGGTCCGCGCCGGTGAAATCGTCGATGGTGGTGCGGCAGTCGACGCGGTCGACACCGTCCCAGAGCGTCAGGGTCTGGGTGTAGCCCAGCAGACCGCCGATGCGCCCGCGGATCACCAGACGCCGGCCGATCGGGCTGCGATAGGCCTGCACCTCGGCGTCACCGTCGGACGCCGGCACCACCGGCCCCTTGGGCAGCAGGTGCCACGGCCCCTCCCCGGCCTGCGGGTGCGACGGGTATTCCTCGTAGACCGCCAGTTCGTTGGCCACCCGGCCCGTCGCAACCAATTCCGCGCCGTCCCGCACCAGCGAGGTGATCGCGCCGCCGCGTTTCGGGTCAACGGTGATGGCGTAGTGGTCGTTGTCGATCGACACGCCGGTCTCCGGCATCCACGCCGATCCACCGCCGGCCGCCTCGATGTGGTAGCCGCGCCATCCCAGGGACGGCACGTCGCGCGCCAGCCAGGTCAGCGTGCATCCGTCGTCTTCGACCAGCACCGGCGCCTCGTGCCCATACTCGTCGGTGACCCGGGCACCGCCGCTGAACGGCGCGTCGGTGTGTAGCGTCACAATATCGGTTCTGTTGTACCCCAATGGGTTCCACACCGTCACCGATCCCCCGCCGACGGTGTCGGTCAGGATGGTCAATGCGGCGTCGCGGGCGGTTCGGCCGAGCTCCCAGGCGTCGCGCCAGCTGGTCAGCAGATCCAGGTACACCTGATCGGATTCCGATCCGGTGATGGCATCGTGGTGGGCGCCGTAGGCCAGCTGCACCCAGGCCTTGGCGAAAGCGGCCTCCGGATAGTCGGCTCCGGCCAGCAGGTGCGCGAACACCGCGAACCGCTCCGCGTCCAGAACCGCAGCCTCGGCGGCCCGATTGGCCTGCTTGGTGTCGATGAACGACACGTCCTTACCGGTGTAGATCGGGTTCATGTCGCGGGTCTGCGGTGAGGGCGCCACGTCGCGCTGCGCCAATTCGCTTCGCACGGCGGCGAAGAACTCCTTGGGCAACGCACACACGAACTTCGGCCAGCAGTACCGCGCATTCCAGTCGCGGTGGATCTCGGTGACCCACTTGTTGGGCGGTGTGTAATCCGTGCCGACCGGCAGCAACACGTTGCGGGTCGCCGCGACCTTCTTCAGCCCTTCGAACAACCCGAGGGTGGCCGCTTCGGCGCCCTCGAGGGTCGCTTCGGAATCCATCCACCAACCCGCCGAGTAATGCGCAGGCATGTAGTGGGTGAGCAGACCGAGACCCGACGGTGCGATCCACTCGAATTCGCTCGAGAACTGCATGCGTTCGGGGTCGCCGTCACCGGCCATCGGCCCCCACTGGTGGTGCGGGCCGCGGGCCCAGGAACTCGACGTCAACCCCGCGTCCGCGGCCATCCCGGGAAACTGCGGGTCGTGCCCGAACACGTCGAGCTGCCACGCCGTCGACGGCTGCGCGCCCATCACGTCGCGCTGAAACCCCATGCCGTGGACGAAGTTCCGAATGGCCGTTTCCGGGCTGGTCAAGTTGGTGTTGGGCTCGTTGTAGGTGCCCCCCATGATCTCGACACGCCCGTCGCGGACGAACCGGCGCAGATCGTCGCGGTCCTCGGGGTAGGTGTCCCAATAGGGCTTGAGGTAGTCCACTTCGGCCAGCACGAACTTGTAGTCCGGCTCCCGGCGCGCCATCTCGAGATGTGCACGCACCAGGTCGAATCCGTTGGTCTGGCGGGCACGCCCCGGCGGTTCCTCGGTCCACTCGCTGGTGTAGGCGGCCTGGGTGTTCCACCACACCGGGTCGTAGTGGAAGTGGGAAACCATGAACATCGTCCAGCCCGGTTCGGCGTCGGTGAACGTGAAAGCCAGGGTGACCTCGCCCGCGGTCACCGTGGCGGCGCGCTGCCGACCGGGTGCCGGATCCGCGACGGCCAACGCGACCTCGACCTCACCGTCTCCGGTGCCGGTGGTGGCGCCGCGCACCGTGTGCAGGCCGTCCCCGCTGACGGTGATCTCGGTCGGCTGCGCCGCACCGGTGTAACCGACACGGACCACCTGCAGGGGCGCATCGTCGGACCCGACGAACAGCAGCGTGGACTCCGCGCTAGTCACCGACAGCGGCATACCTCCATCCTGATGCCGTGGTCACGCCCGGATCCGGCCGACACGACGCGAATTGGATGCGGTTTGGGCACACTCGCGCAACGGCGGTGCTCAGAAGCCGTACCCGAGATGGGCGGGGACCTCAGATCCGAACGCCACGTCCAGCGCGTTCAGCAACCCAGAGTCCGTGCAGCCCAACCGGTGCGCCGCGGCCAACGTCGAGGCGCGGTGCACCCCGAAGTACAGGCTGCCGAGCACGCTGACATCCAGGTGGACATCGGCGGCGGCGTCGGTCGGGACACAGGTCGCCCGGCCGTCGGTGATCGACAACGCGTAGCGGCCTGCGCTGCGCAGGAAGCCGTCGCCGACGTCGAGCACCACCGATAGGTCACCCAGATAGGCGCGGGCTTCGAGTACGGCGGGGATGTCGATCAACCGCAGCCAGAGGCCGTCCTCGGTCGACGTGATGCGGGCCAGCCGGGGATCGGTCAGCAGATACGGCAGCGGGTCCGCCGGATATGTCGTGGCGGACACGGTGTCCATCAGGTCCATTCCGATCAGCACCCGCCACAACGCGATGTGGGCCCCGTCTGTCAGGGCGTAGAAGTCGGTGACCTTGACCGATTGGGTGTCGTCGCCGTGGTGCACCCGGTAGAGCACCAGCCCGTCGGGGTGCAGCAGCGCCATCAGCTGGCTGCCGCCCCACCGGTTGGACTCCCGGTCGGCGAGCACCTCGTCCCACAAGCCGGTCGGGCAGTTGAGACCACCCGGTCTCTGCAGCCGCCACCGTTCGTAGACGGCGGCCAGGTCGTCGCGGTGCGCGGCTGGTTCGATCACCCGCACACCGCCGGCGTCGGGCACATCCGGGTGGAAGTGCGCATTCCGGCGGTCGACCCGCACATTGTGCTCGAGGGTCGCCGGACCGTAGCCGAACCGCCCGTAGATGCCGGCCTCGCTGGCCAGCAGGCCGGCCACCGGGTAGCGCGCATCGATGATGCGCCCGTGCAGTTCGGTGTACATGGCCCGCAGCACACCCCGCCGCCGGTGCGTCGGCGCCACGGCCACCCACGTCATCCCGGCCATCGGCAGAATCGCCCCACCCGGAACGGTGAGCTGTAGATCGAGGTACATCGCCATGCCGACGATGTCACGGCCGTCATCACCGTCGGTCGCCACCACCGCAGCGCCGGCAGGCATCATCGGACGCCAGGCGGCCAGTGATCCGGGGTCCTTGAACGAGCCGAAACACGTCGCACCCAGCCGCGTCATCGCGGTCCAGTCGTCCTCGACTACGCCACGGATCGTCACCACGTCTTTCGACGCTGTCACATTCGACGCCGGATCGCACCCGAGTTTTCACGCGCGGCGTCAGTTCAGCGGGCCGACGACACCCTCGACCGCTTCGACGATCGCGCCCGAGGCAGCCAACTCGACCACCGCGGCGATCTCGGGGGCCAGGAAGCGGTCGGTACCCGGTCCGGGGACGTGTTCGCGCAACAGTGTGACGACGGCGCCTGTGGCCGGCGACGGCGTCAGCGGCGCGCGCAGGTCGATACCGCGGGCCGCCGTCAGCACCTCGATCGCCAGCACCCGGGTCAGGCCGTCGAGCGCGCGCCGCAACTTGCGGGCCGCCGACCATCCCATCGACACGTGGTCTTCCTGCATGGCCGACGACGGGATCGAGTCCACGCTGGCCGGCGCAGCCAGCCGTTTGAGCTCGGCCACGATGCCCGCCGAGGTGTACTGGGCGATCATGTGTCCGCTGTCGACGCCGGGGTCGTCGGCCAGGAATGCGTTGAGGCCGTGGTTACGCGCCACGTCGAGGAACCGGTCGGTACGACGCTCGCTGATGCTCGCCAGATCGGCGACGGCGATGGCCAGGAAGTCGAGCACATAGGCCACCGGCGCACCGTGGAAATTGCCGTTGGACTCCACCCGGCCATCGAAGGTGACGACGGGATTGTCGATGACGCTTGCCAATTCGCGCTCGGCGACGGTGCGGGCGTGGGCCGCGGTATCACGCGCGGCTCCGGCCACCTGCGGTGCGCACCGCAGCGAGTAGGCGTCCTGCACCACGGCGCAGTCGGGCACCTTGTGGCTTTCGACGATCGCCGAATCCGCAAGCACCCGCACGATGTTGGCGGCCGCGGCGGCCTGCCCCGGATGCGGGCGGAGGCGTTGCAGATCCTCGGCGAAGACACGCTCGGTGCCCAGCAGACCCTCGACACTCATGGCGGCGGCGATGTCGGCGAGCCGGAACAGGTTGTCCAGGTCGGCCAGCGCCAGCACCAATTGGCCGAGCATGCCGTCGGTGCCGTTGATCAGCGCCAGGCCTTCCTTCTCGGCGAAGGTGACGCCGGACAGGTCGTGCTCGAGCAGCGCCTCGGCGGTCGGCCGCAACGCGCCGTCACGGGTGCGTACCTGACCCTCACCCATGACCGCCAGCGCGACGTGCGCCAGCGGCGCCAGGTCACCCGAGCAGCCCAGGCTGCCGTATTCGTAGACCACCGGCGTGAGTCCGGCCGACAACAGGTCCGCGTAGGCCTGCGCGGTCTCACGGCGCACGCCGGTGCGGCCACTGGCCAGCGTCGACAGGCGCAGCAGCATCATCGCGCGGATCACCTCGCACTCCACCTCCGGCCCGGAGCCGGCCGCGTGCGAGCGAATCAGGCTGCGCTGCAACTGCGTCCGCATATCCTGCGGGATGTGCCGGGTGGCCAGCGCGCCGAACCCGGTGGAGACCCCGTAGACCGGGGTGGGGTCGGCGGCCAGCGCTTCGATGTGCCTGCGGCTGTCCTCGATCACGGCGACGGCCTCGCCGGCGATCTTCACGTCGGCGTCGCCACGCGCGACCGCGACCACATCTTCGAAGCTGACCGGACCAATGCCGACGGTGACTGTCATGCCGCAAACCTAGAACCAAACCGCGTCGTGGCCGATAGGCCTCGGCGGGTTTGTGTCTCGGATCTCAGACAGGATCGAACCAGCCGTCGGGGGCGCGGCCGGACAACGCCCATGTCAGTTGCTGGGCAGCCGAGCGGACGGCCCGCACCCGCTCCTCTTGTGAACCACGGGCGTGACCCTCGCGCCATGTCACGCTGATGGCCGCCGCCGGGCGACCCGAATGGTCGAATGCGCACGCCGCCACGGACTGCAGCCCCGCGGTCACCAGCCCGATCTCCTCGGCCCACTTCTGCTGCCGCTCCACCGACAGCACCCGGCGCAGCTGGGGCAGTGACGTGGGGCCGTGGCCGGTGCGGTCGACGAATCCGCGCGCCGACGGGAACAGCGCCCGGATCTGGGCGGCCGGCAGGTGCGCCAGGATCGAGCGGCCACTGGCCGTCAGGTGTGCGGGCAACCGCACACCGATATCGGTGACCAGGGTGACCGGCATCCGCGCCACCGCCGGCTGCTCCTTGAGCAGATAGAGCGTCTCCGCGCCGTGCAGTACACCAAGGTGGGCCGTCTCGCCGACCTGGGCGACCAGTCGCCCGAGCACCGGCCGGGCCAGCATCTCCAGCGGGTCGTGGCGCAGGTACGCCGAGCCGACCTCGAAGGCCGCCATGCCAAGGCCGTAGCTGCGCCGGTCCGGGAAGTGCACGATGAAACCGCGTGCCATCAAGACGTCGAGTAGGTGATAGGTCGACGAGCGCGGCATCTTCAGGTCGCGGGCGATCGCGGCGCCGGACACCGGGCCCGGCTTGCCCGCCAGATACAGCAGCAGATCGAGGGCCCGTCCCACGGCGGGTGAGGTACTGGACATCGCCCTCCCATCGCGTCTCGGATACGAGACACTAGCCGCTGAAACACCCTGGAGCAATGGCCCGCGGTCGGGTGTGCTTATCGCATGGGAACTTCAAGTGACGCCCGCACCGTCCGGGCACCTCGTGGGAACGAGATCAGCTGCAAAGGCTGGCAGCAGGAAGCCGCTCTGCGGATGCTGATGAACAACCTCGACCCTGAGGTCGCCGAGCACCCCGAGGATCTCGTGGTCTACGGCGGCACCGGCCGGGCCGCGCGCAGCTGGGAGGCGTTCGACGCGATCGTCGCCACTCTGCGCGACCTGGAGAACGACGAGACGCTGCTGGTGCAGTCCGGCAAACCCGTCGGCGTTTTCCGCACCCATGAATGGTCGCCGCGCGTCCTCATCGCCAACTCGAACCTCGTCGGGGACTGGGCGAACTGGGAGAAGTTCCGGGAACTCGAGGCCGCGGGCCTCACGATGTACGGCCAGATGACCGCGGGGTCCTGGATCTACATCGGCACGCAGGGCATCCTGCAGGGCACCTACGAGACGTTCGGCGCCATCGCCAAGAAACGGTTCAACGGCAGCCTGGCGGGCACCATCACCCTGACCGGCGGTGTCGGCGGTATGGGTGGCGCACAGCCGCTGGCGGTCACCATGAACGAGGGCGTCGCGATCTGCGTCGACGTCGACGAGACCCGCATCGACCGGCGCATCGCCAAGCGCTACCTCGACGTCAAGGCCACCGATCTCGACGACGCTCTCGCCAAGGCCATCGAGGCGCGAGATGCCAAGCAGCCGTTGTCGATCGGTGTTGTCGGCAACGCCGCCGAGATCTTCCCCGCGCTGCTGGAACGCGACGCGCCCATCGACATCGTCACCGACCAGACCTCCGCACACGACCCGCTGTCATATCTGCCGATCGGCGTCGCCTTCGACGACATGAAGAAGATGGCCGACAAGGACCCCGCCTACTTCACCGAACAGGCGCAGGAGTCGATGGCCAAGCACGTCGCCGCCATGGTCGGCTTCATGGACAAGGGCGCCGAGGTCTTCGACTACGGCAACTCGATCCGCGACGAGGCACGCAAGGCCGGTTACGACCGCGCCTTCGACTTCCCCGGTTTCGTGCCCGCCTACATCCGACCGCAGTTCGAGGAGGGTCTTGGCCCGTTCCGCTGGGCCGCGCTGTCGGGCGACCCGAAGGACATCGCCGCCACCGACAAGGCGATTCTCGAACTCTTCCCCGACAACGTGCACCTGCGCCGGTGGATCACCATGGCCGGCGAGCGCGTGGAATTCGAGGGGCTGCCTGCCCGCATCTGCTGGCTGGGCTACGGCGAGCGGCACCGCGCGGGCCTGAAGTTCAACGAGATGGTCGCCTCCGGCGAGCTGTCCGCACCCATCGTGATCGGTCGCGATCACCTGGACTCCGGATCGGTGGCCTCGCCGTACCGGGAGACCGAGGCCATGGCCGACGGCTCCGACGCGATCGCCGACTGGCCGCTGCTCAATGCGTTGGTCAACACCGCATCCGGTGCATCCTGGGTGTCGATCCACCACGGCGGCGGTGTCGGTATGGGCCGTTCGATCCATGCCGGGCAGGTCACCGTGGCCGACGGCAGCGCCCTGGCCGCCGAGAAGCTCGAGCGGGTCCTCACCAACGACCCGGGCATGGGCGTCATCCGGCACGTCGACGCCGGCTACGAATACGCCACCTCGGTGGCGGCCGAGCGTGGCGTGCGGATTCCGATGCAGGAGCACAGGTGAGCTTCGACCATCTGTGGGATTCCATCCTGTCCGTCGGCCGCAACGACGCCAGCGGCGGCTACCGCCGATTCGCCTGGACCACAGCCGATCTGACTCTGCGTGAATGGTTCACCGGTGAGGCGAACAACCGTGGCATGAGCGTCGAGGAGGACCGCAACGGCAACCTGTGGGCGTGGTGGCTGCCGGCCGGACACGACGGCGACCCCCGCAACGCCTTCGTCACAGGGTCGCATCTCGACTCGGTGCCCGACGGCGGTGCGTTCGACGGGCCGCTTGGCGTCGTGTCGGCATTCAGTGCGATCGACATCCTGCGCGCGGGCGGCGTGCAACCCCGCGTTCCCATCGCCGTCGTCGCATTCTCCGACGAGGAAGGCGCGCGGTTCGGCGTGGCGTGCGTGGGTTCCCAGTTGTCCACCGGCGCACTGACTCCCGAGCGCGCCCTGCAACTCCGCGACGCCGATGGCACCACGCTGGCCGACGCACTCACCGCGGCCGGCCGCAATCCCGCACATGTCGGTGCCGACTCCCGGCTGGCCGAGCGCGTCGGTGTCTACGTGGAACTGCACGTCGAGCAGGGCCGCGCGCTAGACCTCGTCGACAAGCCGGTCGCGGTCGCGTCCGCGATCTGGCCGCACGGCCGCTGGCTGTTCGCGTTCGGCGGCGAGGCCAACCATGCCGGGGCCACCCGGCTGGTCGACCGCCGCGACCCGATGCTCACGTTCGCCACGTCGGTGCACAACGCGCGCACCCGCGCCGCTGCCCACGGTGCCGTCGCGACGTTCGGCAAGGTTCGTGTCACGCCCAACGGCGCCAACGCCATTCCCTCGCAAGTGCTGGCGTGGCTCGATGCCCGCGCGCCTGACGAGGCCACGCTGGCGGCGATGGTGGACGACATCACCGCCGACGCCGCGTCCAATGCCACCGCCGACCGCACGACGGTCGCGGTCGACGCGGAGTCCGTATCGCCCGCCGTGCTGTTCCCCGATGCGCCACGGCAACGCATCCAGCAGGCACTGGCGGACGAGTTCGGCGACATCCCTGTGCTGCCGACGGCCGCCGGTCACGACGCCGGGGTGCTGTCGACCACCGTGCCGACCGCAATGTTGTTCGTGCGCAACCCCACCGGCATCTCGCACTCCCCCGACGAATACGCCGAGATCGCCGACTGCCGCACCGGTGCACAGGCCCTCGCGACGGTCATGACGAACTGGGTGACCAGTGGTGTCTGATACGTCAACTGCCACCTACTGGTGCGAACACGCCTGGCTGGCCGACGGTACCGTCGCGCAGGGCGTCGCAATCACCGTCGACGACGGCGTCATCGCGGCCATCGAACCCGGCGCCCGGCCGACCGGCCGGACGTTGTCTGGCCTGGTCATCCCGGGTCTGGCCAACGCCCACTCGCACGCGTTCCACCGCGCGCTACGGTCTCGCACGCAGCGTGACCGCGGGTCGTTCTGGACCTGGCGGGCACTGATGTACGCCGCGGCCGAGCGGCTCACGCCCGACCTCTACCGTGATCTGGCGCGCGCCGTCTACGCCGAGATGGCGCTGGCCGGCATCACGGTGGTGGGCGAATTCCACTACCTGCACCACGACACCGGCGGAACGCCGTACGCCGATCCGAATGCCATGGGACATGCGCTGATTGACGCCGCCGCCGATGCGGGCATCCGGATCACACTGCTGGACACCTGCTACCTGACCGCGGGTGTCGACGGCACGCCACTGGCCGAGGGCCCGCAGCAGCGGTTCGGCGACGGGGACGGACACCGGTGGGCTGACCGCGTCGAGGCGTTGCACGCGGCCACCAAGGACCGCGAACACCTGCTCGTCGGCGCGGCCGTGCACTCCGTGCGGGCCGTACCGGTTGCCGACATGGCCGCAGTGGTCGACTGGGCCGGTGGCCGGGATGCGCCGCTGCACATCCATTCCTCCGAGCAGACCGCCGAGGTGGATCAGTGCCTGGCGGTGCACGGCTGCACCCCGACGGCACTGATGCGTGACCACGGCGTGCTCGGCGAACGCACCACCGCCGTGCATGCCACGCATCTCACCGACGGTGACATCGCCGACCTGCACCGCACCGCAACCGGAGTGTGCTTCTGCCCGACCACCGAACGCGATCTCGGCGACGGGATCGGGCCGGCGCCCGCGCTG
This sequence comes from uncultured Mycolicibacterium sp., assembly GCA_945957405.1. Lineage (GTDB taxonomy): Bacteria > Actinomycetota > Actinomycetes > Mycobacteriales > Mycobacteriaceae > Mycobacterium. The sequence goes on along the minus strand of CAMFLL010000102.1, from coordinate 382 downwards.
CTCGAAGGTCCAGGTCTGTTCAGCCTGGGCTCGGACAGCCACGCGGTGATCGACCTGTTCGAAGAGGCCCGTGGGGTCGAACTCGACGAACGGCTGGCGCGCAGACACCGTGGTGTGCTGGCCGCCGACCGACTGCTGGCCGCGGCCACGCTCGACGGCCACCGCGCGCTGGGCTGGTCGGATGCCGGCGAACTTCGCGTCGGCGCTCGCGGCGACCTGGTGGCGGTCGACCTGGACTCGGTGCGCACCGCCGGCGGCGGCGCGACCACCGAGAACGTCGTATTTGCCTGCACCACATCCGATGTGACCGACGTCGTGATCGACGGCAGGCCGGTGGTCGAGAACCGTAGGCATATCGAGGTTCCCGACACCGGCCGTGCCC
>CAMFLL010000101.1 GCA_945957405.1 uncultured Mycolicibacterium sp. | reverse complement strand
CCGATATCGTCGCCCCAGATCACCAGGATATTGGGCTTACCGTCAGGCATGATGTTTCCCCTTGTCGTCGCCGATCATGGAAGACCCGGTCAAACCCTAGTCGGGATCCGAATCCGCCGGTGGGCTTCGCCGGCATTTCTCAGTCAAAGTTCAGTGACCGGGAGACGTTCGAACAGCGCTTGAGCGCAATGACTTTCGCATCTCACGTGACGGCTGGGCGCGGGGGCCCAAATGACGGGGGCTCCCAGCGCGGCTCGCAGAGGCAAGGTTTCGTGATCGGCGCTACTTCGGGTCCGCTCGTGTCAGCATGGAACCATGACGGCGCGGGTCGTAAAAGGGCTTGCCGCGTTGGTATGGGTGTCGGTCTTCGCCCTTGTCGCCACGGGCTGTTCCGCGTCGACGGATATGGGTGCAACGGGCAACGAACCAGGCGCGGGCACCGTCGTCTCCGATGCGCCATTGGCCACCCTCGATCCGGCGGTGCGCGACGCCGCCTCCTGGTCCAGGGTGATGACCTACCGGTCGCGCTCCGGCATCGACGACGACAACACGCACGTGACGGGTTCGGTGTTCGTCCCCAAGGGCGATCCACCCGCCGGCGGCTTCCAGCTGGTTGCGCTGGCGCCCCAGGTGATCGGGACCGCACCCGACTGCGCCGCCTCCCGGTCACCCGATCTGCTCGGCAACTCGGCGGCGGTGGTGGCGTTGTTGCAGGCCGGATACGTCGTCTTCGTGCCGGACTACCAGGGCCTCGGCAACACCTCGGACGAGCAGGCCACCTATCACCCGTATCTGGACTCGACCACAGCCGGTTATGTCGTCATCGACGGTATCCGCGCCGCCAAAGAACTCGCTCGGGTCCCGACATCCGACTCGTGGGGTGCACTCGGCAGTTTCGAAGGAGGACAGGCGGTCTGGGCGGCCAACGAACTGGTGGACAACTACGGTTCCGGCCTGGACTTGATGGCCACGGCGAGTCTGTCGCCCGTTGCCGACTTCGAGGGACTCGCCGACGCGGCGATGGCGGGCACGCTGACGCCCGAACAGAAACTGGCCTATGTGGCGTTTCTGGCGTCGTTGCAGAACGAGCATGAATACGACGTGGACCTCGACGATTACCGGCGTGGCGCGGCCCTGCAGAACTGGGATGTGCTGTTGTCCTGCAAAGGAACTGAACCACTGACTCTGGCCGGGCAGATACCGGCCGGAGATCTCCGGCCCTCAGGCGAGGAGGCGCTGACCAGCCTGCGCGGCTACCTGCAGAAGACGACGCTGCCCCAAGGTCCGACGGCCGCACCGATGTATGTGATCCACGGGGGCCGGGATCCCGTTATTCCTGCCGCGTGGACCGATGATGCCCTCACCAAGGCCTGCCGGATGGGTGATGTCATCCAGATCGCCTACTGGCCGGATCAGGGCCACCAACAGATCGAGCCGGTGGCGGCGCTGGGCTGGTTGAGCGATCGAATGCGGGGGGCTCCGTCAGCCAACGACTGTGCAGCCTTTCTGGCGGCACGAGGCCAACCAGCCGAAACGCCACCGGTGCAGAACGCCCGTGGGTCGACGGATACCACAGGCACCGGTGATGCTTTCCGCCCCATACCGTCATCGGCGCGGGACAACGGTGCTGTGTCGCTGACCGCCGGCTGGATTCCGGTCACGGTTCAACTGCTCACCGCGGCGGCGGTGGTGTTCGCGATCGGGCGGCGGCGCACCCGTAGTTGGCGGCTGCACTGGATACCCGCGGCGGTGATGGTGGGATCGGCCACCGCGGCCGCGGCCCGCCTCTTCGTGAAAAGCCAGGGTTGGACCGAACGGGCGGCATCCTGGCAGACGGTTTTCTGGACGGCGACAATCGGTTTCGCCGTCACCATTGCGGTAGCCGGGTGGCGAGGATCTGCGTGGTGGCGCCGCCTCGCGTCGGTTGTGTCGGTGGTGATGTGCGTGCTGTCGGCGGGGTTCGCGCTCAATACCGCCACCGGTTACTTTCCTACGGTGCAGGCGTTGTGGCGCCAGGCAGCCGGGATTGCGCCCGAGGATTGGATCGACGAACAGACGCTGGCGCAGATGGTGCGTGACGGTGCCAGACCGACGCAGGGCACCATGGTGTGGGTCGACATTCCCAGCGACGCCTCCGGGTTCGACCACCGCCAGGAACTGGTGTATCTGCCGCCCGCCTGGTTCACTCCCGACCGCCCGCAACTCCCCGCGGTGGTGGTGCTGGGCGGCGAGTTCAGCCAACCATCGGACTGGCCGGTATCGGCCGACGCGGTACGCACTCTCGATGCGTTCGCGCAGGTGCATCGCGGCAACACGCCGGTGTTCGTCTTTCCGGACACCACAGGCAATTTCAGCAATGACACCGAATGTGTCAACGGCCCGCGCGGCAACGCCGCCGATCATCTGATCAAAGATGTGGTGCCGGACATGGTCTCGAGGTTCGGCGTGAGTCCAGACCCCGAGCACTGGGGTCTGGTGGGCTGGTCCTCAGGCGGCACCTGCGCACTGATGACCGCGGTCATGCACCCCGAACTGTTCAGTGCTTTCATCGACCTCGACGGCCAACTCGGTCCGAACACCGGTACGAAACCCCAGACCGTGGCGCGGCTCTTCGGTGGCGACGAAGCGGCGTGGGAGCGTTTTGATCCCCGGAGCGTCATCGAGAAGCACGGCAGCTTCGATGGTATGGCGGCATGGCTGGGCGTCTCCGAAGAGATCCCGACCGAATACCGGCCGGCGGGGGACTCCCCGCCGTCAGCGTCCGAGCTCGGCGACTGGGATCCGTATTCCGAGGAGCACGCGGACAACGCGCGCAAGCTGTGTCGGTTGCTCAGTGGGCACGGCGTGGAATGCGCGGTCGTCGGATATGGCGGTCAGCACGACTTCGGTTCTGCGGGTGAGGCGTTCGCCGTAGCGCTGCCGTGGCTGGCGTCGGCGCTGGGCACCCCCGAGGTGCCACACCGGGCGCTGCCGGGCAGCTGACCGGATTGACTCAGGCCGGCGACGGAGTCTTCCCTGCGGCTTTCATCCGGTCGAACAACTCGGTGTAGTACGGCAGGCAGTGCTGCAGGGCCTTCTCGGTGGTGAACAGCGGACGGTAGCCCAGGTCACGGCGCGCCTTCTCGATCGAGAAGTAGTTGTCGAGGTAAAGCCGTTCCACCGCAAGCGGTTCCAGCAGTGGCTTGGGCAGGCCGAAGCGGAAGTGCAGGCGCTGCCACAGCGTCATCACGGCGTGCACCAGCCGGCCCGGCACCCGGAACGTCGGCCACTTCTGGCCGCAGGCCTCGACCACCGGCCTGGAGAACTCGAACATGTTGATCGGCTCGCCGTCGTTGATGAAGTACGCCTGACCCGGTGCCGTTCCCCCGGGAACCAGGTGTTCGGCGGCCAGGATGAAACCGTGAATGAGGTTGTGCACGTAGGAGTTGTCGAGCTTGACGTGCTTGCCGCCGACGAGCACCTTGACGTGACCGGCCAGCACACTCTCGAACACCTTGCGGAACATCGTCTGGTCGCCCCTGCCCCAGATGCCCGAGGGTCTGATGGAGCAGGTCAGCATGCCATGCTGGCCGTTCTGCCCGAGGACGAACTTCTCGGCCACCACCTTGGTCTCGGTGTAGAGGTCGTTGAACCGTTCGGTGTAGGGCAGCGTCTCGTCACCGCCGGAGATGCGCTGACCGCCCATCACCACACTGTTGGACGCGGTGTAGACGAACCGTTCGACGCCGGCGGTCTGTGCGGCGTGCACCAGTTTCTCGGTGCCGCCGACGTTGACCGCGAAGCTGCGCTGTCGGTACTCCTCGGTGACGGATGCGCCGCCCATGAGGTCGATGACCGCCGCGGTGTGGAAAACGGTCGCCACTCCGGCAACAGCCGCGGCGACGTCCTCTGCGTCGGTGATGTCACCGACCAACTTCTGCAGCCGCGGGTGGTCGGCCAGGGGGGATGGCGCGCGGTCGAACGAACGGACCTCGTGGCCGCGTTCGAGCAGTTCGGTCACCAGATTGGCGCCCACGAACCCGGAGCCGCCGGTGACCAGGACGCGGCCGAGTTCAGTGGTCAAGGAAGCGTCACCCATGCGGGTGAGCATACAACAAAAACTGTAACGTGTTCCAGTTTCATGTCATCGACTGGAATCAGCCGGCTTTGCCGGAGTCATCGTCCTGGTCGGTGGCCAATGCGTCCGCCACCCTCTGTCGCGCTCCGGCTAAATGCTCTTCGCAGCGTTTAGCCAGCTTCTCGCCTCTTTCCCAGAGCTCCAGCGACGCATCCAGATCAAGGCCGCCCTGTTCGAGGGTGCGCACCACCTCGATCAGTTCATCCCGGCAATCCTCGTAGCCAAGGGTACTAATATCTCTAGTTGAATCAGTCATCCTCAGCTCCTGTGCTCACCGCTGTCACTGATCCGTCCGTCACCCTGATGCGCAGTTCGGTGCCCGTCGGCGCATCGGCCACCGATCGCAACACCGTCACCCCCGATCGCACCACGGCGTAACCACGGGCCAACGTTGCGGCGGGACCCAGTGTGGCCAACCGTGCCGACAGGTGTTCCACCCGGTCCGCCTCACCCGCGATCAGCCGGATCACGTCGCGGCGGATGGCGAGTCGCGCCCGATCGACCTCGTCGGCGCGGACGGTGACCAGTCGCAGCGGATCGGCCAGCGCGGGCCTGCTGCGCAGCTGGGCTAGGTGACGTTCCTCGCGGGTCACCCAGTTGCGCAGGGCGTGCGCGCTGCGCCGGCGCAGATCGGCGACGAGTGCCAGTTCGGCGGCGGTGTCGGGGACGATCCGTTTGGCGGCATCGGTGGGGGTGGCGGCACGCAGATCGGCGACCAGATCGCAGATCGGGTTGTCGGGTTCATGCCCGACGGCGCTGACCACCGGTGTGGTGCACGCGGCGATCGCCCGGCACAGCGTCTCGTCGGAGAACGGCAGGAGATCTTCGACGCTGCCGCCACCGCGGGCGACCACGATGACGTCGACGTCGGGATCGGCGTCGAGTTCACGTAACGCGTCGACGATCTGAGCGACCGCGTTCGGCCCCTGCACGGGCGTGTTCCGGATGGCGAAGCGCACCGCGGGCCATCGCGCAGACGCCACTGTGGTCACATCGCGCTCGGCCGCACTAGCACGTCCGGTGATAAGGCCAATGGTGTTGGGCAGGAACGGAAGTGGGCGTTTGAGTCGGGGATCGAACAGCCCTTCGGCATCGAGCAGGCGCCGTAACCGCTCGATCCTGGCCAACAGTTCGCCGACGCCGACCGCGCGGATTTCGCTGACCCGCAGCGAGAAGGTGCCCCGGCCGGTGTAGAAGCTGGGTTTGCCCAACACAATCACCTGGGTGCCCTCGGTGAGCTTCACCGGCGCCGAGAGCACCAGGTCGCGGGAACAACTGATCGACAGCGACATGTCGGCGGCCGGGTCGCGCAGCACCATGAACACCGTCGACGAACCGGGCCGCATGTTCATCTGCGCGATCTGGCCTTCGACCCAGACCATCCCCAGCTTGTCGATCCACCCGGCCACCCGGATCGCGACCGCCCGGACCGGATACGGGTTCTCCGGTGACTGCCCCTGCGGCTCGCCCTGTGACCTGGCCGGGTTACTCACTTCGCGGATGCGCGCGTGATCCTGTTGGCCAGCAGCGTCTGGAACGGCGCCCGCGCCTTGGTGTTCTCCTCGTAGGCCAGCAACTCCTCGAGCTGCTCGACCGACAGCGCCTGCAACCGGGCGCGCAACTGCGCCAGCGTCAGCGAGTCGTAGTCGATGTTGCGTGCGACGTCCGAGGCCACGCCGTCGGTGGCCGAGTCCGGCTCGTCGGCGACGGTGCTGGGCACGTCGTCGACCGAGTACAGCGCAAAGCGCCCCTCGGTGCGCCGCTCGCCGCGGTCGTCGCCCGGGCTGGGCTCGACGATCTCGGTGTCCTCGTCGAACGTGGCCCATTCGGGCTGCTCGTCCTTGGGCGGGAACAACGTCTCGAGCGTCGCGTCACCCTTGATCACCAGGTCGGCGACGTCCTGCTGCATCTTCATGACCAGATGCGCCACCTGGCTGGCCACGGTCATCGGGTACATCAGGATGGTCTGCGGCAGCTTCCTGGTCTCCTCGATGGCGGTCGCCGCCACCCCCACCAGCAACCGGACGCCATAAGGTGCGCTAGACATGGCTGCAAGACTACGGGTGGCCGGTCGGTGCCGCGGGTAAGTACCCTGGACGCATGCCGCCAACCGTCAACATGGGGATTCCCGGTGCCACCAGTTCGGTGGTCGAGCCGGTGCACGGTAAGCGCGTGCTGCTGGCCGAACCACGAGGTTACTGCGCCGGGGTGGACCGCGCCGTGGAGACCGTCGAGCGTGCGCTGGAGAAGCACGGCGCCCCGGTCTACGTGCGTCACGAGATCGTGCACAACGTGCACGTGGTCGAGACGCTGGCCAAAGCTGGAGCGGTGTTCGTCGAAGAGACCAGCGAGGTTCCCGAAGGCGCCATCGTGGTGTTCTCCGCGCACGGCGTGGCGCCGACGGTCCATGTCGAGGCCGCCGAGCGCAATTTGCGCACCATCGACGCGACCTGCCCGCTGGTGACCAAGGTGCACAACGAGGCCAAGCGCTTCGCCCGCGACGATTACGACATCCTGCTCGTCGGCCACACGGGGCACGAGGAGGTCGTCGGCACCGCCGGTGAAGCGCCGGACCACGTCCAGGTCGTCGACAACCCCGATGCCGTCGACCAGGTCACCGTCCGTGACGAGAGCAAGGTCATCTGGCTCTCCCAGACCACGCTGTCGGTGGACGAGACCATGGAGACGGTCCGTCGCCTCCGGGAGAAGTTCCCGACACTGCAGGACCCGCCGAGCGACGACATCTGCTACGCCACCCAGAACCGCCAGGTCGCCGTCAAGGCGATGGCCCCCGAATGCGAACTCGTGATCGTGGTCGGCTCGAAGAACTCGTCGAACTCGGTCCGGCTGGTCGAGGTGGCCCTTGGTGCGGGTTCGGATGCGGCCTACCTCGTCGACTACGCCGAGGACATCGACCCCACCTGGCTCGACGGTGTCAACAGCGTCGGCGTGACGTCCGGAGCGTCGGTGCCGGAGATCCTGGTGCGCGGTGTGTTGGAGCGGCTGGCCGAGTACGGCTACGTGACCGTCCAACCCGTCACCACGGCCAACGAGACCCTGGTGTTCTCCCTGCCGCGCGAGATCCGTCCCGCGCGGCGCTGAATCAGCCCTGGTAGCGCCAGTCGTCGAGGCTGTGCCTGGCCGGCGGGCGGCGGTACCGCACGCCCCGGTCCGGGGCCCCTGTGTCGTCCGCGTCGCCGCCCTTGTCCGGATCGGAGCTGCGGTAACGCACCCGCGACACCGGGTGATGCGTCCCGTTGTTGCCCGGGCCTGGTGCGGGCCTACGTCGCGGCGGAGGCGGGGGCATGTCGTAGGGCTCGTAGGGTTCCGGCCGTTCGGTGCGCTCCGTCCGTCGCGGCCGCGCCGGGCGCTCACCCGGCTCGCGCTGACGGGGTTCGCCGCGGTACTCCGGCGGCGGTGTGCGGCGGTTCGGGTCCCGGGGTGCGCGCGGTCGCCGGGGCCGGTGCTCCTCGTCAAGATTTTCCAGCACCTCGTCGAGGTCGCGTCCCTGGCTGGGACGTCGCCGCCGCGGCGGCCCGTCGACCGGTCCGGCCGGATCGGCCAGGTTGTCCATGGGCGGGCGGGCATGCCGGGACCGCGTGGGTGCCGGTCGTTTGGTCGGGCGCCGGGACGACGCGGGGCGGCGCGCCGTGGCCGGCCGGTCGATGGCGTGTTTGCGCTGGTCGTCGGCGTCGTCGTGATCGGAGTGCCGATCGGTCAGCGACGCGACTTTGCCCTTGACCGCGGCCAGCAACCCGCTTCCGGCGGCGACTGCGGCACCCGCCTTGGCCGGCTTGGCTGCGGCGGTCCTGGCCGCCGACCGCTTCGAGCCGCCGAAGTACCACCGGGCCATGCCGATCAGCAGCACGATCACAGTGGTGACGAACATCAGGACAAAGCGTTCGATCAGCGGATAACCGCAGTTGATCAGGATGTCTTTGACGCCGTTGATATCGGCGTAGTGGAACAGGAAGTAGGCCTCGGGCACCGCGACGAACAGGATCAGCGGCGGCTGAACCACGGCGGTGAACACGCTTTCCTGCCGCACCGCCAGCACGGCCGCGATACAGCCCAGCGCGTAGAGCACGCCGAACACCGTCGTCAATTCTTTGTTGCCCGAGCCCGCGTCGAATGCGAAACCAACAGCAGTCAGCCCGACAGCGAGGAGCACGGCTCCCCACCAGGGCACACCGGGGATGTTCGGGTGCGCGGAGCTATGTCCAGCCGGTATCGACGACCGGGCTCGAGGCGCAGGCACCCCTAGACCGTACCGGCTCACGCTGGTGTTGGACCTGCAGCGGGTGCCGCACCCGCATGTCGTTTTCTGCAGTTGGACAGGTTCGCTTCGTTCAGCGGACAGGGCAGCGGCCCGGTCAAACTAGACTGTCGTCCTCGTGAGCCTCAACCTCGGAATCGTCGGACTCCCCAACGTCGGCAAGTCGACGCTGTTCAATGCCCTGACCCGGAACAACGTGCTGGCCGCCAACTACCCGTTCGCGACGATCGAACCCAACGAGGGTGTGGTGCCGCTGCCCGATCCGCGGCTGGACAAGCTCGCCGAGATGTTCGCGTCACAGAAGGTGGTGCCGGCCACCGTGACGTTCGTCGACATCGCCGGGATCGTCAAAGGCGCGTCGGTCGGCGAGGGGCTGGGCAACAAGTTCCTGGCCAACATCCGCGAATCCGATGCCATCTGCCAGGTGGTGCGGGTGTTCGCCGACGAGGACGTCGCGCACGTCGACGGGCGGGTGGATCCCAAGGCCGATATCGAGGTGATCGAGACTGAGCTGATCCTGGCCGATCTGCAGACGCTGGAGAAGGCGGTGCCACGGCTGGAGAAGGAAGCGCGCAACGCCAAGGATCGCAAACCGGTGCACGAGGCCGCGGTGGCCGCGCAGGCCGTGATGGACGGCGGCAAGACGCTGTTCGGTGCGGGCTTCGACGCGTCGCTGCTGCGCGAACTCAACCTGCTGACCACCAAGCCGTTCCTGTACGTGTTCAACGCCGACGAGGCGGTGCTGACCGATCCCGACCGCGTCGCGCAGCTGCGTGAACTGGTGGCCCCCGCCGACGCGGTGTTCCTGGACGCCAAGATCGAATCCGAACTGCAGGAGCTCGATGACGAGTCGGCCGCCGAGCTGCTGGAGTCCATCGGCCAGACCGAACGCGGCCTGGATGCCTTGGCGCGGGCGGGTTTTCATACGCTGAAGCTGCAGACCTATCTGACGGCCGGCCCCAAGGAGTCCCGCGCCTGGACCATCCACCAGGGTGATACCGCGCCCAAGGCGGCCGGCGTCATCCACACCGACTTCGAGAAGGGTTTCATCAAGGCCGAGATCGTCTCGTATGACGATCTGGTCGACACCGGATCGATGGCCGCCGCCAAGGCCGCGGGCAAGGTGCGGATGGAAGGCAAGGATTACGTGATGGCCGACGGCGACGTGGTGGAGTTCCGCTTCAACGTGTAGTCCTACTGTTTAACCGCACATTCAGCGTCAACCGGTATGCACTGGGTACGCGCTGCACTGTGTGTACAGCTTGCGGGCGGCTTGGCGGGTGCATTGGGCCTCCCCAATTTTGCGGCAACTGAAGTTACGGACTCGTGTTAACTTCACTTAATCATATAAGTGAAGTTAATCTACAACGATGACTTCACTTCGCCCCGTCACCTACGGGGACGTCCGATGGGAACCGCAGGGGCACAGGCACGCGAGCGCGGCGGCGCCCAAGTACCGCACCTACCACCCCGCCGTGCCGGCTCGCATCGCTGACCTGGTCTTGGACTTGCCGCCGTCCGTGCTCGCAGACGCCGAGTCCGCCAGCCACGAGATCACTCGTTTCGACGCCGAACTCGGAGGTGAAGTCGCACCATTTGCCGCCGTGTTGCTTCGGTCGGAGTCCGCTGCAAGCTCGCAGATCGAGAATCTGACGGCATCAGCCCGCGCTATTGCCGAGGCCGAGTTGCCTGGTGGAAAGGCCAAACACAACGCTGAAATGATCGTCGCCAACACCGCCGCCATGCACGCGGCGGTTGCGCTATCTGACACCGTCGACGCCGACGCCATCCTGGCGATGCACCGCGCTTTGATGGTCAACGAACCACGTCATACGCCGGGCGAATTCCGTACTGAGCCGGTGTGGATCGGCGGTGGCTCCACCCCCATCGGCGCGACATTCGTTGGGCCACGCCACGAGACGGTCTCGGGCGCGATCAGCGACCTGATTGCCTTCGCGCAGCGCGCCGACGTTTCCGCGCTGCCGCAGATCGCGGTTGGCCACGCACAATTCGAGACAATTCACCCCTTTACCGACGGGAACGGGCGCACGGGCCGTGCACTGGTGCAAGCCATGCTGCGCAACAAGAGCCTGACACGCCAAGTGACGGTGCCGGTCTCGGCCGGGCTGCTAGCCGACACGGACGCATACTTCGCCGCGTTGACCAGTTATCGCGACGGTGACGCCGCGCCGATCGTCGAGCGCTTCTCGCAGGCCACGATATTGGCTATCGCAAACGGGCGACAACTTGTCGCCGACCTTCGCGATATCCGGGAGAGGTGGAACGACATGATCACCGCGCGGTCGGACTCAGCGGTGTGGAGGGTTGCCGACTTGTTGACTCGCCGCGCGGTCGTCAACGCCGCACTACTGGCGCAGGAGCTGGGTATCGACTCCACTAACGCCCATCGCTACCTCAACCCGCTCACCCAGGCGGGGATCCTTATCGAGACAACCAGTGGACGCCGTAACCAAGTCTGGCGTTGCCCGGAAGTGCTCGCCGCACTCGACGCCTTCGCCGAACGCGCAGGGCGGCGAGGCTGACCACAGCTTTCTTATAAGCGGACCACGACCCTGGAGGCGATTTCGAAGCCTTGATCGAGCGATCCCGCATACGCTCGCGCGATGATCTATCGCTGGTTGGTGCGCAAGCAGGCGGCGGCTGGGTGGCAGCGGTTGAGCGAACAGCGGTTTGACGAGACGCCCCTGGCCGACGATATGCACTTCGTCTTCCTCGGTGACCATCCGCTGTCGGCCGATATCCGGGGCGCCGAGGCAGTCCGCGCGTGGCTCCGCGACCAATTGCTCCGACGACTGCCGAACCTCCGCTTCGTCGTGGATGAAACTCTGGTCGAGGGTGGGCCGTGGTCGACCCGAGTCGCCACCCGCTACCACACCGAGCAGAACGGGCGGCTCGTCTACCGAGGGGTCTACTTCGGGCGGGTGGTGTGGGGGAAGGTCGTCGAAGAGATCATCCTGCCCGATACGAAAGCCCTGTCGGACGCGCTTGCACGAGCCGAGAAGGCTTCTGGCTGACTGGCCGCCCCAGGTGTTCTGACGTACGTTGTCGATGTCGGGGAGGTGTCCGCATGCCAGTCGATCGGCAGACGGTGGATTTGGGCGACTATCCGGATCTGGTGGTGGTTTATCTCGGGATGCGCGTACGGCGCCCGCGGGGCATGTTGAGATTGCTCGGCCTCGGTCCGCAGATCCGGAAGTCATGGAAACAGCAGCCCGATGGACTGTTGCTCCACGAAGACCTGGTCTGGTCGCTGGTACCCCCGCACATCGGGATGCGGCAGTACTGGCGAGACCTCGACAGTCTCGAACGGTGGACCCGCTCGGAGCCGCATCGGCTGTGGTGGCAACAGTTCTTGAAAGATGCCGGCGGCACGGGGTTCTGGCACGAGACATACCTGATGAGCGGAGGTATGGAAGCGATTTATGACGATATGCCGACGCTGGGCATGGGCAAATTTGCGCCCCTGACGCCGGCCAGGGGCGCCAGATTCTCGTCGCGAAACAGAGCGAACCGCACAGAAAAAGCAGCGCCGACCCCCGTCGTGTCAGAGACCGATTACTACTCGGCGCGCGACGCCGCCCCCTAGCGATGGACGTGCCGTCCGCGATTGTCGCGGCTGCCGACGCGTCGGGGTTCTCGGGTATCGCGACCGGCGACGGCGAGTCCCCCGGAGATCGGTGGACGCTCGTACGGGGTCTCGCCGACCGGGCGCACGGCGTGCCGGTAACGCCGGACACCCGGTTCGGGATCGCAAGCGGCAGTAAGGCGTTCACGGCACTTGCCGTCATGGCCCTCGTCGACGACGGTCTGCTGGAACTTGGCACTGCGGCGCGGGAGGTACTCGGCCCGGACCTGCCGCTGATCGACGCCACTGTCACCGTCGAGCACCTGCTGGCCCATCGCTCCGGGATCGGCGACTATCTGGACGAGGACGCGCTGGGCGCGATCACCGATTACGTGATGCCTGTGCCGGTGCACTGCCTGCAGACTACGGAGGACTTCATCGCGGTCCTCGATGGTCACCCCCAGGTGTCGGCGCCCGGTGCGCGATTCGCCTACAACAACGGCGGGTACGTCGTGCTCGCACTGATCGCCGAGCGAGCATCCGGCGTGGGGTTCCATGAACTGGTGCGCCAGAAAGTGTTCGACCCCGCCGGCATGCGGGGCGCGGCGTATCTCCGCAACGACGAGCTGCCGGGCGACGTGGCGATCGGCTACCTGTCTTCCGGCGGCTTGCGCACCAATGCCTTGCACCTGCCGGTCCGGGGCTCGGGCGACGGCGGCGCACACGTCGGCCTGACCGACATCGACGCGTTCTGGGAGGCTCTGTTCGCCGGGGCGATCCTTGCGCGCGACGTTGTCGCAGAGATGATCCGGCCCCGCAGCGAAGACCCGTCGGAAGGAAAGCAGTGCGGTCTCGGCTTCTGGCTGACACCCGACGGGAGCGTCGAACTCGAGGGCTACGACGCCGGGGTGTCATTCCGCAGCACACATCATCCGGTGGACCGGCGAACGCACACGGTGCTGAGCAACTGGAGTGACGGCGCGTGGCCGATCTGCCGTGCACTCGAAGGCGGCTCGTCATCGTGAGCGCTGCGACGTTAGGGTGGAGCAGTGGCCGCTGACGAGCGTGACGACGCTCGGCGCTCTGCCGGATTGGATGAGCGCGAGCGGAGTCTCGTGCGGCGCGAGGGCGAACTCTCCCGACGCGAGCGGGTCGCTGAGGAACGGGAACGCGTAGCCGACGAGCGCGACCGTATCGCCGACGACCGCGAGCAGTCGGCCGATGACCGGGAGTCGCGCCAGGATGAACGCGAGGGAGCAACGTCGCAGCGGGAACGTGAGCGACTGCAACGGGTCGAGGACAGTCACGAGCGCCAGCAAGCTGCTGCCCGGCGGGAGAATGCCGAAATCAGGCGTGCAGTGGCCGAGACTCGGCGTCGCATCGAAGACGAGGCCTCATCGGTGAAGCGGGCCGAGACGTAGCGTCGTTCCGGTCGGTCTGGTGGCCGAACCTCGACTACCGGCATAGCATTTCGTGGTGGGCTTTGATGTCTCGCCGGATGCTTACGACCGTTTCATGGGCCGGTACGCCGAGCCTCTTGCGCGTGTCTTCACCACATTTGCCGGGGTCGGCATCGACGACTCGGTGCTCGACGTGGGTTGCGGGCCGGGCGCTTTGACTGCGCATCTGCTGTCGCTCGGGGCCGAGGTGACAGCAATCGACCCGTCACCGCCGTTCGTCGACGCCATCCGTACGCGCTTTCCCGGCGTCGACGTCCGACTCGGGACGGTAGATGAATTGCCCTACGATGCAGCCTTTTTCGATGCCGCTCTGGCGCAGCTGGTGGTGCATTTCATGCCGGATCCGGTTGCGGGCATCGGACGGATGGCGCACGTGACCCGCGACGGTGGTGTGGTCGCGGCCTGTGTGTGGGACGGGCCGACGGGCGCGTTGGCACCGTTCTGGGAGGCGGTTCACCTGATCGACGCCGACGCTGAGGACGAAGCGTTGAGCTCAGGTGCCCGCAGGGGCCACCTGTCCGCGTTGTTCACTGCCGCCGGCCTTTCGGATGTGACGGAGGTGCCGATATCCGTCGACGTCGTCCATCCGAGCTTCGAGCAATGGTGGCAGCCGTTCACGTTCGGGGTGGGTCCTGCCGGCGACTATGTCCAGCAACTCGATGACGACGGTCGCTCACGTCTTGAGTCGGTGGCTCGGGACCACCTGGGCGGCGGGCCGCTCACCGTCACCGCAACCGCCTGGGCGGCACGGGGGACGGTGCTCGGGCATCGGGACTGAACATGCACTGTCGCAGAGTCGCGCGGTGATTCACTCCAGCCGGTCAACCCATTGAGCGCGTGAAGGTCCCGGGTCGAATGGGTCGGCGAAATACTGTGTTTCGCGGACGACCTCGCCGTTGTCGAATTCCATGATGCTGACGACGTGAACCGGCTGCCCATCGTAGGTCAGGACGAGTTCGCTGATCCACAGGTTGTCGCCGCCGACGATGCGCCGCACCGTGAACCGCTTCGCATTCGGCTGCGCGGCGCGTGAAGCCTGGATATGGTCGCGGCCGCGAATTCGCTCACCCGATTGCGGATAGTCGAGCACGGCGTCGGCCCGATAGATGCGGTGCTCGGTGTCGAAGTCGTTGGCGTCGGAAGCCGACCAGTGGACTTCGAGCGCGGCCCGGACGTCGTCGTCACCCATGTGAACTCATTCTCCCGGTGGACCCAATCGACAGTGGTTAGACTGCCCCCCGCGGTGGTGTGCGGCAAGGGTTCAGCGGACCTGTCATCGGGAATCCCTCTGGTCACCGTGTTACTCGGCGCACGTGTACGTAGCGGGTTTCTCGGGAAGTGAAGGGTATGACCGAGTCCGATCTGATCACCGTGTACCGCGAATACCTGGCCTGCTTGAACGGCCGACAGTGGGACAGCCTCGGGCAGTTCGTCGCCGATCGGCTGCACTACAACGGGAAACCGCTGTCGCTCAGCGACTATCGGGCAATGCTCATAGCGGACACCCGGGCCATTCCTGACCTCGAGTTTCGCCCTCAGCTACTTCTCGCCGACGACCATGTGGTGTCGGCCAGGCTCTACTTCGAGTGCACTCCGCGCGACACATTCCTGGGGTTCGAGCCGACCGGCGGGCCGATGGCGTTTCCCGAGCACGTGTTCTACCGGTTCGACGACGGGCGGATAGTCGAAGTCTGGTCGCTGATCGACAAGGAATCCATCCGTGAGCAGCTGTCAGGCGTAACCCACCCAGCCCCGAAACGTGAACGCTGAGAAGAACTCCGTGACGTCGGTGAAGCCGGCGTCGGCCAGAATCTCGCGGTCCTCGTCGGGGGTCAGCACGGGAACCTCCGCCAGCACCGTCGTGCGCGTCCTCTCGGCGTGAACGGGATCCACACCGGTGGCGATGAGGTTCGCTGCGTGTCGGCGCATCCACAGGTCCCGCTCGGCGTCGTCGCGCTGCGGGAAACTCAAGTGCGCGACGACGAACGGCGCGCCCGGTGCCAGCCGGCGACGTACCTGCGCCGCTGTTCGTCGACGTTCGTCCGGCTCGAGGAAATGCAGTGTCAGCAGGCTGGTTGCGGCGTCGAAGGGGCCGGCGGGTGCGTCGTCGATGTAGCCGTGATGCATGCGCACGCGCGACGCGGCCGGCCCGAGGATGTCTGCAGCCAGATCCAGCATGGCGGCGGCCGGATCGACGGCGTCGAAGGTCCAGCCCGGCCGGGCGTCGCCGAACGCCTTGGTCTCGAGTCCTCCGCCAGCGCCGAGCACGAGGATTCGGCCGTCCGCCGGCGCACGTTCGTCGATCAGGACGGTCGCCAGCCGGTGCAGGTCGCGGTAGGCAGGGACCATTTGCGTGACACGGTCGGCGTACTCGTGCGCCGGAGGTGGATTGTCGAAACTGTTCGGGACTGAGGCCATGACGCGATGGTGACGGGGCCGGTGCGATTTCGGCAAGGGTACTTGCTGAAGGGGCAAAGGCGTCGTTCGCCGAGAAGCCCTCTGGTCGCCGCTCTACTCGAGAAACGTGTGCACAGATGGCTTCTCGGCGGGGGAGTGGTCTGGTCGCAGCGGCCCCCGCGATACAGTGGTACCGACAGCGCCTAGGGTTCCGACGTCATGACGTGCCTGGTCCGAGCGGCGCCACCGCAGCTCCCGATGTGATGCGGTCATCTGAACGGACAAAAGCCTGGAGGACCTGAGGTGGCGTGACCTGCGCTACCGGGAAGGTCCGTTGATGACGCCCGCCATCGCGCTCGCCGTACTGTTTTCGGCGCTGCTGCACGCGATCTGGAACTCCCTGGCCCACGCCGTCGGTGACCGCCTGGTGGGGTTCGCACTCATCGGCGCCGTCGAGTCGATGTGCGGCGGGCTGATGGTGCTCGTCGCCGGCCTGCCACCGGCGGGCGTCTGGCCGTACATCGTGGCCTCCGCGGCGCTGCACGTGGTGTACAACCTGCTGCTGTTGGCCAGTTACCAGCTCGGTGAGTTCAGCCAGATGTATCCGCTGGCCAGGGGTACCTCACCGTGGCTGGTCGCACTGGTGTCGGTGGTGGTGCTCGGCCATGCACTGCCGATGGGTCAGGTGGTCGGGATCCTTGCGATATCGGGCGGGCTCATCGGTCTGGTGCTCGCCGGTGGCATGCCCCGCAGGAAGGATCTGCCCGCTCTGCTGGCCGCGCTGCTGACGGGTGTCACGATCGCGGCGTACACCGTGGTGGACGGCGGCGGCGTCATGCAGGCGCCACTGCTCGCCTACATCGGGTGGATGTTCTTCCTGCAGGGTCCGCCGATGGCGGTGCTGGCGGCGGTCCGGCGGCGTGGGCAACTCGCCGGGGCACTGCGTGCTTCTGCCGTATCGGGCATCGCAGGCGGCCTCATCTCGATGGCCGCCTACGCCATCGTGCTGTGGGCGCAGACCAGTGGAGCGCTGGCACCGATCGCCGCACTGCGCGAGAGCAGCATCGTGTTCGGCGCATTGATCGGCGCGGTGTTCCTGGGCGAGCGACTCGGTGGCCGGCGCGCACTCGCCGCGGGTGTGGTGCTGGCCGGAGTGCTGCTGCTCAGCCTGACGTGAGGCCTACATCTGTGCCCAGACGAACTTGTTCTGCAGGTAGGTCTCGATGCCGGCCTTGCCCGACTCGTAGCCCCAGCCGGACTGCTTGTAACCACCGAACGGCATCGAATGGTCGAACTGCAGCTGGCAGTTGAGCCCCACGGTGCCGGCCTTGAGACGCTTGGCCAGTCGGTGCGCGCGGCCGAGGTTGCTGGTCCACGCCGTGGCGGCCAGCCCGTAGGTGCTGTTGTTGGCCAGCGCGACGGCTTCGTCCTCGTCATCGAACGGCAGAATCGTGACGACGGGGCCGAAGATCTCCTCCTGGAACAGCCGACTGGAGTCGGGATCGACGTTGGTCACCACTGTGGGATGCACGAAGTATCCCTTGCGGTCCAGGCGGTGCCCGCCGGTCACGATGTCGACGCCGTCGGACTTGCCCTGGTCGAGATACCCGAGGACGCGGGTCAACTGCTTCTGGCTGATCAGCGGACCGACCATCGAACCCTCCTCCTTGGGCCCACCGAGCTGAAGATTGTTGCCGATGTTGGCGATGCCCTCGACAACACGCTCGTAGACGCCGCGCTGGGCAAAGATCCGCGAACCGCACACGCAGGCCTGCCCGGAGTGCACGAAGGTGCCGAATGCGGCCATCGTGATAGCGGTGTCGAGGTCGGCGTCGTCGAAGATCAACACCGGAGACTTGCCGCCGAGTTCCAGTGTGACCTTGTTGAGGTTGCTCTCTGCGGACGCGCGCACGATCGCCCGGCCCACTTCCGTCGACCCGGTGAACGCCACCTTCTCGACGTCGGGGTGGGCCGTGATGGCCGCGCCCGCGGTGTGCCCGTAGCCGTTCACCAGGTTCACCACACCCTCGGGCACCCCGGCTTCGGCCAGGATGCGGTTGAGCACGAGTGCCGAAAGGGGTGTCTCCTCAGCGGGTTTGACGACACTGCTGCAGCCGGCGGCCAACGACGGCGCGAGTTTGGCGCAGAAGTTGAACACCGGTCCGTTCCACGGGAAGATCAGGCCCACAACGCCATACGGCTCCTTGATCGAGTAGGCGTGCATGTGTGAGTCGATACCGGTGAGGCCGCCGGTGTTGACGTCGCGTGCGATGCCGTCGACCTTGGTGCACCAGCCGGCGTAGTAGCGGAACCACTCCGAGCCGACCTTGGTGATGATCTGCGCCTGCGCCGGCGGGATACCGGCGTTCAGCGACTCGAGGTCGGCGAGGATCTCGGCGTTCTCGTCGATCAGGTCGGCGACCTTCCACAAGATCTTGGCGCGCTCATAGTCGGGCTTGCCCGACCAGACCCCGGCCTCGGCGGTCTCCTTCGCGCGAGCCACCGCATCGTTGATGGCCTCGGGGCCGCAGTCGGTGAACTCGGTGATCTGCTCTTCGGTGGCCGGATCGATGATCGGGATGACGTCGCCCGTACCCGGTGCGTCACGAATTTCGTCCAGTACCGCCTGCACCGTCATGATCCGCCTCCTCGTGGCGGCGCCAGCTGCGCCGCATGCTGAGCACTTGCTTAGCATGGACTCAAACGAGGGGTCAAGCCCGCGGTGCCGGATCGGGGTGTCGAGGACGTGCTTTGGGCGCACGATCGCCAGACGCCGCCCGCCGGGCGTACTTTCCGGCTATGCCGTTGCACTATGTCGACCCGAATCAGCACTACGGCCGCTGGTATCGGACACTGGAGAAGGTCGGCCGCTCACCCAAGGTCCAGGCCGCATCCCGGCGCGTGTTGTGGCCCATCGACCCGTGGCTGTACCGGGTGACCGGCGGCCGCTACCCCAGCATTCTCGGCGGAATCTCGACGGCACCGCTGGTCAGCACCGGCGCCAGGTCGGGACTGCAACGGGTCCATCAACTCACGTACTTCCACGATGGTGCCGACCCGATCCTGGTGGCCTCGTTCATGGGGTCGCCAACGCACCCCCAGTGGTACCATAACCTCAAGAAGAATCCCGAATGCCGTTTCGGCGGAGACGATTTCACCGCGTCTGAGGTTCTCGACCATGATGACTACGAACGACTCTTCGGCCTCGCCGAGAAGGTCTACGGCGGATATGCGCAATACCGCAGCACCGCAGAAGCGGCGGGCCGACGGATTCCGCTGTTCCGCCTCAGGGCGTCTGGGCCAGCATCCGGTTGATCTCGGCCTGCCGCACCAGGAAGGCCGCTTCGTCGAGCTTCTTACGACGCATCCAGGTGGTCACTTCGGCATTGCACTTGCTGGCATTGCATGAGCGGCAACTCGGTACGACGTTGGCCAGCGCATAGCTGCCACCCCGTGAGATCGCCAGCACGCAGTCCTTCTGCATGGGCGTCCCCGTCGCCCCACAGTAAGCGCACCCGCCCCACGCCGCCTGCAGCGCCGCCCATTGAGAAGCCGTGAGCTCGTGGACTTTCAGCGCCATCCGTCGTCTGCGGCGACGCGCATACCGGACCGCGCGGGTGGGACTTCGGGATGGCACGCGCTGAGGCTACCGCGGGTTGGGCGCCGTACCCCGGCGGCACGCGCGCTACCGTCGGGGCAGACGTGAGGAGAACCCATGCGGGCCAAACACATCATGGTCAACCTGCCGGTCGCAGACATCGAGACGGCGAAGGGCTTCTACACCGACTTCCTCGGATTGAGCACCGAGGAGTTCAACATGGGTTGGGTGGCGCGCTACACCTCACCCGACACGGGCGCGAACGTCCAGCTGGTCACCTCCGATGCCACCGCGTCCGCGGACTCCGTGATGTCGGTGCAAACCGATGACGTCGACGCGGCCTACGAGGAAGCCTGCCGTCTGGGCTATGAGATCGTCCATCCGATCACCACCGAAGCCTGGGGCGTGCGCCGCTTCCTGGTGCGCGCACCGGACGGCAACGTCGTCAACATCGTCCGCCACCGCGAGTGATGACCACCCGGCGGCGCTGACGGTTCGCCACGGGGCGGACGGTCGGCCGAATCCCGGCAATTTCTGTTACGACGACCTTACGGAAGTTCATCGCACAGAAACAGAAACGGTATACCGTTTGACTTCTCGCCTGGTTGTGACGTTCAGACCCGTGCCGGGCCGGGAAGGAGCATTCGACTTCGATGACTGTCCTCTCAAGCCCGTTGCTCGACCCGGCGACCAGCCCGCTCGACGACCGCCAGCGCGCCGTCGTCCAGCGGGTGTCCGACGCCGAACGTGCACACATCCTGGCGCTGCCGAGCAATGACCCGTTGGATCCGAAGCTGCGATTCCGGGTCGAGGCCACGGGACCCGAACTCTTCGGGCAGCCAGCCGCCATACAGGCAACTATCAGCAAAAACATTGCAGCACTCGATGACGTTGCCGACCGGCTCGCCGGCCGCATCACGCGCCTGGTGCTGGTCGGGTGCGGGGATTCGCTGGCAGTCATGATCGCGGCCCGGCAGGTGCTGGAAACCGCGCTCGGCGTGCCGTGCGAACCGATGCAGAGCCTGGAGTTCGCGTACTACCACGCCGGTCTGGTGGACGCGACGACCGCGGTGATCGCACTGTCCAGTTCGGGGGAGACGACGCGGACCGTGGAAGCGCTGTTGGTCGCGCAGCATCGCGGAGCGTATACCGTTTCGCTCACCAACACCGACGGCTCGACATTGCAGGCCGAAGCGGACCGGGCTTTGAAGATCGAGGCGACCCGGGTCGGCTGGCCCACCCAGTCCTCCACCGCCGCGCTGGCGCTGCTGTTCGAACTCGCGGTCCGCATCGCCGAGCGGAGCACGTCGGCGGCCGCTCCGGCGCTGCGCGCCGCGCTCGACGGACTGCCGGATGCCATGGCGGCGGTGCTGACCCGGGTCGACCCGGTGATCGCCGCGATCGCCGATGACGAGGTGCGTCTCGGCGTGCGGACCGTGCTGTTCGCCGGTGCCGGACCCAACCTGGCCTCGGCGATCGTCGGCGCCGCGAAGGTGAAGGAATGCACCACCTTGCACGCCCTTGACATCCAGACCGAGGAGTACCACCACTACAACTCGCAGAAGGCCGGCGAACCGCTGTTCCTGTTGGCGCCGACGGGTCCCTCGGTGCCGCGAGCCGTCGACACCGGCACCGACGCGCTGCGCTGGGGCGGTCGACTCTACGTCGTGACCACCGAGGGTGAGCGCGCGTTCGACGGCCTTGCCGGTACCGTGCTCACGCTGCCCGCGGTGCCCGAGGCGCTGTCGCCGCTGCTGTACCTGCTGCCGGCCCAACTGGTCGGCTACCACCTCGGTTTGAGCTGTTATGCCGCGGCGGTGGCTCGTGGCTGACGATCCCACACTGGTCTGCATCGGCAACCTGACGATCGACGAGGCCGTGTCCCCGTCCGGTGAGCGCGTCGAATCCGTCGGCGGCGACGCACTTTTCGCGGCGCTCTCGGCCCGGCTCGCGGGCGCACGGCCGGTGATCGTCGCCCCGCTGGGCAACGACGCCACCGCCGACCTGCGCGCCGCACTGCGCTCCGCCGGGACCGACCCGGACGCTCTGCCGCGCCGCGACCGGCCCACGGTGCGCAACATCGTCAGCTACGACGATGCCGGCGGCCGGGTCTGGGACCTGGTACTGGGCGAGCAGCACTTCGAGGACATGTCGGTGCACCCCGGCGACGTTCCCGACGACGCACTGTGCGCGCCGGGGATCCTGGTGTCGGCCATGGCTTTACACGCCCAGATCGAGCTGGCCGGGTGGCTGCGCGCCCACACCGGTGCGGCCATCTACTTCGATCCGCAAGAGGATTACATCAGCGGTAACGACGCCGCCCTGCGGGACGCCGTGCGCGCGTGCGACGTGTTCCTGCCCAGTGAAGTCGAAGCCGCGGCGCTGGCCGGCACCTCGGACCTGGACGCGGCGGTCCGGACCTTCCTGGACCTCGGCC
>CAMFLL010000100.1 GCA_945957405.1 uncultured Mycolicibacterium sp. | reverse complement strand
CGGCCGTCGACGACGATCTTGGCGCCGTCGGCTTCGCCGGCATCGACGTAGGAGGCGACCTTGTCGCGGTGGGCCTTGGTGACCAGCGGGCCCATGTCGGAGTCGCGGGTGCCGTCGCCGGTCTTGATGGTGGCCGCGCGTTCGGCGATCTTGGCGACCAGGTCGTCGGCGATGGGGCCGACGGCGACGCAGGCGCTGATGGCCATGCAGCGTTCGCCTGCGGAGCCGAAACCGGCGTTGACCATGGCGTCGGCGGCCAGGTCGAGGTCGGCGTCGGGCAGGATGACGGCGTGGTTCTTGGCGCCGCCGAGGGCCTGGACGCGCTTGCCGTGTGCGGTGCCGGTGGCGTAGACGTACTGCGCGATCGGGGTGGACCCGACGAAGCTCACCGACTTCACCGACGGGTTCGTCAGCAGCTCGTCGACGGCGACCTTGTCACCCTGGAGCACGTTGAACACGCCGTCGGGCAGGCCGGCCTCCTTCCACAGTTCGGCGATCCACAGCGCGGCCGACGGGTCTTTCTCCGAGGGCTTGAGCACGACGGTGTTACCCGCGGCGATGGCGATCGGGAAGAACCACATCGGGACCATGGCGGGGAAGTTGAACGGGCTGATGATGCCGACCACACCGAGGGGCTGGCGGATCGATGAGACGTCGACCTTGGTCGAGGCGTTCTCGGTCATCCCGCCCTTGAGCAGATGGGGGATACCGCAAGCGAATTCGACGACTTCCTGGCCGCGGCTGACCTCGCCGAGGGCGTCGGAGACGACCTTGCCGTGCTCGGACGTGATGATCTCGGCCAGCTCACCCTTGCGCGCGTTGAGCAGCTCGCGGAAGGCGAACAGGACGGTGGACCGCTTGGCCAGTGAGGTGTCGCGCCAGTCGGGGAACGCCGCCGCGGCGGCGTCGATCACGGCGCGGGCGTCCTGTACGTCGGCGAGGGCGACTTCGCCGGTGATCTGGCCGGTCGCGGGATTGGTGACCGGTACGGTGCGGTCGCCGATACCGGCGAACTTCTTGCCGTCTGCCCAATGTCCGATGGTGTTGATGCGGGTGCTGGTCATGGCTTCGATTCTCGGGTTAACGCAGCCCCGCGTGGGTCGACGATGTGTAAGTTCTGCCGGCAGTTGTTTTACGATTCGTCAGGTGGAGCCGACACTGCGCGAGATCCTGGACCTGCCCGTGCTGCAGGCCGGCCTGCCAGAGGTGGTGCACGGTGGTGAGGCGCTCGACCGGCGGGTCCGCTGGGTGCACGTCAGTGAAGTGGCCGACCTGTCCAACCTGCTCGAAGGCGGCGAACTGGTGTTGACCACCGGATTGGCATTGACCGACGAACGCCGTCGCGATACCTACCTGCCGGGTCTGGCGGCCGCGGGGGCGGCGGGCGTCGTCATCGAGCTGGGCACCCGCATCAAAGAGGTGCCCCAGTCAGTCCTCGCGTCGGGCGCCGGCCTCGGTCTCGCGGTGATCGTGCTGCACCGCACAGTCCGCTTCGTGGAGGTCACCGAGGAGGTACACCGGCGCATCGTCGCCGAGCAGTACGCCGAGGTAGACCATGCCCGCCGCGTGCATGAGACGTTCACCGGGCTGAGCATGCGCCGCGCCTCGCTCGACGAGATCGTGTCGGTGGCCGCCGACATGCTTGCGGCGCCGGTGGTGCTCGAGGATCTCAACCGCCAGGTGCTGGCGTTCGCCGGGTACGGCATGGCGACCTCGGAACTGCTCGACGACTGGGAGCGCCGCTCGCGGCTCACACCGGTCGCGGGTCCACACGCCTGGGTCAGTCGATCGGTCGGCCCGTACCGCCAGGAGTGGGGCCGCCTCGTGGCACCGACGCTGAGCGAAAGCTCGCGCGCGGTGATGACCCTCGAGCGGGCCGCGCAGGCGCTGGCGCTGCACCGGATGGTCGAGCAGGACCGCACGTCGCTGGAACTGCGCGCCCAGAGCGGTCTGGTCGACGATCTTCGTCAGGGCCGCATCAGTGACGAGGCCGAGGCGACGTCACGGGCCAACGCGCTGGGACTGAGGCCGGCACTGACGTACATCCCGGCAACCGTCCGGCCCGCCGAGTCACGCGGGCCCGATCAGGTGGTGGTGCAGCAGCGTCGCGTGCGCACACTCGACGCGGTGGTCCATGCGGTGCGCGCCGGCAGGCACACCGTGCTGGCCGCCAGCCGTGAGGATGGTCAGATCGATCTGCTGCTCGCACCGCGGGCGTCGAAAGTCGGTGAAGCCGAAGCAATACTCGGCGAGTTGTGCCGGTCGATCCGCGACGCGGTGATGCGTATGGGCGGTGTGAGCGGGTGCGTCATCGGGATCGGACCCGAATCGAGCCGGCTCGTCGATGCCGCCGGAGGATTGACCGAGGCGGCCCATGTCGCCGAAGTCGCCGCCGCCTTGCCGCAGACGACGCCAGAGGCTGTGCGGCCGTTCTATCGCGCCGCCGATGTCAGGCTCCGCGGGCTCGTTGCGCTCATCCGATCCGACCCACGGGTGCAGGCGTTCGCCGAAACCGAACTGCGGTCTGTGCTTGCCCACCGGGCCAGCCACGGCGACGAGATGTTCGACTTGCTGCGTGCCTTCCTGGAAGCCGGTGGCAACAAGACCGACCTGGCCAAACGGTTACACCTGTCTCGCCCCACGCTCTACAGCCGATTAGCTGCGCTGCAGCGCCTCGTCGGAGTCGATCTGGACGACGCGGAATCGCGGACATCACTTCATGTCGCGATGCTCATCGTGGCGAGGTGATGAGATAGGCGGGTGACTGTGGACTCAGACCCTGCGCCGGAACCCGAATCGCCGGCTGTCACCGCCCGCGGTATCACGATGAAGGGACCGTGGGGGCCGGTGTACGGGCCGATCGATCTCGACATCGCCGAGGGCGGGCTGACGGTGTTGGTGTGCCCTGCGGGTTCCGGTCGCACGGCACTGCTCATGACACTGGCGGGGCGGATGAGCCCGGTGTCGGGGCAGCTCACCGTATTCGGGCGAAGCCGGGCCAAGGACATCTTCCCGGTCGCGGGCCTGGCCGGTATCGACGAACTGGACACCGTTGCCGAATCGGTCACGGTCCGCGACCTGGTCACCGAACAGCTGCGCTGGGATGCCGCGTGGTACCGCCTGATCCGCCGCGCCGACCAGGGCGACCTGAACGCGTTGTGCGCAAACGTGTTCGGTGACCTGCCTGTACCGCCGCTCACCGAGTACGTCGAGGAGATCTCCGAACTGGACCGGATGCTATTACGCGTAGCACTGGCCAACACCGGGCGCCCCGCCCTACTGGTGGTCGGGAACATCGACTACGTCACCAGTGACGCCAACCGCGAAGTGCTGGTCGAACGCCTGATCGCGCTCGGGCAGCAGCAGACCGTTGTCACCGCGACCGTCAACGGCGTCGACGGCCGCGCCGTACGTGCACAGGTGCACGTAGCGAACACCTCCCGCCCCGAGCTGGCGGGACTGCAGAAGGGTGATGACTGACGTGCTTGCCGGAATGTCGTTGGGCACCGATCTCAAGCGCTACTCACGCGGGCTGTTGCCGCGCATCGCGCTGGTGACCGTCATCCTGATGCCGCTGCTGTACGGGGCGATGTACCTGTGGGCGTTCTGGAATCCCTTCAACGAGGTCAACAAGGTGCCCGTGGCCCTGGTGAACGAGGACACCGGCGCGCAGGCCCAGGGCCAACTGGTCAAGGCCGGTGACGAGGTGGCCCAGGCGCTGATCGCGTCCAATCAGCTGGACCTGCACACGGTCTCGGCGCAGGAAGCCGAAGCCGGAGTGTCCAGCGGCAAGTACTACTTCTCGATCACGTTGCCGCGCGACTTCAGTGCCGACATCACATCACCCTCCGGCGGTGATCCGCAGCAGGCCAAGATCGGCTTCACGTTCAACAACGCCAACAACTATCTCGCGTCGGTCATCGGGCAGAACGCCGCGCGCGAAGTGATCAACCAGGTCAACGCGAGCATCGGCGAGCGCACCCTGGGAACCGTGCTGACGGGGCTCACCGACGCCGGCGCCGGTCTGGTACAGGCGGCCGACGGCGCCGATCAGCTCGCGAAGGGTCTCGACACGGCCAACTCCGGTGCGCACGCGCTTGCCTCCGGTGCGGGCACGCTGTCTGCCGGCCTGGTCACCGCGCGGGACGGATCGGCGCAACTCGCTTCGGGCACAAGGCAACTCGCCACGTCGGTCGACACCGCCGTCGATCCGCTGATCGACGTGCTCGACCGCGTCGGCAGCCTTGACCTGGACCCGCAGGAAGTCAGCGCCGCCGCACAACATCTCAGTGGCGCGGTGCGATCGACCACCGACCGGATCGCGGCGCTGAACGTCAACAGTGCGCAGGCGGCAGCCATCGTCGATCAGACGGTGGCGCTTCTGCAGAACAATCCGGATCCGGCGGTCCGCGATGCCGGGACCGCGCTGGCCGGCGCACAACGGCTGCTGCGCGCACAGGGGATCGACCCGACCACCGACGAGGGTCTGCTCAAACTGCGGGACAGCGCAGGCACATTGGAGACCGAGCTCGGGGACCCGAACAGCAAGCTGCGGGTGTTCATCACCAAAGCGCTGAGCGGCGGGTTGCGCTCCGACGTCGTCAAACTGCGCGATGGTGTCGACCAACTCAACAGCGGCGCCCAACGACTCAATCAGGGACTTGTGCAGCTGGCCAACGGTGGTAACCGATTGGCCACCGGCGCCGACCAACTCGCCGACGGCACGCAGAAGCTCGAGGCGGGCAGCAACGAGCTCGCCGTAAAACTGCGTGAGGGTTCCACCCAGGTGCCGTCCTGGACGCCGCAGCAGCGCACCGAAGTGGCGCGCACCTTGGCGCAGCCCGTCGCACTCGATCTGGTGACCCACAACGAGGCCGCCACGTTCGGCACCGGTTTCGCACCGTTCTTCCTGCCGCTGGCACTGTTCATCGGCGCCCTGATCATCTGGATGCTGTTGACACCCTTGCAGTCCCGGCCCATTGTCAACGGACTGGGCGCGTTGCGCGTTGTGCTGGCGTCCTATTGGCCCGCGTCGCTGATCGCGTTCTGCCAGGTTGTCGTGATGTATCTGGTGGTGCACTTCGGTGTGGGTCTGCACGCCAAGTACCCCCTGGCCACGGTCGCGTTCCTGGTGCTGGTCGCCGCCACGTTCCTGGCGATGATCCAGGCGTTCAACTCACTGCTCGGGGTGGCCGTCGGCCGAGTGGTGACGCTGGCTTTCCTGATGTTCCAGCTGGTGTCGGCGGGCGGCATCTATCCGGTGGAGACCACTGCCAAGCCATTCCAGGTCATTCACCCATTCGATCCGATGACATACGCCGTCAACGGTTTACGGCAGCTCACGGTCGGCGGAATCGACTCGCGACTGTGGGTGGCCACGGCGGTGCTGGTCGGCCTGCTGGCGGTATCGCTGGCGGCCAGTTCGTTTGCGGCCAGACGCAACCGGCAGTACACCATGGAGCGATTACGCCCACCGATCGAAGTGTGATTCAGCGCTGCGACATCAGGCCCGCCAGAAGCGGTTTCACGCGGTAGCCCAGCAGTTGGCGCATCACCAGCGATGTCGTGGTCTGCTCGACGCCGTCGATGTCGAGCACGCGCCCGGCGATGCGGTACAGGTCGTCGCCGTCGCGTGCGACCACCTGTACCAGCAGATCGACCGAACCGCTGAGCCCGTGGACCTCGAGCACCTCGGGCACCGAGGCCAATTCGTCGGCGATGGCATCGAGCTTGCGCTGCACGACGCGCGTGAGGATGAAGGCCGACAGCGGATAGCCGAGCGCGGCCGGGTCGATGCGGCGTTCGAAGGTCTGCAGGACGTCGCGTTCCTCGATCCTGGCCAACCGCGCCTGGACGGTGTTGCGGGACAGTCCTGCGCGGTCGGCCAAGGCGATCACCGATGCACGCGGGTCGTCGCTGAGCGCGCTGAGGATCCGCGCATCGACGGCGTCGACGACGGGCTTGCTGGGCATTCTGTCCACCTCCGCGGTGTTGCGATCGGTCAGGTTGTGCATTATGCCAATCAATGGCGCGGGTGGTTGCTCAGATCAATGATTGATGGCTCAATTGTGACGAGATACGCACAATGATTCAGGAGTCCGGGCAATGACGACACCCACTGTGGCGCAGACGGCATCCGATGTCACCGCCGAGATCGAGCAGCGTGTGCTGTGGCTTTCCACCGCGATGATCCATCACGCCAACCGCGTCCGACCCAACCCCGGCGGTATGAAGGTCGGCGGGCACCAGGCGTCGTGCGCGTCGATGGTTTCGATCATGACGTCGCTGTGGTTCGAGCAGTTGCGTCAGGTGGACCGGGTATCGGTCAAACCGCACGCGTCGCCGGTGCTGCATGCCATCAACTATCTGCTCGGTGAACTCGACGAGTCCTACCTGACCCGGCTGCGCGAGTTCGGTGGGCTCCAGCCCTATCCGAGCCGGGTCAAAGATCCCGACCCCGTCGACTATTCGACAGGATCGGTGGGTATCGGCGCCACCGCACCGATCTGGGGAGCGGTCGCACGCCGTTTCATCACCGCACGGTTCGGCGACGAGCCCGCTACCGGGTCGCCGGGACGGCAGTACTCCCTGGTGGGCGACGCCGAGTTGGACGAGGGCGCGGTGTGGGAGGCCATCCTCGATCCCGGTACATCCGCGCTCGGCGAGATCGTCTGGATCGTCGACCTCAACCGTCAGTCGCTGGACCGGGTGGTGCCCAACATCGCGGTGGGCCGCCTCGAGACCATGTTCGGAGCCGCCGGCTGGCAGGTCATCACGGTGCGGTTCGGCCACCTGCTCGACGAGTTGTTCACCCGGCCGGGCGGCGACGCCCTGCGCGATCGAATTCTCGACATGCCCAACCCCGAGTATCAGCGATTGTTGCGCTGCAATGCTTCTCAACTGCGCGAACGACTGCCCGGAGACGGGCCCCGTCGGGAGGAACTCGCGGGGTTGGTCCAGACGCTCGACGACGACACCTTGAGCCGGGCGATCCGCAACCTCGGTGGCCACGACCTGGACGCGCTGCGCGCGGCATACGCCCAGATCGACGACACCAGGCCCACCGTCATCCTGGCCTACACCATCAAGGGTTACGGGTTGCCCATCGAAGGTCATCCGCAGAACCATTCGTCGCTGCTGAGCGTCGATCAGTTCAGCGATTTCGCCGCCGCGGTCGGCGTCGACCCGGACCGGCCCTGGCAGCGCTTCGGTGCCGACACCCCGGCCGGGGTGCGATGCGCCGAAACCGCGCGACGGCTGCACCGCGAGCCCGTTGAATATGCTGCACCGCCGACAGTTCCGGTGGATTTCGGGCATTCGCCCGCGGGTACGTCGACGACGCAGGCGGCACTGGGCCGGGCGCTGCTCGACCTCAGCCGCACCGCGCCGCAGGCCGCCGGGCGGGTGGTCACGGTCAGCCCCGACGTGAGTTCGACGACCAATCTCGCCGGCTGGCTCAACAAGGTCGGGGTATGGTCGGCCGTCGAACGCCGCAACTGGTTCGAGGACGACGCCGAAACCATCATGCACTGGCGTGAGGCGCCCACCGGTCAGCACATCGAACTCGGGATCGCCGAGACCAACCTGGTGGGCCTGCTGGGTGAGCTGGGCGCGACGTGGAGCCGGTGGGGAGAACCGCTTTTCCCGATCGGTGTGCTCTACGACCCCTTCGTCGAGCGGGCGCTGGAGCCGTGGTCATACGGCATCTATGCCGGTGGCCAGTCGATCCTGGTGGGCACGCCGTCGGGGGTCACGCTGGCCGCTGAGGGCGGTGCGCACCAGTCGATCAAGACGCCGTCGATCGGATTGGAGCAGCCCGGTTGCGTCAGCTATGAGCCGGGCTTCGCGATCGACGTCGAATGGACCCTGCTGGAATGCCTTTCGCGGCTGGGGCGGGTCGGTGGAAAGTCGTCCTACCTTCGGTTGTCCACTCGACCGGTCGATCAGCGGCTCGCCGCGATCCCGTCGGATCCCGCCGCGCGCGAGCGGCGGCGCAGACAAGTGGTCGCCGGGGGATACCTGCTGCGGCGGGTGTCCG
Source organism: uncultured Mycolicibacterium sp. (assembly GCA_945957405.1). Taxonomy (GTDB): domain Bacteria; phylum Actinomycetota; class Actinomycetes; order Mycobacteriales; family Mycobacteriaceae; genus Mycobacterium. The sequence continues at coordinate 13,912 of CAMFLL010000100.1, read as the reverse complement.
GCCCGCAGCAACCCACGGTCACGCTGGTCGGGATGGGTGCGGTGATGACCGAGGTGCTCGCGGCGGCCGACCGGCTCGAGGCCGTGGGTGTGGGCGCCGACGTCGTGTGCGTCACGAGCCCCGGTCTGCTGTTCGAGGCGCAGCAGGCCCGGACGGGGACAGGACAGTCACCGAACTGGATTCTGGACCAGCTCTTCCCGGCGGGGCGGGCCGCGCCGATGGTGACAGTGCTCGACGGGCATCCCCACGCCCTGGCGTTCCTCGGCGTGATCAACCGGGTTCCGGTGGCCACGTTGGGTGTCCGTGAATTCGGTCAGGTCGGATCGCTCGATGACGTCTACCGCCACCACGGCATCGACACCGACAGCATCGTGCGCGCGGCCCTGGACATCACGCCGTGACGGCGCCGATAGCATTCATCGAACGCATGGCCATGCGCCGTGCACCCCAACTGCACAAGGAGAGCATCTGTGTCCGACGCGTCGGTGATCGACGCCGATCTGGTGGTGATCGGCTTCGGTAAAGGCGGTAAAACCTTGGCCGCCACGTTGGGCCGTCAGGGCTGGCGGGTGGTGATGGTCGAACGGTCGCCAATGATGTACGGCGGCACCTGTATCAACATCGGCTGCGTTCCCACCAAGTCGATGGTCTACCGCTCCGAGCATCTGGATCCGCGCAGCCCCCACACCGCACGCTACCGGGACGCCGTCGACGCCACCGCAGACCTCACGTCCGATCTCCGCGCGGTGAATCTCTCGATGCTCACCGGCATCGACACCGTCACCGTGCTGACGGGACAGGCTCGGTTTCGGGATGCCACCACCGTCGACGTCCACACGACGGACGGCGCGGATGTCACGGTGGCCGCGCGGTACATCGTCGTGAACACCGGCGCCGAGCCCGTGATACCTGCCATCCCCGGGCTCAAGGACAGCCCCAACACCGTGACCAGCACCGAATTGCTTTCCACAGCAGAACTTCCCGGGCGTCTCGTGGTACTTGGCGGCGGTTACGTCGGCCTTGAGTTCGCGGCGATGCTCCGCAGTTACGGTTCCGAGGTGACGGTGCTCGAGCGTCATGCCCGGATCCTCGGCAACGAGGACGACGACATCGCCGACAACGCCGCGGCCATCCTGCGGGCGGCCGGTGTCGACGTGGTGTGCCCGGCCGAGGTGACTGCGGTCCGCGATGAATCCGACGGTTCGACGTCGGTCACCTATCGGGCCGACGGCGAGCACGTGGTGGCCGCCGACACCGTGCTGGTGGCGCTCGGCCGTGCTCCGGTCACCGCGGACCTCGGCCTGGAGCAGGCGGGTATCGCGGTGGCGGCCGACGGATCAATACTGGTCGACGACGCCCTGCGCAGCAGCCAGCCCCATGTTTTCGCGATCGGCGACGTGAACGGCGGGCCGCAGTTCACCTACATCTCGCTCGACGACTACCGCATCGTGCTGAGCCAGCTCACCGGTGACAGCACCCGTACCACCGCGTCCCGGTCGGCGGTGCCGTACGCGCTGTTCACCACCCCACCACTGGCGCGTGTCGGACTCACCGAACGTGGCGCCCGGGAGGCGGGGCTGCCTGTAAAGGTGGCGGCAATGCCTGTGGCGAAGATGGCCACCATGCCGCGTGCCCGCATCGTCGACGAGACCGCGGGCATGATGAAGGTGGTGGTGCACGCCGACACCGACGAGATCCTCGGCGCGGCACTGCTGTCCTATGATTCGCACGAAGTGATCAACCTGGTGGCGCTGGCGATGCGTCATCACATCACCGCGAGCCAACTGCGTGACGAGATCTACACGCACCCGTCGATGACCGAGGGGTTCAACCAGTTGCTCGGCTCGATCACGTCCCCAGCAAGGCCTGCGGACCACGATTCATCAGCTGCCGCGCCACGATGAGCCGCTGGATCTCGCTGGCGCCCTCCCAGATTCGCTCCACCCGCAGTTCACGGAACATCCGCTCGGCGACGTTCTCGCGCATGTAGCCGCGGCCACCGAACACCTGGACCGCGCGGTCGGCGACTCGACCGGCCATCTCGGAGCAGTAGACCTTGGCCATCGACGACTGACCGTGCAACGTCTTGCGGTCCGCCCCGGCGTCGATGGACCGGGCCACCTCGTAGAGCATGGTGCGGGCCGCGAACAACTCGGTGGCGCTGTCGGCGAGCATGCCCGCCACCAACTGGTACTCGCCGAGCGGTTTACCGTCGATGACGCGTTCCTTCGCGAATCGGGTCATCTCGTCGACCAGCCGCTGGGCCGCGCCGACGCAGCGCGACGCGACCATCAATCGTTCGAACCGGAACCAGTCCTGCGTGAACGTCATACCTTCGCCCTCGGCGCCGACCAGGTGGGACACGGGCACCCGCACGTCGGTGAACGACACGATCGGATGCTCGTCGGCGATGTGGTGGCTGTAGTGCGGCGTGCGCACCACTTCGACACCGGGCCAAGGCAAATCGACGACCAGAAGGACGTGGTCACCGGCGAACTCGCCGGTGGTGAGCACGGCCTGGACAAAGACGTAGTCGGCCAGGTTGAACGATGTGACGTGCCACTTGACGCCATTGACGACGTACTCGTCACCGTCGCGACGTGCCGTGGCGGCCAGGTCGGATACGTCCGAACCGGCGAACTCTTCGGTGATGGCGTAGGCCTCGTGTTTCTCACCGCGCACCCCGGGCAGCAGCCAACGCTCGCGCTGATAATCGGTGGCCACGTCGACCCACCATTGCGGCGGAGTATGCATGCACCAGGCCAAGCCGTTGGTCACGCGCCCGACCTGTTCCTGCACCAGCACCTGCTGCAGCGCAGTGCAGCCCCGGCCGCCGGCCGATTCCGGAATGTTGGTGGCGTACAAGCCCAGTTCGATTGCACGGGCGCCGAACGCGGCGGTGATCTCCTTGGGCAGCTGACCGCCGGCGAGCTCGGCTTCCACTTCGTAGGGGATGAGCGATTCGGCGAACTCGTGGGCCGTGTCGCGGATGCGCTGGTCCTCGGCCGTCAGACCGTACATACGGTGATATCCCATCGCTCGAGAGCTTGACTGAGCGTTCAGTCTATGCCACGGTCTCGTATTATGACCAGCTCATCCTCAAGTGCTGACGTAGTGGTGGTCGGGGGTGGCACGGTCGGCGCATGGACCGCCGTCCTGCTCGCCGAAAGCGGTGTGGAACATGTGATCCTGCTCGATTCCGGCACGCTCGGTGAAGGCGCAAGCAGTCGGGCCGCAGGTATGGTGCGAGCCCAGGGCGGCACCGAGACGGCGATCCGACTCGGCATGCGCAGTCAGGAGTTCTACCGCGCCAGCGGCGACCGGTTCCCCCTGGACTGCGGGTTCAAGGCGCAGAACTACCTGATGCCCTGCTTCAGCGATGCGGAGGTCGAGCAGGCGCATGCCCGTATCGCCCTGCAGAAGAGCCTCGGCCTCGACGTCGAATGGCTGTCCGGATCGGAACTGGACTCCCGGGACACCGGTCTGGCGCCCGGTGCCACTCTCGGAGCGTCCAACGCGCCCGGCGACGGGTACATCGACGCTCCCCGCAATGTGCTGGCCTACACCGCGGCGCTGGCCGTCCATGGTGTCGATGTCCGGGAGCGCTGCGCGTTCGCCGGACTGCGGACGGCGGGCGGCCGGGTGGTCGGCGTCGACACCGCCGACGGCCCGATCGACACCGACCGTGTCGTCCTCACCGGCGGTCCGCAACTGGGCGAGGTCGGCGCACTGGCCGGTGGCCGGGTGTTCGCCGGGGGAACCCGCCATCAGGTGGTGGTGACCGCCCCGGTGCCGGGAACCAGCGTCTACGACCTGCCGATGGTTTTCGACGTGGTGTCCGGAATCTATTGGCGGCCTGGTGAATCAGGTGGGCTGCTGTGGGGGATGAGCAATCCCGACGAGTCACCGGGCGTTGCGGGCGAGTTCGACTGGTTGTACTACCAGAAGGCGCGCGACCGCATCGAGGAGCTCTACCCGGCGGTGCGCGGGCTAGGACTGCGGCGGACCTGGGCCGCCACCATCGACTACACCCCCGACCATCTGCCGATCCTTGGGGCGTTGCTCACCGACGACGGGCCGGTCGCCGGCACGGTGGTGGCCAGCGCCGCAGGCCATGGCATGATGTGGGGCCCCGCGGTGGCCGAGGTGGCCGCGGATCTGACTCGCACCGGCGAGTGCACCTGGCTCGATCTCACCGATCTCGGCCTGGACCGGTTCGATGCGCAGGGCCGCAGTCGTGTTGATCCCGAACCCATTTCACTCCCATTCCCGGAAAACGTCACTGAAGCGAAGGTGTCATCATGACCGTACCCACCCTGACCCCACTGCTGGCCGGCGCCGCAGATGCCGAACTCGAGGACTGGGGTCCCCTGGACGAGGCGACCGGCGCGCCGATGGCCACCCACGGCGTCGAGATCTGGGCTGACGGTGAGCAGTCCGCCGGTATCTGGCAGTGCGCCCCCGGCCCGTCGCGGTGGACGCTGGAAACCAACGAGGTCATCTACCTGGTGGCGGGCCGCATGACGGTCACCCCCGACGGTGGTAAGCCGACCGAGGTCGGCGTCGGTGACGTGGCGGTGTTCCCGAAGGGCTGGACGGGCACCTGGGACCTGCACGAGACGGTCCGCAAGGTCTACTCGATCTTCTAAAAAGCCGCCGTCACCCGCGGGCGATCGCCAGGACGTCGACGGCGACCGCGCCGCCGGGTGAGGCGATCACCGGATTGGCCTCCACGGCGTCCAGCACATCGCCGAGTTCCATTGCCAGCTGCGCGAACCCGACAACGGTGTCGGCGAGCGCGTCGAGTGCCACCGGCGGCGCACCGCGCCACCCCCCGAACAGGGGAGCAATCCGTAGCCGCTGCAGCAGATCGAGGGCGCGCTCGCGCGTCAGCGGTGGGCACGCCACGACGCGATCCTGCAGCACCTCGACCGCCACACCTCCCGCCGCGATGACGATGAGCGGACCGAATGCGTCGTCACGGACGAAACCGACGGACACCTCGACACCTGAGGCGATCATCGAGTCGACGCTGACCTCGGGCCCCAGTGATTCCGACATCGTTTCGTAGGCCGCGCGCAGAGCGTCCGCGTCGGCCAGGTCCAGCGCCACCCCGCCGACGTCGCTCTTGTGCAGCGTCCCGCGGGTCTTGAGCACCACCGGGTAACCGATGTCGCCCGCGGCGGCCAGGGCTTCGGCCGCCGAATCCGCAGAGCGGGAAGTGGGTACTGCGATCCCGTAGTCGGCGAGCAGGTCGAAGCCCGGTATGACCGCGCCCGAGGCGATGCGGTCATGCCATCGCCGGCGTCGGTCGTGGTCGGTGGGTATGGGGTCGCGTGTCACCGGCAGCGGCCAGTGCAGCAGATGGCCCATCGCGGCCAGTCCGCTGCGGGTGCCCTCCAGGACCGGGATGCCGTTGTCGCGCAACAGCTGTGCCATCACCGGATCGATCGCCGAGGGCACCGAGGCCAGCACGGCCAACGGGGCCTGCGTTTCCTGGGCGACGTCGAGCACCGAGTCGGTGTAGGCGGTGTCACCGTCGTACTCGGTGACCAGATCGACGGCCAGCGCGGTCACGGCGACAGCCGGGTCGGCCGCGATGGCCCGCAGGCACGCCCCGAACAGTGTCCGGGTGTCGGCTCCCGTGCCCCACACGTCGAGGGGATTGGTCGGTGCCAGGCCCTCGTCGAGAAGGTCGCCGATGACGTTCAGTGTGTCTGCGGAGAGGTCGGCGAAGGGCACCCCGATGTCATGGGCGACATCGGCGCACAACGCGCGTTCGGCACCGGAGTCGTGCACCGTGGCGATCCCGTCACGTGCCACATCCGGAGTCCTGCGGACCCGGCGACCGGCCGCGAAAAGCTCGAGGGTATCGGTGAATTCGGTGAGATCGGTGACGCGGACAGCACCGGCATCGGCGCAGAATGCCGACCAGCCTGCGGCGTCACCGGCCAATGCTCCTGAGTGGGCGGCGACCATGGCCCGACCGCGTGGCGTACCGCCGACGGTGAGGATGACGACCGGGATGTCACGCTCGGCGGCACGGTGGAGTGCCGCCCGCAGTCGGGGAACCGATCGCGGTGTCTCCATCAGCAGACCGATGAGATGCGTGCCGGGATCGTCGAGGGCGTAGTCCACATAGTCGGCGGTGTCGGTGACCAGCTCCTGACCTGATGACACCGCGAGCCGGAACCCGAAGCCACGGCGCGCGCGCAGCAGCGTCGAGAACGCCGACCCGGAATGTGTCACCAGGGCAATGTCTCCCGGGGGGAGCGGATCGGGTTCGAGGTAACCGAGCGCGCGGACTCCGGTGGCGGCGTTGACGAATCCCATGCAACCCGCACCGCACACTGCCATGCCAGCGCCTGCGGCGATGGCGCGCACCTCATCCCGCAGCCCCGGTGCGTGCGCCGAACCGAAGAGCACCGCCGAGCGCGCGCCGATGCGGGCCGCGGCCTGCAACTGATCGACCAGGGCACTGTCGGGCACACCGAGCAACACGAGGTCGGGGGTCTCGTCGAGGGCATCCAGCGCGGGGGCGCACGGTAGGTCCCCGATGCGGTCATAACGTGGGTTGACCAGCTGGATCCGTGGCGCACCCCGGCGGGCCTCGGTGACCATCCGCGCCCCGAAGCTGTCCGGTCGTGCGCTGGCTCCGACCAGCGCCACCGAACGGGCGTTGAGCATGGCCGCGACCGCGACCCGACGTGCCGTCAGGTCGCGGTCGGCCAGACCTGGTGCGATGACGTTCAGGAGCGCCTGCCCAGGGCCGAGAAGACGCGCTCGCGCCTGCTGCCCTTCTTCTTGTCGGCCAGTGCCGCCCGGGCCGCCTGCCAGCCCGGGATACCGCACACACCGCCGCCGGCGTGCGTGGCCGAACTGCCGTTGTACAGCCCCGCGATGGGGGTGCGATAGTCGGCGAAGCCGGGGGCCGGCCGCATGTGGAACAACTGCTCCAGAGACAGCTCGCCGTGGAAGATGTTGCCCCCGATCAGCCCGTATTCCTGTTCCATCTCATGCGGTCCGACGATGTCGCGGTGCAGGATCGACGATTTGAAGCCCGGCGCCACCTGGTCGTACAGGTCGATCAGGCGATCGGCGTAGGCGTCGAGTTCCTCGGTATGCGGCTCGGCGGCCCATTCGGCGGGCACCCACTGGGTGAACAGCGACATGATGTGTGTGCCATCGGGATTGAGCGTCTTGTCCAGGGTGGTCGGGATGACTCCGTCACTGAACGGCAGCAGTGCGGGCTTGCCGGCGCGGGCGTCCTGGAACGCGGCCTCGATGAAATCGATGGTGGGCGCCATCTCGACGGAACCCGTGTGGTGCTCGGCCTGACCGGTGCTGGGATCCGCGGTGAAATTGGGCAATTCGCCCAGCGCGAGGTTGATCTTCACCACGCCGCTGCGCGTCTTCCAGTGTTCGATGTCGTTGACGAAGTCGCTGGGCAACTCGGCGGGTGAGATGTGGTCGAGGAACGCGGTTTTCGGATGCAGCGTGGTGACCACCAACGGGGCGTGGATCTCGTCGCCGTTCTCCAGCACCGCGCCCTGCACACGCCCGTTGCGCACCAGCAGTCGGGACACCCGGGCGTTGGTGCGGATCTCGGCGCCGAAACTGCGGGCCGAGCGGGCGATGGCCTCGGATACGCCGCCCATACCACCCTCGGGATAACCCCAGCTGCCCAGTTGCCCGTCACCGACGTCGCCGATCGAATGGTGGGCCATCACGTAGGCGGTCCCCGGTTCGCACGGGCCTGCCCACGTTCCGATCACACCGTTGACCGCGAGCGCGCCTTTGATTTGCGGTGATTCGAACCAGTCGTCGAGCAGGTCGGCGATGCTCATCGTGAGCAGCCTGGTGATGTCGGCAGTGGTGCGCGTGGTGATACCGCGCTGACCCCAGGCGAGCTTGGCCAGGTCGAGCAGATCGCCCGGTTTGTGCGAGCCGATGTTCGGCGGAACCTGGGTCAGCAGGGGACCCATCACGTCGGCGATACCCTCGAGCCATTCGTTCCATTTGGGCCAGGTGTCGGCGTCCTTCTTGGACCACTTGGCCAGCTGCTCGTGCGTGCGAGCAGGGTCATCCTCGTAGATGGTCAGTGAGCCACCCTCGGGAAACGCCTGGTAGTAGGGCCCCATCGGGTGCACCTTGTACCCGTGGCGCTCAAGGTTGAGTTCGCGCACGATGGTCGGCGGCATCAGGCTCATGACGTAGGACAGCCGCGTCACCCGCAGGTGCGGGGCGTCCTCCCAGGGCGCCTCGGTGGTGGCCGCACCGCCCAGCGTCGCGCGTGATTCCAGCACCAGCGTGCGGGCTCCCGAGCGGGCCAGGTAGGCCGCGGATACCAGTCCGTTGTGCCCGCCGCCGATCACCACGGCGTCGTAATTGTTCGACATCGACAGTCCCACTTCCGTCCACATTCGGGGATTCCTGACTGACTGTTCAATCTAACCAAGTGTTAGGCTTCGGACAAGTGCAGCGCCGCCACAATCGGAGGGGAGATCAGTACACGATGGCCGATCCCGCACCAGCGACCGAGAACAACGAGGCCCGCCGCATCCAGATGCTGCGCGCCGCAGCGGAACTGATCTGTGAACGCGGTTTCTCTGACACCAGGATCGCCGATGTGGCCAAGCGGGCGGGAGTCAGTTCGGCGCTGGTGATCTACTACTTCGGCACCCGGGACCGGCTGCTGGTCGATGCGCTGCGGTACTCCGAGGAGTCGTTCTACGAAGCCGGCGAGCAGATGCTGGCCGACGTGTCGTCGCTGCGCGAACGGCTCTCACTGCTCATCCGCTGGACCTGTGTGCCCGAAGGTGACGGCGACGACGAGATCCCCGGGGCGTGGGGCCTGTGGTTCGACCTGTGGGCGCAGGCGTTCCGTCATGACGAGGTCAAGATCGGCCGGATGGAACTCGATGCGCGCTGGCGCCGGATGATCATCGACGCGGTGGAATCGGCCGAACCGGGGGAGCTCCGCAGCCAGGTGGACGCCAAGATGTTCGCGCTCGAGTTCGCCGCACTGCTCGACGGGCTGTCGATCCAGGTGGCGCTCGACGATCCCGACGTCGACTCCGATGTCGCCTACGAGATCGCGATGCGCTTCGCCGAACGAGAACTCGATCTGCCGCCGGCCAAGAAAACCAAGAACGGCGCGGCGACCAAGGCCGGTAAGCCGTTGGCGCGGCGGCGGTCCGCCGTCCGCGCGCGCTAGCGCCGTTCGTCCCGCCGAGATCGACTCCAGGGTCGTGATCGAGGCTCGGCAACAGCCCTATGGGCAATCTCGACGCGCCAGGCAGGCTCGCTAGAGGCTGAGCGCGTTCTCGGGTTCGACCACCGGATCGGTGACCACGGTCGCGGCGCTGCGGGTGAGCACGCGCACCGCATCGTGGGTGCAGACGCAATGCACCCGGGCCCCGGGCTCATGCGTGACCGACCGCGGCCCGGCGTGGTTGGGGACCTCGACGACCAGTGCACCGGGCTCCCCGACGTCGACGTGCACCTGGGTCGACGAGCCGAGGTAGACCACTTCCTTGACGATGCCGGGGATGACGTTCTGACCGCTGTCAACGGGCTCGTGCTGGTCCTGCAGTGTGATTCGCTCCGGGCGGATGACGATGGCGGCGGGACCGCGCGGACAGGACCCGGCCGCGCTGTTGACGGCGGCGTGCACCCGGGTGGACATCGCCGAGCACAGCGCTGAGGAGTCCGGTCCACCCGACTCCAGCACCTCGGCGTCGAAGATGTTGGCGGCGCCGAGGAATCCGGCCACGTAGGTGGTGGCCGGTGCCGAGTAGATCTCGGTGGGCGACCCGACCTGCTCGACCCGGCCCTCGGCCATGACGGCGATCTGGTCGCTCATCGTCAGTGCTTCCTCCTGGTCGTGCGTCACGTAGACGAACGTGATCTCGACCTCGCGTTGCACGGCCCGCAGTTCGAGCTGCAGCTGTTTGCGCAACTTGGCGTCGAGCGCACCGAGCGGTTCGTCGAGGAGAAGCACCCGCGGGTGCAGGACGAGGGCACGGGCCAGTGCGACGCGCTGCTGCTGGCCGCCGGAGAGCTGGGTGGGCCTGCGTTTGGCGTAGTCCGACATCCGCACCAGTTCCAGCGCCTCGCCGACCCGCTGCTTGGTCTCCTCGCGAGATGCCTTCTGGTAGCGCAGGCCGAATGCGACGTTGTCGGCGACCGACATGAACGGGAACAGCGCATACGTCTGGAAGACGGTGTTCACCGGCCGCTTGTGCGGGGGATCGCCCGCGACATCACGCCCGTCGAGTTCGATGCGCCCAGAATCGGGTTTCTCGAAACCGGCGATCATCCGCAGCGTCGTGGTCTTCCCGCAGCCCGATGCACCGAGCAGTGAATAGAACTGTCCACCAGGGATATCCAGATCGATGGCGGTGACGGCGGGGACTCCGTCGAAGGCCTTGGCCAGCTGGTGCAGCCGGATCGCGCCGCCGGTCACCGGGGCCCGCCCGACATCAATTGCCCACCGCTGCGGCCAGGCGCGCGAAATTTCTGACGAACCGATCGGTGTCCGCCGTGTCGTGCTGGACCGAAAGCAACCATTGCTCCACCTTCCCCCATGGGGGCAGAAACACACCGCCATTGTGCTGCATGAGCCAGTGCAGTTGGCCAAAACGGTCGTCGATGTCCAGGAAATCCCGGAACTCCCGCACCGGGGTCTGCCGGAATGTCACACACCCCTTGGCGCCGACCGTGACCACATGCCAGTCGAGTCCGTGTTCGGCGATCACCGACTCCAGACCGCTCCGCAACCCCGTCGCCAGCTCCGTCAGATGAGCGTACGACTGGTCGGTGAGCACGTCGGACAGCGTGGCCCGGGTCGCGGCCATGGCCAGCGGATTGCCGTTGAAGGTGCCGACCTGCTCGTAGCGGCCGTCGGCGATCGCCGACATCACCTCGGTGGTCCCGCCGATGGCCGCCACCGAGATACCGCCACCCAGCGCCTTGGCCAGGCAGACCATGTCGGGTGTCACCCCGGACAGCGCGGTGACACCGCCGGGGCCGGTGGTGAAGCCGGTCTTGACCTCGTCGTAGATCAGCAGCGCGCCCGCGTCGTGCACCAGGTCGCGAATCGCGGCGAGATAGCCGTCGGCAGGCGGGATGATGCCGGCGTTCATCATGACGGGTTCGAGGATCATCGCCGCCACGCGGTCCTTGTGTTCGGCGAGCGCACGGGCCACCGCGTCGGCGTCGTTGAACGGGACCACCACGACGAGATCACGGATGGCGGCGGGGATGCCCGAGTTGCCCGGCACGCCGATCGGATGATCACGCGGGCCGATCTCGTCGGCCTCGGGTAGCACCGAGACCTGCACTGAATCGTGGTGGCCGTGGTAGCAGCCCTCGACCTTGATGATGAGGTCGCGGCCCGTGACCGCGCGGGCCAGGTGCACGGCATCCATGGTGGCTTCGGTGCCGGAGTTCGCGAAGCGCCACAACGGCAGGCCGAACCGGCGGCCCAGTTCCTCGGCAATCCAGATGGCGTTCTCGGTGGGCTGGGCGAAATGAGTTCCGCGCCTGACCTGTTCGCTGACCGCGGCCACGATGGCCGGGTGCGCGTGGCCGGCGATCGACGCGCCGTATCCGCCGTGCATGTCGACGTATTCGGTGCCGTCGACGTCGTACACCTTGGAACCGCTGCCGTGGCTCATCCAGACCGCCTGCGGTTGGGCGATCTGCCAGTTCGAGGTGGCCCCGCCGGCCAGGTGCCGACGGGCCCGCGCAATCAGTTCGGTGCTGCGGGGCTGCCGCCGCAGGAACGCTCGAGCCTCGTCGTCGATCATCTCGTCCACTCGATCCGTTCCGGCACCCTGTGCCAGGCGATCGGCCACTGACGAAGACACTGCGCTTACCTCCAGAGACGATACGGCTCAAACCCTGATCAGAAGGGGAATCGGAGGGGGTGTTGAACCTTGACTGATCGTTCAGTCTATGCGAGAGTCCATGCAGCGATCAAGACTTCGAATCGGGAGGCATGCATGCCCGTACCCACCGGAAACGAACTGCCACAAGGATTGCCGCGAGGAATACGCAGGCGTGGACCCAACCGCAGAGAGTTTCTGGTGCGGGCCGCGTTACTGGCCGCCGGGGCTCCCGCGGCCGCTGGATTCCTCGCGGCGTGCGCCAAGGGCAACAACAGCGCGTCGTCGACCAGCCCCAGCCTGAAAATCGCTTCGCCCAGCAGCCCGGTCACCTGGGACATCCCCGATGACAACAAGCCCATCGCCGACGGTCTGGCACCCGAGAAGGGCGCCACCCTGCAGCTGTACAGCTACGCCGACTACACGTCGCCGGACGCGGTGAAGTCGTTCGAGGAGAAGTACCAGACCAAGGTGCAGATCTCGACGTTCAACGACACCGACGAGGCGATCACAAAGATCCGCGGCGGCGCCGTCGACTACGACCTGTACTTCCCGAGTTACGACCAGATCAGCAGGCTGGTGAACGGCGGGCTGCTCAAACCGCTGAACCACAGCTACATCCCCAACATCAGCAATGTCTGGCCGTCGTTCACCAATCCCTGGTACGACCAGGAGTGGCGGTACAGCACCCCCTACACCGTGTACACCACCGGTATCGGATGGCGCACCGACCAAGTGCCGACCGACGTTGGTACCTTGCCGAATCCTTATGACACGCTGTGGGATCCGAAGAACAAGAACAAGACCGCCGTCATCGACGACTGGCACACCGCAATGGCGATGGTGCTGCTGCGCAACGGCGTCACCGATGTCAACACCTCGTCGGAAGCCGACCTCAAGAAGGTCGGCGAAGACCTCAACGCGATGGTTGCGGCGACGTCGCCCAAGGTGTCGATCACGATGTACAGCGATATGCCCGCCGGTCAGATCGGTGTCGCGCAGATGTGGTCCGGGGACATCATCAACGCGCAGAGTTACCTGCCCGATGGCACCGGTCCGGAGATCCTGCGGTACTGGTTCCCCACGGACGGCAAGGGTCTGGTCGACAACGACCTGATGGTGATGCTCAAGGGTGGGAAGAACCCGGTGCTGGCGCACCTGTTCATCAACCACATGCTCGACCCCACCTCGGCTCAGCAGAACTTCACCCAGATCGGCTACCAACCGCCGCAGAATTCGATCAACCCCGATTCGCTGGTCTCCGACGGTTTCATCCCCGAGAATCTCAAGTCGGCGATCGTGCGGCCCGAGTACTTCGATGTCGGATACCGGTTGCTCGAACTCGATGCCGCCAACGACGCTGCGTGGCACAACGTTTGGCGCGCCTTCAAGGCCGGAGGGGCCTGACCTCCGTGACGGTGGTAGAACCGTCGACCACCACCAGCGGCACGCCGCCGCGGGCCCGCAGCCGAAACAGCGCGCTGTGGCCCGCGCTGGCCGCGCCTGGCGTCATCTGGCTGCTGTTGTTCGTCGTCGCGCCGCTCTACGTGGTGCTGGCGATCGTCTTCGGTCAGGTCGACCCGATCTTCCGCACCCCGGTTCCGGTGTGGAACCCGCTGCAGTGGGACTCCACCCAGTTCCTCTACGTCCTGGCCCGGATCGGTCCCGGAGAGGTCTACGGCCCGGCGCTGATCCGCACGGTCATCTTCGTCCTGATCGCCAGCGTGCTGTGCCTGCTGATCGCGTTCCCTGTGTCGTATTACGTGGCCCGGTTGTCGGGCCGCCGTCGCGGTCTGCTGCTGGCGTTGCTGATCGCACCGTTCTGGATCAGCTACATGATGCGCATGCTGTCGTGGGTCAACCTGCTGCAGGACGACGGCCTGGTCAACAAGCTGCTCAGCTTCGGCGGCATCTTCGACAGCAGCGTCCACTGGCTCACCGGCCAACCCGTGGTCGTGGTGCTCGGACTCGTGTACGGCTACGTGCCCTACATGATCCTGCCGCTGTACGCGGGCCTGGAC
>CAMFLL010000099.1 GCA_945957405.1 uncultured Mycolicibacterium sp. | reverse complement strand
GCCGTCCCATCCCTTGAGCCCCACCGTCTGTATCGCCGCGGCATCGAGATCCGGGTGGCTGCCGATCATCGCCAGCATCTCGCGCACCGCGGTCGCCTGCGCATCGCCGGGCGCTGGGTCGAGGATGCGACCGTTGCGGACGATGTTGTCGACGATGATCACCGTGCCGGGCCGGCCCAGCTCGATGGCCCACTGCACATACGGGATGTTGTTCTCCTTATCGGCATCGATGAACACCAGGTCGAACGTGCCGGTCAATCCTGGCAACGTCTCCAGGGCGGCCCCGATGACGATCTCGACGCGGTCGGCGACCCCGGCCCGCTTCAGGTTGGCCGCGGCCACCTCTGCATGCCGGGGTTCGTATTCCAGCGTGACGACACTGCCCTCGGGTCCGACGGCCCTGGCCAGACAGATGGTGCTGAACCCGCCCAATGTGCCGATCTCGAGCACACGGCGCGCACCCGACATCCGTACGAGCAGGCCCAGCAGTTGCGCAGCCTGCGGCGTGACCTCGATGGACGGCAGCCCGGCGGCGTCACTGGCGGCCAGCGCGGCGTCCAGTTCCTGGTCCTCGCCCAGCACGAGGCGGTTCAGCAGTTCGTCGACATCCTGTGGGGTCGGTTCGCTCATTGGCTTCACGTTAGCCGGAAGCGGTTAACGCACACCCTCTTTGGCGTAGACCACGCGCAGGACATGCCCAACTTCTGGTCCCATCACCACCGTGGCCAGCTCGCAGAACGTGGCGACGAAGTCGCTGCCGTGGGCTGGTTCGGCATCACACAGGTGGTGGGCGATCTCGTGCAGGACCACCAGCTCGCGCAGCGCCCACCCCACGGTCTGTTCGGGCACCGCCACCGCAGCCGATCCGTCGGCATCGCGCTCGTAGTGGGCCGCACCCGCACCCCGGCGGGGGCGCACCCGCAGCGGCCCGTGCCCGGGCCAGTTCGCGTTGACCACGGACAGGGCCAACACTTGGTCGACGTAGCGCTGGACCCCGTCGATCGAGCCGAACCGCGCCTCCGGCGGCAGGGTGAGCTGAGCGCCGAAGAAGTCGATGGCGCGCGACTGATGCGCGGCGGCACGGTCGAACAACGTCCGGACGAACCCCTCGGCGGCATACACCTTGGAGCGCTGAGAATCTCGTGCGGTCACCGCTTGAGTGGTGTCCGGGCACCCGGCAGTTCCGGACTGCCCCCCAGGCGCGCCCGTTTGCCGGCACGATCACCGGCCCGCCGCGCTTCCGATGAGTACCCGGCCGACGCCCGGGCCGCATGCCATGTGCCGCGCGCCTTGGACGTGGCACGGTAATGGTCTACCAGCTCGATCTCTTTGTTGCGCAACGCGATCGTGGTGCCGGGCGCGCGGACCTTGTCCTTCTTGGCCTCCTGCTGCGCCTCCTCGCGGGCCTCGGCCAGCCGCTGCCCCACTCGTGCACCGAAGGCGAGCTGGAAGTTGAGCCGCGCGGTGATGGTCGGGGTGGGTCGGTGCGCACCGGTGGACAGATACGAATCGCAGGCCTTGACCATTTGCACCACGAGGCTGGCGTACAACGCGTGGGTGGCGTCGAGATCCTCGACGAAGCCGTAGGCGTAGACGAACGCCGAGTTCGAGGCGACGTCGCAGCGCACGTCGTTGGCAGTGGCGATGACGGCGAACAGCTGCACATAGGTGCGCAATCCTTTGGTGCCGGCGTCACCGATGGTGATGGTGCGCTGCGTCGGGGCCTGCGCCGCTTCCCGTTTCGCGGTGTGGGACCTGGCCACCGCGAGGTCGATCGAGGTGGCGGTGGCCAGGCGTTGGGCCGCTGTCATGAACGCCTCGGCCTCATGAGCGTTGTCGGTGCCCTCGGCCTGGCGCAGCAGTGCGGCGATGCGCGCCAGCATCTTGTCGTCGGTCATGGCACAGACTCTAGGGAACCAGTACGACTTTCCCGTGCGCGTGCCCGGTCTGCAGATAACGGTGTGCATCAGCGGCTTCGGCGAGGGCGAACACCTTGTCGACCGCCACTTTGAGTTGTCCGGCGGCGGCCAGCTTGATCAATTCGGGCCGGGCGGCATTGCGGATGGCCTCTCCGCCATCGCCCTCAGTGAGCGCTGCGATGCCCAGCTCGGCGGCCCGGCCGAATCCGGCGATGGTGGCGATCCGTGCCCGGTCGGCGACCAGTTCGACCGATGTCTCCAGCGCTTCGTCGGTGCCGACCAGGTCGAGCGCCACGTCGACCGGCCCGATCTCGCGGACTCGCTCAGCCAGCCCGGGACCGTATTCGACGGGCGTGGCGCCGTAGACGCGGAGCTGCTCGTGGCGGACCTCGCTGGCCGTCGCGATCACGGTGGCCCC
Organism: uncultured Mycolicibacterium sp.; assembly: GCA_945957405.1. Lineage (GTDB taxonomy): Bacteria > Actinomycetota > Actinomycetes > Mycobacteriales > Mycobacteriaceae > Mycobacterium. Next base: position 19,862 of record CAMFLL010000099.1, on the reverse strand, counting down.
GCGCGCGACGGCCAACTGGACGGCCATCAGGCCGACGCCGCCGGCACCGCCGTGGATCAGGACGGTGTCGCCTGTCCCCACATTCGTATTCGTCAACAGGTGCCAGGCGGTCGCGCCCACCAGGATCAGACCGGAGGCCTCCTCGAACGTCATGGTGGCCGGTTTGGGCCCGACGTCCTCAGCCGCGGCGATCACCTGATCGGCGTAACCGCCACGGATGTTGGTGGCGATGACCTCTTCACCGACCTTCAGGGGACCCAGATATCCCTCGATGCGGGCCGGCGCCTCGATGATCACTCCCGAGACCTCCAAGCCGACCGGCATGGGTAGCGCTTTCGGATCATCACCCATCTGGCCGCTGTAGAGCTTGTAGTCGATGGGGTTGGCACCGGCCGCCCTGACATCGACCAGCACCTGGTAGGGCCGCAGCGGCGGAAGGTCGATGTCGTGAATGGCGAGAACTTCCGGGCCACCGTAACGTTCGGCGACAACGGTTTTCGTCATGAATCCGACTCTAGCCCTGCGGGCCGCCAGCTACTGGGTGACGAACTTGTCCAGGGCTGACGTCAACTGCGGCGACAATGGTCCTGGCTTCATCTGATTGGCGACGTTGTCCGACGGGTCGTCACGCAGGACGTGGTTGACACCCTTGAGGTCGACGCGCGTGAGCGCCGTGTGCGCCAACGCGTCGGCCAGCGGTTTCATGTCGTCACAGTCGGCCTGCGAATCCGCGTCGGAGCAGGTGAGCAGCACCGGTGTGCCATCCGGGATCTTGTCCGCCTCGGCGATCGGATCCACCGCGTCGGCCTCCACGACGGCCTTGACATTGCCGCCGTTGAGGATCGCACTGAGGCCGTCTGGCAACTGCCCGGGCGGGACCGTGCCCTGCGTTCGGGCCTGAGCCACGGCAGCGGTCCACGCGGCGACGACGGAGTCGGCCTGCTCCTGGGTCTTGGACTTCTCCTTGACGCCGGCGGCCACGTCGTTGCGCACTCGCACGGTCATCAGGTCGAGGTAGCGGCCCGGCAGCGGCTGCAACAGGCCCAGCGAGTGCACCTTGGGAGCGTCCGCCGCGGTGTCGGTGGCGATGGCAAGGACGTGCAGTGTTCCTTCGCCGATGCCGTACGCCGAGATTCGGGACTTGTCGGTACGGCTCTGTTCGGAGAGGAACCGAACGGCAGCCTTGGCGCCCACGGTGTAGACCGCGCTGCCCACGGACGCCGGGTCCTTCGCATATGGGCCGAGGCCGGTGGCGCCGGTGCCTACCTTGTCGTAGCGCAGGCTGGCCACGCCGTGGCCCGACAGGTACTCGGCGAGTTGGCGCATGTTGCCCACCGGGCCCAGCACCGCGTTGTCGCCGTTGCGATCGGTGCGACCGCTCTCGGAGATCAGCAGCGCTGCCGGCCCGGCCGCGTCGTCGCTGCGGTGGCGGTAGGTGCCGTGGATGGTCAGTCCGTCGGCGACGAACGTGACCTCGTCCTCGACCCATTTCTCCGATGTGTCCGACGAACAGCCGGTGAGGACGAGCAGCAGCGAAAGCCAAATGACGGCAACGATTCTCAAAGCCGCGCCTCGATCCATGACACCACGTCGTCGAGCACCCGGTCGCGTTCGGGCTCGTTGAAGACCTCGTGGTACAGCCCCGGGTAGATCTTGAGGTGGACATCCTCGGAGCCGAGGCATTCAACCATTTTCTCGCTGCCCTTGGCCGGGATCAGGCGGTCCTCGGAACCATGGACGACGAGGATCGGTTTGGTGATGCCGCGGGCCAGTTGTGGCATGTTCTCCCCGACCAGGAGCAGCGCCCGGGCGACCCCGGCGGGCACCTTGCCATGCCAAACCAGCGGATCGCTGTTGTAGGCGGCGACGACCTCGGGATCGCGCGAGACGGCGTTGGCGTCGAGCTGCTGGACCGGAACGTCGGGCAACACCGAGCCCAGCGCCTTTCCGACGACGGCCACCAGCGGTTTGACGTCATCCTGCGCCGCGACGGCGGGGCCGGACAGCACCACCAGGTCGTAGTCAGCGGGGTGCTCGGACGCGTATGCGAAGACGATGCCGCCGCCCATGCTGTGCCCCAGCACCACCTTCGGCAGGTCCGGGTACTCGCGATCGGCGATCCCGACCAGCGTGCCGAAGTCGTCGGTGTACTCCGCGAGGTTGTTGACGTGCACTCGCTTGCCACCGGAGCGACCGTGGCCCCGGTGGTCCAGCGCGTAGGTGACCAGGCCGGCCTGCCCGAACCGCTGCGCGACGTGGTGGTAACGGCCGGCATGCTCGCCGAACCCGTGCGACAGCACGACCACCCCTCTGGGCGCCTGGTCGGCGACCTCCCAGGTGTCGTAGACGATCCGTACCCCGCCGACTCCCTCGAAGGTGCGCTCAGTCCGTGTACTGCCGGTTTCAGCCACCCGAGCAGCGTAGCGACCGCTTGTCGGTGCCCCTCAGTAAGCTCGATACGGTGAGCCTGCTCGCCGAGGATCCAGACACATTTCTCACCGACGCCCAGCAATATCAGCGTGAGCTGCTGGCGCATTGCTACCGCATGACCGGGTCTCTCCATGACGCCGAGGACCTGGTGCAGGAGACCTATCTACGCGCATGGAAGGCGTACGACAGGTTCGAGGGCAAATCGTCGGTGCGCACCTGGTTGCACCGCATCGCGACCAACACCTGCCTGACGGCGCTCGAGGGTCGACAGCGCCGCCCACTGCCGACTGGGCTGGGTGCGCCGAGCTCGGACCCCAGCGGGGAACTCGTCGCCAATGCCGAGGTGCCGTGGCTCGAACCGCTGCCCGATGCCGAACACCCCGCCGACCCGTCGGTGATCGTCGGCTCTCGCGAGTCGGTGCGGTTGGCCTTCATCGCCGCCCTGCAGCACCTCTCCCCACGGCAACGGGCGGTCCTGGTACTCCGCGATGTCCTGCAGTGGAAGGCCGCCGAGGTGGCCGATGCCATCGGCACTTCCACGGCCGCCGTGAACAGCCTGCTGCAGCGGGCCCGTGCGCAACTGGATGCCGTCGGCCCCAGTGAGGACAACACCCTGGACGCACCCGATTCGCCGGAGACCCAGGACACGCTGTCGCGCTACATCGACGCGTTCGAGCGGTACGACATCGACGCGCTGGTGCAGATGTTCACTCAGGAGGCCATCTGGGAGATGCCGCCGTTCATCGGCTGGTACCAGGGTGCGCCGGAGATCGGCGAGCTCATTCATGTCAACTGTCCGGCGGACAAGGCGGGCGACATGCGCCTGCTGCCGCTGACCGCCAACGGCCAGCCCGCCGCCGCCATGTACATGCGTGACCCGCAGACCGGGAAGCATGTGCCTTTCCAGTTGCACGTCCTCGACGTCACCGCCGGCGGTGTGTCGCATGTGGTCGCCTTCCTCGACACCGCCATCTTCGAGAAGTTCGGGCTGCCCAGCGAGCTTTAGACGAGAATCAGTAACACACCATCACTGCACGTCAATCACACTCTTAACAGCATTTCTGGAACATGTTCTATGATTGCGGCTTATGAAGACCAAGGGCGCGCTGCTGTGGCAGGTCAATGATCCGTTCCGGATCGACGAGATCGACCTGGGCGATCCCGTCGAGAACGAAGTCCAGATCCGGGTGCATGCCGCGGGGATGTGCCACTCGGACTACCACCTCACCACCGGCGCGACGCCCATCGGCCTGCCCGCACTGGGCGGCCATGAGGGCGCCGGCGTCATCACCAAAGTCGGCAAGGGGGTCACGGGCCTCGAGGAGGGGGACCACGTCATCCTCGCCTTCATCCCCGCCTGCGGCGAATGCCCGCCATGCCTGAAGGGTTTCCGCTCACTGTGTGACCGCGGCGCGTTGCTGCTCGGCGGGAAGGCGATTGCCGACGGGACGTCACGCGTGCGCGCCGGTTCGCACGATGTGTCGCCCATGAACCTGCTGGGCACCTTCGCTCCGTACATGACGGTCCACAAGGACTCGGTGGTCAAGATCGATCCCGACGTCCCGTTCGAGACGGCCGCCATCATGGGCTGCGCGCTGCCGACGGGATTCGGGTCGGCCACCAACGTCGCCGAGGTGCAACCGGGTGAGACGGTCATCATCGTGGGCGTCGGCGGTATCGGCATGAGTGCCCTACAGGGTGCGGTGATCTCGGGCGCCCGTCACGTCATCGCGATCGATCCGGTGCCGTTCAAGCGTGACCAGGCACTCAAATTCGGTGCCACGCATGTGTATCCGACAATGGCCGAGGCCATCATGCCGATCCTGGAACTGACCTACGGCATCATGGCGCAGAAGACCATCATCGCGGTCGGTGAGATCCGCGGTGAGATGATCGAGGAAGCCCTGACTCTGACGGCCAAGACCGGCACATGCGTGGTGACCGGGATGGGCGCCATGACCGACGTCGACGTGAAGCTCAACCTGTTCCTGTTCACCATGTTGCAGAAGACGTTGAAGGGCAACATCTTCGGCGGTGGAAGCTCGCACATCGAGACGCCGCGGCTGGTCGGTTTGTACAAGGCAGGCCTGTTGAAGGTCGACGAGATGGTGACGCAGACCTACCGGCTCGAAGACATCAACGCCGGCTACCAGGACATGCTGGACGGCAAGAACATTCGCGGCGTCATCACGTTCGACGAATCCGACTGGTAACCCTCACCTCGCGAACAGACACAAAGGGGCCCACTTTCAGCGTCGAAAGTGGGCCCTTTGTGTCTGTTCGCGGGAAAGAACTACTTGGGTGGCATCCGAATGCCGCCGTCGACTCGGACCACCTCGGCGTTCATGTACGAGTTGGTGATCAGCTCGATGACCATCGACGCGAGTTCGGCAGGCTGGCCGAGCCGGTGCGGGAACAGCACCGATTCGCCGAGTTTGGCCTTGAACGCCTCCGACGCCTCACCCTCGCCATAGATCGGGGTGTCGATCAGGCCCGGCGCAACGGTGTTGACGCGGATGCCGACGGCCGACAGGTCACGCGCCACCGGCAAGGTCAGGCCGACCACGCCGCCCTTGGACGACGAATACGCGGCCTGACCGATCTGCCCGTCGAACGCCGCGACGCTCGTCATGTTGACGATGGCGCCGCGCTCGCCGGTGTCGGTGGGGTCCAGTCGGCTCATCGCCGTGGCAGCCAACCGGATGCAGTCGAACGTGCCGACCAGGTTGATCGCCAGCACCTTCTTGTAGACGTCGAGATTGTGCGCCGATGCGAACTCGCCGTCCTTGCCGATGGTGCGCTGAGCCCAGCCGATCCCCGCCGAGTTCACCAGGACACGCAACGGGCCCAGCTCGCCGGCCTTGTTGACGGCGGCTTCGATCTGTTCGGTGCTGGTGACGTCGACGCTGACGAACGCGCCGCCCAGTTCCTTGGCGAGGTCTTCGCCCTTGTCTGCCTGCAGGTCGGCGATGACGACCTTGGCGCCCTTGGCCGCCAGCTGGCGGGCCGTGGCGGCTCCGATGCCGGAGGCACCACCGGTGACGATTGCGCTAGCTCCATTGATATCCACGTCGACAGACTAGAACGGGTTTCAACTCAGCCGCTCGAGCACCCTGGCCGTCCACGCCTGCAACGCACGGGCCTGCGCATGCGTCATCCCCTCGAACACCACCGAGCGCACCAGTTCCGCGTGGCCCGGCGCGGCCGTCCGCAGCTGGGTCCGACCGTTGCCGGTCAGGTCGACTTCGGCGCCACGTCGGTCATCGGCGCTCTCCGATCGTGTGACCAGGCCCCGGGTCCGCATCCGCCGGAGCTGATGGGAGAGCCGACTCTGCTCCCAACCGAGGATCTCGCCGAGTTCGTTGATCCGCAGCCGCCCGTGTTCGTCGAGGGCCACCAAGACGTCGTAGTCGGCGAGCGTCAAACCACAGGACTCCTGCAGCTGCCGGTGCATGGCGGCTTCCAGCCGCGCGGTCATGCGTAGGTGATCACGCCACAACCGCTGTTCGTCATCGGTGAGCCACACGGAATACATGATACGTCATGCATGTTCTGTGGACGGTACGCTGAACATCAAGCCCGAGGAGTGATTGACATGACAGCACCCGTGATCGACATCCGGCGTGCCGACGACCGCTACAAGACCACCATCCCGTGGTTGGACTCGAAGCATTCGTTCTCTTTCAGCCATCACTACGACCCGGCCAATACCCACCACGGCCTGCTGTTGGTCAACAACGACGACATCGTCAACCCAGGCACCGGTTTTGACACACACCCGCACCGTGACATGGAAATCGTCACCTGGGTGCTGCGGGGTTCGCTGGTCCACCAGGATTCCACCGGCCACTCCGGCGTCATCTATCCCGGACTCGCACAACGGATGTCCGCCGGCCGCGGGATCATGCATTCGGAGAAGAACGACTCCTGGACACTGACCGGCGACGAAACCCACAGCGAACCGGTTCATTTCGTACAGATGTGGGTAGTCCCGGACGAGTCGGGAGTCGACCCGGGTTATCAGCAGCTCGAGATCGACGACGAACTGCTGAAGGGCAACCTGGTGACCATCGCCTCCGGCATGGCCGAGCACAAGGGTGAAGCGGCGATAACCATCCGCAACAAGTACGCCGCGCTCAAGGGGGCCCGGCTGCAACCCGGCCAGTCGATCCAACTACCCGAGGCGCCCTATCTCCATCTCTTCGTGCCGCGAGGCCAAGTGACGCTGGAAGGTGCGGGCGAACTCCACGAAGGTGACGCCGTGCGTTTCACTGCCACCGGCGGTCAGACCGTCACCGCCACCGAACCCGCCGAGATCCTGGTCTGGGAGATGCATGCCGGCTTGGCTGCGTAGCGCCGCGACCGTGGCCGCGACCCTGGTGGTCGCGGCCTGTGGCTCAAGCCCTGCGCCGCAGGGACCGAGCACTCCGACGCAGGGGCAGGCGCCTGCCTCCGTGCCACCCGCCTCGCCGACGGCATCGGGACTGTTCCCGGTCACCGTTCAGGTTCCGGAGGGTATGGCGGACGAACCGTTCGACGAACCGCATCAGGCTCTGGTCCCTCAGGGCTGGTCCATCTCCGTGTGGGCGCGCACACCCAAGCCCCGACTGCTGGCGCTGGCCCCGGACAGGTCACTACTGGTTTCGGTGCCCTCGACCGGACAAGTGTTGAAGATGGTTGCGGACGGCACGTCCTCCGTCCTGCTGGATGGCCTCGATCAGCCGCATGGCCTGGCCTTCGCCGGTACCACGCTGTTCGTCGCGCAGAGCAATCAGGTCGACGCCTACAACTACGCCGACGGCCGAGCGGAGGACCAGCGTGTGGTTGCTCCCGGACTGCCCGACGCCAAGAGCCCCGACCTGCGTGGCGCCTACTCCCATGCACTGAAGAGCGTCGTCGTCGGCACCGATGGCGCGGTGTACTTTTCGATCGGATCCACCGGCAACATCTCCGCCGAGGACCGCGACGCCACTCCCCCGCGCGCGACCATCATGCGTGTCCCGCCCGGCGGCGGCCCCGCCGAACCGTTCGCCACGGGTGTGCGCAACGGCACCGGGCTGGCGGTCGCCCCCGACGGCGCGGTGTGGACGGCGGTGAACAACCGCGACAACGTCGCCAACCCGCAGGGCCAGGTAGACCAGTCTTACGTCAACGACCATCCGCGTGAGTCGGTGGCCAGGTTGACACCGGGCCGCGAATTGGGCTGGCCCTACTGCAACCCCGACGGCGGACCGGCCAACCTGCCGCTGATCCGCGATATGCAGACCAATGCCGATGGTGCCGAGATGGACTGCGCGGCACTGCCTCCCATCGAGCAGAGCATGGGAGCGCACTCAGCGCCGCTGGGGATGGAATTCGCGGTGCTGCCCGAACCTTATGGCGCCGGCGCGCTGATCGGAGTACACGGCTCCTGGAACCGGACGCCGCCCCAAGCACCGGAGGTGTCGTTCTACCCTTGGCGCAACGGCACTCTCGGTGATCAGCAGACCTTGGTGGGCGGCTTCCAGAACGATGACGGATCGCGGTGGGGCCGGCCGGTAGCCGCCTCGCTGGGCGCCGACGGCGCGGTGTACGTGACCGATGACTACGCCGACGCCATATACCGATTGGCCCCGCCGAGCCGCTGAGCGCGGCCGCGACGGGGCAGGTACCGGAATGGTCGATGTGGTCGTTTACTTGTCGTCTCTGTTGAGCGCCCGGAAGGCCAGCCCGGCCACCGCGCCGGCTACCAATTGAGCCACCAGGTACACCGGCAGCGTCGCCCAGCCGAAGAGTCCCATCAGGGCGCCACCCAGCACGACCGCGGGATTGAACGCTGCGCCGGAGATCGACCCGACCGCCACAGCGCCGGCCAACACCGTGAATCCGATCGCCAGCCCGTAGAACGAGTTGTTCGGGTGATCCTTACTGGTGGCGACGTTGAGCACCACGTAGCACAGCGCGAAGGTGAAGAGCGCTTCGACAATCAGCGCGGCCATCAGTCCGTGACCCGTCGGCGTCACCGGGTGGGTCTGACCGGGTGTCGTCACGATACTGATGACACCAGCGGCGAGCACGCCGCCGAACGCTTGGGCCAACCAGTAGCGGACGGCGTCGTGGCGGCCGATGCGGCCACGCACCCATGCCGCCATCGTGACAGCCGGGTTGTAGTGCGCGCCGGAGACATGGCCGCCGGCATAGATCATTGCCATCAGTGCCGCGCCGATGGCCAGCGGCGCCAGCGGGCTGCCGCTGCGGACGGCTGCGCCGATGGTGAAGACCAGGAAGAAGGTGCCGACAGCTTCTGTGGCGACCTTGCGCAGCGTGGGCTCGACAGTGGTTGTGGGAACGGGGGTTTGCAGTGTTGAGGTCATGCCACAACGATCCCGTTCGGGGCTCGCCAAGTCTGCCCCGCTGGCCCCCGACCCCGACTACCGGCTAGCCGGTAGTACTACTGCAGGCTGGCGAGTTTGGCGCTGTCGGAGTGCATATCGGCCCGCACGCACTTCCCGTCGCCGTCGAACTCGAGCACATGCGCGAAACGTGCGTCTGCGCTGCCCTTGTCGTTGGCGAAGTGCTGCACACCGGTGACGACGACGATGTCGCCGGCGTCGATGAACTGTTCGGTGTCGATGCTCGCCGAGCTCCAGTGCTGCGGCACCTCCATGATCATCTGCATCACGGAGTCGACGCCGTGGCGAGGTCCGCCGGGTTGTGCCGCATCCGAACTCCACCACTCGATTCCGTCTGCCCACGTCTCCTTCATCGTGGGTAGATCCCCGGTGTTGAACGCCTTGTATGCCGCTTTGGCCGTATCGACATTGGACATGGTGACCCCCTTGTTTCATGTCACCGACCCGTGGTGACAGCAATAACTGTCCTCTTGAACGCGTCAGTCAGGAAGTCCCCGAACTACCCGACTTTGGCTGCCTGTGTGACCGACCATGCAGATGCAGCAAACGCACCACCGCCCAATGTGATCGCCCTGCTTCCCAATCGTCACGCGGGTGTTATCAAAGTTGACAGTGTTGCTGGCGGGGTTATTGTGATGTCAGCCGTATCCCACTCTGCCTGCGAAAGGGCCACCGTGCACGCCCCTGCGATCGCTTTTGCTCGCGCCCTCGCGGCCGTGGTGCTGCTCGGGTCGATGGTATTGGCGTCGGGTCCAGTGGCCCGAGCGGCCAGTGGCAAAGATCTGCTGGCCGGCGCGATCGCCAACACGCGCGGTTCGTATCTGGTGTACAACTTCGGCGGCGGTGCCCCGGCGCCAATGCTGAACGCCGCCGGCAACTGGTACGAGCTGACCAACGGCGGCCACCTGATGATCGTGAAGAACGCTTCGCAACGGTTGGCCCCGCGGCTGCTGGTCGATTCGCACACCGGCTACCAGTCGCGATGTGAACGCACCGCGGGCGCGCGCACCGGCGAAGGGTTGTGGCAGGCGTCGGAGATCTACACACCGATCCAGGCCTGGTATGCCTTGGGCCAGCCCACCATTGCCATCAACGCCAACTTCTTCGACATCCGCGGTCAGAAGGGCGGGTCGTGGAAGCAGACCGGTTGCAGTTCCCCGCTCGGTGCCTACGTGGACAACACCCGCGGACAGGGCCGGGCCAACACGGCGGTCACGGGCACCATCGCGTATGCCGGCAAGCAGGGCCTGTCCGGCGGCGACGAGACCTGGACCGCGTTGTCGACCATGATCCTTCCGGTGTCGGCTGCCCCGTTTGTGGTGTCTCCGAAGGGAACTGATGACTACGACGCCGCCACGCCGGTGATCCAGGGGCTGATGGACAAGGGCACCCGGTTCGTCGCGGTGAGCGGTCTCGGACTGCTCGCGCCGGGCGACACCGGCCAGATGAACGACAGTGGCCCGTCGGCAGCCCGTACCGCGCTGGCCTATGCCCGGGGCAAAGACGAGTTCTACGTGTTCCAGGGCGGCAGCTACACGCCTGATCAGGTCCAGGACCTGTTCCGCGCCTTGGGTAGCGATACGGCGATACTGCTCGACGGCGGCGGCTCCTCGTCGATAGTGCTGCGCCGCGACACCGGCGGGATGTGGGCCGGTGCCGGTGTGCCCAAGGGTTCCTGTGACACCTACCAGGTGCTGTGCGATTCGCGCGAGCGTGCGCTGCCAAGCTGGTTGGCATTCAACTGATTTCATGACTCATCGCCTCCCGGGGTGAGTAGGTCCTCCGGGTGGTGATATCCATTGACACGGGGTTGGCCGGTGTCGAGGTGAGGGGGCGGATCCACTCGGTGCGGCCGTTCTTGTTGCGGAGGGTGACCCAGCCTTCTTTCTCGACTTTGCGGTTGTCCGGGCCGCATGCCAGCGTGAGGTCGTCGACGTCGGTCAGGCCGCCGTCGCCCCAGGCTCTTGCGGCGTGGTGGACCTGCGAGATGTACGCGGAGGCCGTACAACCCGGTGCGGTGCAGCCACGATCGCGGGCGTGCAGCACGATCCGCTGATCTTTCGACGCGATGCGCCGAGAACGCCCCAGGTACAGCGCGCGGCCGTGATCATCGAAGATCGCCAGGTAGTGGTGCGCGTGGGTGGCCATCCGGATCACATCGCGCATCGGGACCAGCGAGCCACCCGCGGTTGCCGCATGCCCGGATGCCGATCCGAGTTCAGACAGGGTCGTGGACACGATGACGGTGACTGGTAATCCGTTGAGTTGACCGAGCTTTCCCGACGCGAGGACTGCACGTCCGGCCGCCAAGAACGCATCGTGGTGCCGCTGCGCGGCGGTGCGGTGATCGCCCTTGACCTGTTCCTCAGTGGGGGTGTCGTCGACGCAGGGGATGGCGTCGGCGTCATGACACATGCCTGGCGCGGCGGACTTGGCGAAGATGGGTTCCCACACCGCGCGAGCCTCGGGGGTGAGGTACCCGGTGACCTTCGACAGCCCGTCAGACCCCTGCTTGTGCAACGTCAGACCGCGCCGGCGGGCACGGTCCTTCTCGGTGAGCTCACCGTCCTGGTCCAAGCAGCTCATCAGCCGGTTGGCCAGTTTGCGGAACTGTTCGGGGCCGAAATCACTTGCATCGCTTGCGAGTTGCCGCTCAGCCTCGATGCGCGTGGCCAGGTCGACGTGGTCTGGCAGGTGGTCGAAGAACCCCCGAATGATCTCCACGTGCTCGCCACCGATGAGGCCCGCAGCCTGCGCCTCGGCGATGGCAGGCAGTTCGGGCGGTAGGGGCTGACCCGTCAGGGTGGTGCGCGGCGCCAGGTCCGCGGCTTCGGCCAGGCGCCGCGTGGCATCAGTGATGCTGATTTTCAGGTGATGAGCCAGAGCTTTGGGCATGGTGGTAGCGCCGAAGTCGGCTGGCACGCCGTCAGTGGTCAACCGGTTGAGCAGTCGATACTCGACGGCGGGTTGGCGCCTGGCCAACACTTCGCGCCGGGCAAGCACCGTCACGATCTCTCGTGGCGTGAGTGCGTCGAACCGCAGTGAGGCCAGCTTGTCGAACGCGGCCTCGCAGGCATCGAGTGCGGCCAGTACCGCTTCCCGATCCGACGCCGCGTTCACTTCCATACTCGAACACTAGTTCGACCCACCGACAAGTTCTGCTGCGGCGGCGGTTGCCTGTGCATAACCCGTGCCGAACAACACGACGTGCGCGAGCAGTGGGTAGAGCTGGTGCAGTGGGACGCGATCTCGCCAGCCGGGCGTGAGTGGATGCACCTCCTGGTACCCCGCGATGATCGCATCGAGGTGCGGGCAGCCGAACAGGTCCAGCATCGCGAGGTCGGTTTCCCGGTGGCCGCCGTGCGCGGCCGGGTCGATGAGGACGACACCGTCGGGTGTCCACATGAGGTTGCCGCTCCAGAGGTCGCCGTGCAGCCGTGCGGGAGTCTCGCCGTCGTCGAACGCTCCAGCGGCGCATCGTTCGATCACGTGCTCCACCAACGCCGTGGCTTCGGCACCGAGTTGATGTGACGCCCGTTCGAGCATGGGGCGCAGGCGTTGTGCAGCGTAGAACTGCCCCCAGGTGTCCTGGGGCTTGTAGCTCATCGGGAGTGGTTGATGGAGTGGGCCGAAGTATCCCGGCCCCGACCACCCGTCTGGTGGCGCACCCCACTCCTGGGACCCGGCGTCGTGGGTGGTGGCCAGCGCGCGCCCGAAGGCGTGCGCATGCTCACGCTTCGGCCGGCCGCTTTGCAGGCGTTCGAGGGTGAGGCTGGTGCCGTCACATGCCACGACCCGTGCGACCGAAGCTCCGTTCGCACACGAAAGCCATTGCAGGCCAGCGGCTTCGCAGGCAAAGAAGCCTGGCGGTGCAGCGGGGTTGCGTTTGACGAAGGTGAGCATCTCTTCGAGTATGCAGAACGGCCCCTGCCGGTGACAGGGGCCGCTCTGTGATGCGCTAGCTAGGGTGTCCCGGGGTCTCCGGCCTCACCATTGCTGGTGTTACCGATGCCTCCGCCGCCACCGGCCCCACCTTGACTGGTTCCGTTACCGCCACCGCCACCGTTGCCGCCGACTCCGCCGCCGCTGCCAAGGCCGGCGCCACCGCCGCCGCCCTTACCGCCCTTACCGCTGAAGATGCCGGGGGCGCCGAGTCCGTTGCCGCCCTTACCGCCGGTGCCACCGCGTCCGTTGCCGAGAATGCTGAAGGCATTGCCGCCACCGCCGCCGCGGGCACCGTTGGCACCGGAGCCACCCGCACCGCCGTCGCCGCCAGTGCTACCACCGGTGACGGTGGTACTGCCACCACCGGCGCCGCCACGGCCGCTGAGCGCGCCGTTACCACCGTTGCCGCCCTTACCACCCTTACCGCTGGCTGCCGAGATCACGCTGCCACCGCGGCCACCGGCGCCACCCGCGGTCTCGCCGCTTCCGGCATTGCCGCCGGCGCCACCTGTCGCATCGACTGCGGAGCCCGCGAACCCGCCACCGCCGCCGGAGCCACCAACGGATCCGCCGTTGGCGCCGTTACCTCCGGCACCACCGGTCGCGATTCCGGCTGAGATCGCCGCGCCGCCGGGACCACCGGAGCCACCGACCTGCCCGCCCTCGGCACCGTTGCCGCCCTTGCCGCCCTTCGCCGAGATCAGGCCGGCCGCAAAGCCACCCCAACCGCCGCTACCACCGGCTATCCCTCCTTCGGCGCCGTCACCGCCCGCACCTGCGTTGGACAGCCCCAGTGCGAGTGACCTACCGCCGGCTCCACCGGAACCGCCGAACCAACCGCCCGTTCCGCCGTCGCCGCCCGGTCCGGAAGCGGACACCACCGAGTTCAGGAAGGGCACGTTCGTGCTCAATGCCCCAGCGCTGCCGCCCTTTCCGCCGTTTCCGCCGAACAGCGAGCCGGCACCACCGTTACCGCCGGCACCACCGGTTTCCACGGTGAGTTTCGTGAGGTCGATTTCGAACGGCAGATCCACCGGCAGGCTCGGCAGGCCAGGAATAGACGGCAGGCCGGTGCTCCCTTCCGGGATCAGGGTGCCAACGGTCCAGATGCCCTTACCTCCGGTTCCACCGCCACCACCGATGATTCCCGCGCCACCGTCGCCGCCCTTGGCGTCTTTGGTGTCGCCGCCACTCAAGGCTGCGGCAAGCGCCAGTGCACCGTCGACGGCGCTGTTGTATGTCTTGGTGCCGCCATCGCCGCCGCGGCCGCCGAGTAGACCACCGGCCGCGCCGTTTCCACCGTTACCCGCGACCGCCGACCCGAGCGGGATGGATGTCGTGGTGGTCGTGTCGGATACGACTACCCCGGTCTTGGTGTTCGTGACAACGGTTTGGGTACTGATAACGCTCGTACCGTCGCCAGTAGCATTTCCGCCGTTGCCGCCGCCGCCGCCGAACAGGGACCCGATTCCGCCTAAGGCGCCTTGCCCACCAGTTGCTTTGGCGCTTGCCGATGCAGCGCCTCCGCCGCCACCCTTACCGCCGAACAACCCTGCACCGCCGACTCCACCGCTACCCGCTTCGGCCGTTCCCGAGGGAAGGTCGGTCGTATTCGTTGTGGTGGTAGTTGTTCCGGCTTTGCTGTCTTTTGAGGACGTGATGATGGTGATGATGCTGTGGCCGGGTGCGGTGGCAGCGCCACCCGTTCCGCCTCGGCCACCGAACAATCCGCCGGCCGCACCGGCACCGCCGCCACCGCCGTTGCCCTCGAGGGTGCCGTTACCGTCACCACCGCCACCACCGTTACCGCCGAACAGACCGGCGCCCCCGCCGCCACCCTGGCCGCCGTTGCCGGTGCCGATGGCCACATCTGCTTTGCCGGTGCCGAACCCGAGAAGGCTGCCTTCGGCCTCGCCGCTACCGGTTCCATTACCGGTACCGCCTGCGCCGCCCTTACCGCCGAACAGCGTGCCGGCGCCACCACTCGCGCCGTTGCCGCCCGTGCCGGTCAGGGTTCCGGTTCCGAGGCCACCGGCACCACCCTGACCACCGAACAGCTGACCGGAGCCACCGGCGCCGCCCGCACCACCGGTGCCGACGCCGAGTCCGCCGGTACCGGGCAACGGAATCGTGACCTTCCCTACGAAGGGCAGGGTGACTGTTACGGGGACGGTCGTCGCGCCCGTTGCATCAGCAGTACCGGCGCCACCGGCGCCGCCCGCGCCACCGAAGCCCAAGAAGCCGGTGTTGCCGCCGGCGCCGCCGCCACCGCCCTTGCCGAGCAGCGGACCGTAACCCGCCCCGCCTGCGCCGCCGGCTCCGCCGTTACCTGCGAGTGGACCGCCGGCGCCACCCGCGCCACCGCCACCGCCGATTCCTGCGACGCCAGCCGTCAAAGACTCTGTGGAGGCGGCACCACCGGTACCGCCGCCACCACCGTTACCGAACAAACCTGCAGCGCCCCCGCCACCGCCGAGTCCGCCGGTAGCCGGCCCGGCAGCGAATCCACTGGTTGTTTCACTGCCTGATCCCAGCGGCGCGTTCTTTGCAGGGTTGCTTGTCGAACTCCCATTTGACCTGGTCGTTGCGTAGGACACGACGGTTTGAGTGGGACCACCGACGTTCTCGGCGCTGCCGCCGGCGCCGCCTACTCCACCGCCGCCGAACAGACTGCCGCCGGCGCCGCCGCCACCCCCTGCACCGCCGAATGCGCCATTGATACCGGATGCCGTTTGCGCCGCGCCGCCCGCTCCGCCCGCGCCACCCGCGCCGAACAGACCACTGGCACCACCGGTGCCACCGGCGCCGCCGACCGCCTTTCCCGCAACCGTCGTCGACGGAGTGGTTGTCGTGACCTTTGAGTAACTGATCCCGAAGTTGCCGTTGTACTCACCGCAGGAACTGGACGTCCCGCAGTTGCCAGTTGTGGTGGCCTGCGTGGCCTTGCCTTCGGTCAACAGGCCGACAGATGTGGCGTCGCCGCCAGCGCCTGCTGCACCACCCCTGCCGAAGAGACCGCTCTTACCGCCGTTACCACCAGCTCCACCCGTGGCATCTTTAGTGATGGTGTCGGCGTTACCGCCGAGACCGCCAGCGCCGCCACTACCGAAGAAGGTTCCGCCCGCACCGCCGGCTCCGCCCTTACCCCCAGTCACCTGCGAGGCCGCCACACCTGCGGAAGTCTCGTCGTACGAGTAGCCGACACCACCGGCCCCGCCATTGCCGAACAGGCCCGCGTTGCCGCCAGCACCACCGGCACCGTCGGCATATGTCGCGATGCCTCCGCCACCGGCACCACCGTTACCGAACAGGCCGGCGCTACCACCCGCGCCACCGTTGGCACCGGCGCCGCCGCTGCCGAACAGCAGACCGCCGTTGCCGCCCTGGCAGTTGGACTCGCAATCAGGGTTGATTTCGAGCGCATCGAGCCCGTTGCCGATCAGAAGGCCGCCGGGGCCGATGAGCCGGGGCGCACCCCCCGGCGTGGCCAGGTTCGGAAAGTTGACACCCGTGCCCACGAGCAGCGCGCTCGGGTCGACCGAGAGTCCGCTGGCGAGTCCCTTGCCGCTCGCGATCGGGTCGCACAACACGGCAGGACCGACACATGTCGATGTCGGTGCTGCTGCAGCGGTCCCACTGCTGAACCCCGTGGCCGTACCTGCGGCAATCGCCGCCGAGGCGACGGCAGCACTCAGCAGGGCCCCACCAGCAACCGTTTTGGCAAATTTGTTCTTGATTTTGGTGGACTCTGCCCTATGACTGGGCTTCGACTTCCGCGCACCAACGAACTCCGGATCAATCATTTGCCGTGCCCCCTCTGCGCAAGCCCCCTCAGGTTGCGCTGGTACTGGTCTATCTCGCTCGCACGCACAGTAGCAACTATTTGACGCGGCAATAAGAAATTCTAAGGTTTGCTGGGCAAAATATTTGCGCTCGCAAGCATCTAGCGGCAATAACTGCACGTGAGGGCCAAAGCTGGCTAATATTCCGTCCATGCCAGAGACACGAGATCCAAACCGGCGACCCTCGGACCAGCTAGCTTCTGGCACTCGACGCAAAATTCCGGCGCCAGAGCCCACCGCGTCGCCACCCAAGACCAACCCGCCCGCACCGAAGCCCAATGTGCCCTCGCCAAGGACGCGGCCGCTCCTCCCGATGATCGCTGTGGCTCTCGCTCTGGTCGCGGTCGCGCTGTCCGGTTGGGCGCTCTTCCGGACCATGTCGGGCAGCGCAGGCTCAGCACCCACGTACAGCGATTCCCAGCGATCAGATGCGAAGGCGAAGGTGTGCGGGGCCTTCGACCTGGTCCGCCGAGGAGTGTCGCGCAATACCAACGTCGCGGTGCCCGGAGGCCCGGAAGACGTGACAGGCACACTGGCGGTGGCGGCGAATGCTCGGATCTCGTTGTACGACGGAGGTCAATATCTCCTGGCACGGCTGGACCCGGCGACACCGACAGAGCTCGGGAACGCGGTTCGCGGATTCGCGAACACCTTGATGGACATCGGGGCCGCGGCTACGGCTGGCGCACTCGACAACGACCCCGACC
Source organism: uncultured Mycolicibacterium sp. (assembly GCA_945957405.1). GTDB lineage: Bacteria > Actinomycetota > Actinomycetes > Mycobacteriales > Mycobacteriaceae > Mycobacterium. Next base: position 2,546 of record CAMFLL010000099.1, on the reverse strand, counting down.
AGGTTGCCCGCCTGCGCAGCGCCGATGAAGGCAACGTCAAGATCGGTCAGCTCTGCGCCTGAGGCCAATCGTCAGCACGAAAGCTACTGAGCACAAAGAAGTTTCATTGCGACCAGCCGGTGAGGCAGTCCATCGACCTCCTCAGCGACCGCGTTGCGCAGCTCCGCCCCATCGGTGATTCTCCTGCCGTCCCGCTCGTACCGGATGACGTCCTGCCGCGCCAGCACGACAATGGCGTCCACCAGATCGTCGCGGCTGTGAGTCCCGTCGAGAAGTGGAACCAGGAATCGGTCCACCGGCGACAGCTGCAACTCCTCGTGCCAGGCGTTGAAGGTGTACGCCTCCTCGGGGCGACCGAGTTCAGGCATGACACGGGCAGCGTCCTCGAGTCTGAGCGTGGTCGAAATTGCCTGGAGGCGAACAGGCTCCAGTCGAAAGCGAATCTGGCCGATCATGATCAAGTGCTCGAGGAGATCGTCAACCCTGGCATTGTGGTTGTCAGGCAGCGCAAAGCCGGCTGCAGCCATCGCCGCCGCCACCGATCCATCCAGCTCCGGCCTCGAGATCGTGGCCGGCCAACGGAAGTTCAAAGTGTCAAGCGCCGCCTTCACCACCGGCTCGCTCGTGACTATCGAAGTAGTCTGATCGCCATAGGTCTGCTCGGACTCGTCCAAGCCCGCAGCGTTGTCGTGACGAGGTAACCAAGCGGCAAAATGGAAGTCCCGCTGCCGATCTCGATCCAGTTGATACCGAATCTGCTGCGCACGTCCGGATCGAACGAAGAGCGACTGGCGGAACGTGCGGTTGTTGAAGAAATCCAGGTATTGCTCCACTAGGGTCTGACTGTGCCCGCACTCTTTGAGCAGGGGTTCGGCAATCTTGCTTCCGTAGTTGACCGCGAACATCGAGCGGGGTTCGACATCGGCCAGGTAGGACAGGTGCTTGTCGTTGGCCTTACTGACCATTTTGAGGAAGTAGCACGGCGCATTGAAGGACTCGAGGTACTCATGGAGTACGTAGTAATCCTTGAAGTTGATGGACTGCGACCGAAAGTCGGCGAGCGCCTTCCCGATGACGCTGTCTTCCGGCGCCACCTGCTCCATGAAGTCGATCATTCCGCGGGCATAGCTGAGCTTCTCAGCAGGCGTCGCCTGATCCCCGCCGCGCAACAACATGGCGTCCCGCACTATCTCCTTGGCTTTCCACCCGGGATAGACGTTGTAGCTGACGTGAGCAATTCCATCGTCCGACAACAGCTGCTGAAAGGCTGAAAGTATGCCGTCTTGCACGGTTTCGGGGACCCAGCTGTAGACGCCATGGCAGATGATGAAATCGAACTGGCCGAGTGTCGACAGATCCATGTTGGCTATATCTGCCCGCCGCAACTCCACATTGTGCAGTCCCAGCGCCTTGACGTGCTGGCGGCCTTTTTCGATCTGCACCTGCGATAGGTCGATACCGGTCACCCGGGCCAGCGGATGGTGTGCGGCGAAGGGAATCAGATTGCCGCCGGCCGAGCAACCGATCTCGAGGACCCTCGCCGTGGACACCTTCGGTGTGGACAGCCCAAACAGGTGAGCGACCGCCGCCATATGGCCGGGCGCGGTCTGCGGAAAGGGGTGCGAATCGTATGGCACGGCGTCATAGTCGGCGCGCACCTGGTCAACGGATCTGTCCATGGTCCCTCCCGTGTGGTGCGCGGAACGCTATCACTCCCATACCGGCGAGCAGGTCATGTCAGGCCGGAGCCGCGGTGCAGCACTCGAAGGACCCACCCACGCAAAAGGCCCTGCCGCTACTGCGGCAGGGCCTTTCGGCGGGACGGCTCTCAATCGTCGTCCGACGACTCCTTCTTGGGCGCCAGGGACTTCTTCACCTTGTCCACAGTCTTGTTCACAGCCTTCTTCGCGTCGTCGCCGGCCTTCTTCAGACCGCTGTTGACCTTGGACACCGAATCCTTGACGGCCGCCTTCCGCGCGGCACTCGACGTCGATGCCTTGTCTTTCGCTGCGCTGACCGAGGTTGTCCTGGTGGTGCTGCCACCCTCGAGGCCGCCGCGCACCTCGTCGACAGCCGCCTTCACTGTGGTCGATGCCTCGACGACATCGTGGCGGACGTCGGCAAGGGTGGCGCCGGCACTGCGCTGAATGTCGGCCAGCTGGTTCTGCGTCAACGGGCCGGGGCCCTGTGGCAGTTCGGCCTCCACGCGAGTCAGCGTCTGGGACACGCCGGCGCCGGCCTGATGACTGATGTCACGGATCCGAGTCCCGGGTGCGGTCAACGCTCGGGTCAGCGCCGCATCCTGCTCGCTCGTCAGGTCGATCCCGAGTTCCTCCGACAACCGCGCTTTGGTGCGCAGCAGAACGTCGGTCATCTCGTCACCGACACCAGCGCCGAGCAGTGAGATGAAGTCTCCGACCGCTACTGCACGCTCCTCGCGTGTCATCGTCGAGGTGCCGAACAATGTTGGCGTGCCGAACTCGTCCAAGGATCGGCTGTAGGTGCCGTCCTCGTTCCGCACCCAGTCGGTGTAGGCGGTGTTCACC
>CAMFLL010000098.1 GCA_945957405.1 uncultured Mycolicibacterium sp. | reverse complement strand
CCCGTACACCTCCGCAACGGCGAGCACGAACACCGTGGTGGCCTCGAGGAACACCACCGTTTCGCCTGCCACCGCTGACATCGCGGCCAGCGTGCCGATACCGGGGAACAACGCGGCGGAGCCCACCGCGGCGCCGCTGGCCATCACCGCCGCCACGTAATGCCTCTCGAGCTTGGCGATGATCACGGCCGGCGTGGCGTCCGGATTGGCGCGGCGGAGCCGGTCGACATAGGCGCGGATCGCCGGCGCCTGTACCCGCGAACTCGATTCGATCAGCTGCGACAGGATGCGCGCCCCCGCGCTGGGGTCCTCGTCGATCTTCGCGGGAAGATTCGCGGGATTGGTCTTGGCTTTGCGGGCAAACATTCTGATGCCTCTCTGCGAGAACGGCGTGCCACAAGGCTAGCGAAAACACAACGAACGACGGCCACCGACCAGTGCCCGACCGTGATGGCGGTCACGGTCTCGACCGTCGGGAAGAATTCAAAACGCCGATACGCTAGTCCTCGTCATGGCTCCTGTATCCCCGGCAACACCCAGCCAGGTTCGGATGGTCCTGGTACTCGGCGCTCTGGTGGCGCTGGGTCCGCTCACCATCGACATGTACCTGCCCGCCCTGCCCAGCATCGGCGACGAGCTCTCCGTGCCGTCGTCGGTGGCGCAGCTGACCCTCACCGGGACGCTCGCGGGGCTGGCGCTCGGCCAGCTCATCGTCGGCCCGCTGTCGGATTCGCTGGGCCGCCGCCGGCCGTTGATGGCCGGCATCGTCCTGCACATGCTGGCCTCGCTGCTGTGCCTGGTGGCCGGCAACATCGCCGTGCTGGGCGTGGCCCGTGGGCTGCAGGGGATGGGTGCGGCCGCGGCGATGGTGGTCGCCATCGCGGTGGTGGGCGACCTGTTCTCCGACACCGCGGCCGCGACCATGATGTCGCGACTCATGCTCGTCCTCGGTGTTGCCCCGGTGCTCGCGCCGTCGCTGGGCGCCGTCATCCTGCTGCACGGCTCCTGGCACTGGGTTTTCGCGGCGCTCGTGGTGCTCGCCGGAGGCCTGCTGCTGCTGGCCGCGCTGGCGCTGCCCGAGACGCTGCCACCCGAGCATCGCCGTCCGCTGCAGGTGCGCGGCATCATCGCGACCTACGGCGAACTGCTGCGCGATGCGCGGTTCGTCGTGCTGGTCCTCGTCGGTGCCCTGGGGATGGCCGGGCTGTTCGCCTACATCGCCGGGGCGCCCTATGTCCTGCAGGAGCGCCACGGACTCGACCAGCAGATGTTCGCGGTGGTGTTCGGCGCCGGTGCGATCGCACTGATCGCGGCCACCCAGTTCAACGTCGTCCTGCTGAAACGGTTCTCCCCGCAGCGCATCGTCGTGGCGGCGCTGTCCGTGGCCGCCGTCACCGGCATGGTGTTCGTCGCACTGACCACGACGCACACCGGCGGCCTGGCCGGATTCCTGATACCGGTGTGGACCATCCTCGGTGCCATGGGTCTGGTCATCCCCAACGCGCCGGCCGTCGCGTTGTCCCGGCACCCCGATGCCGCGGGCACTGCTGCCGCCCTGCTCGGTGCGGCTCAGTTCGGGCTCGGCGCCGCGGTGGCTCCGCTGGTGGGCGCGATGGGCAACGGGGAACCGGCGTTGGCGCTGGTGATGACGATCAGCGTGGTCGTCGCACTGCTGGCGCTGTTGACTGTGAAGACTCCCGCGCACGATGCCGAGCTGTCTGATCGGGCCGTCGTCGCCGAGCCGGCCTGAGCGGATCGCACGCCCGGTAACCGGCTTGTCTGGCGGGTGGGCAGTCCGTATCGTGCCCCGGATTACTCCGGATGGAATAGTCCTGGGGGACAGAATCGACTACCTGCCGAACAGGAGACCGCCGCGTGGGTTACCAACTCACTCCACTGGGCGTCTCGGTGCTGGCATTGCTGCGCGAACGGCCGATGCACGGCTACGAGATGTTCCAGACGCTGGTGACGCGCCGTGATGACCGCATCGTCAAGGTGCGACCCGGCTCGCTCTACCGCACCGTGTACCGCCTGGCCGAGGATCACCTGATCCGGCAGACCGCCACGGGCCGGGCCGGTAACCGTCCAGAGCGCACCACGTTCGAGATCACCGCCGCCGGTATCGGCGCACTGACCGACCGGGTGCGGGATCTGGTCGCCACGCCGGTCAACGAGTTCCCGCGGTTCGTCGCAGGACTGGCCGAACTCCACCACCTCGACCGGGACACGGCGGTGAGCGCGTTGCGCAGCCGGGTCCGCGCGTTGGAGGTCGACGTCGCCGAACTCGACTCGGCACGATCGGCGGCCACCGCGACGTCGTGGACGGCACTGGACTATCTCCTCGTGACCACCCGCTCCAAACTCGACTGGTTGCGCGGGTTCGCCGACGCGATGGAGTCAGGCGAGGTGGACTGGCGTCGCGCCGACGATCCCCAACGCGAGGTGGCGGTATGACCGTCATGATGCGGAACACCGCGACCAGCAACCCGTGGAACGCGTTGTGGGCCATGCTCGTCGGGTTCTTCATGATCCTGGTCGACTCGACCATCGTCGCCGTCGCCAACCCGAGCATCATGGAGAAGCTCGGCACCGACTACGACACGGTCCTGTGGGTGACCAGCGCCTACCTGCTGGCCTACGCGGTGCCGCTGTTGGTGGCCGGACGCCTCGGTGACCAGTTCGGGCCGAAGAACCTCTATGTCATCGGCCTCTTCATCTTCACCGCAGCCTCGATGTGGTGCGGTCTGGCCGGCTCGATCGGAATGCTGGTGGCGGCCCGCGTCGTACAGGGCATCGGCGCGGCACTGCTCACACCGCAGACGTTGTCGACGATCACCAGGACGTTCCCCGCCGAACGGCGCGGTGTGGCGATGAGCGTGTGGGGCGCCACGGCCGGTGTCGCGACGCTGGTCGGTCCACTGGCCGGCGGCCTACTGGTCGATCACCTCGGCTGGCAGTGGATCTTCTTCGTCAACGTCCCGATCGGCATCATCGGCCTGGCGCTGGCCGTGTGGCTGGTGCCGGCGCTCCCCACCACGTCACACCGGTTCGATATCCCGGGCATCCTGCTGTCCGGTGTGGCGATGTTCCTGATCGTCTTCGGATTACAGGAGGGCGAGGACAACCACTGGTCGGCGTGGATCTGGGTGACGGTCGCCGCCGGCGTGATCCTCATGGGGGTGTTCGTCGGTTGGCAGGCCGTCAACAAACGCGAACCGCTGATACCGCTGCGCATCTTCAGGGACCGCAACTACAGCATGTCCAACATCGGTGTGGCAGTGATCGGTTTCACGGTCACCGCGATGATCGTGCCGGTCATGTTCTACGCACAGGTGGTCTGCGGCCTGACGCCCACGGAGTCGGCGTTGCTGACGGCACCGATGGCCGTCGCCACCGGCGTGATGGCGCCGTTCGTGGGCCGGCTGGTCGACCGGATGCATCCGACGCTGGTGATCGGATTCGGCTTCTCCGTCCTGGCGATCTCACTGACCTGGTTGGCGGTGGAGATGACACCGACCACACCGATCTGGCGGCTGCTCATCGCGTTCACTGCAATGGGACTGGGGATGGCGTTCATCTGGTCACCGCTGGCGGCCACCGCGACGCGCAATCTGGCCGCCGATGTGGCCGGTGCCGGCTCCGGTGCCTACAACGCCACCAGGCAGGTGGGTTCGGCGCTGGGTGGTGCCGGCATCGCGGCGTTCATGTCGTCCCGGATCGCCGCTGCGATGCCCGGCGGGCAGGCCCAGCCGCAAGGCGGCACGCAGTCGCAACTGCCGGACTTCCTGCGCGAGCCGTTCTCGGTGGCGTTGTCGCAGTCGATGCTGCTGCCCGCCTTCGTGTGCCTGCTCGGGGTGGTCGCTGCCCTGTTCATGGTCGGATCTACCAAATCTGCCGGTGCCAAGCCCGCCCCGGTCCGGCCCGACCCGCGCGAGGACGACACCGAGGTGCTGGCGATCGTGCCCGAATTCGCCCCCGCGCCGGACCACTACCGGCAGGACCGGCACCGCAGGCACCCGCGGTTCGGTGACGCTGATTTCGACGACGACGACTACGTCGAGTTCACCGTGGAGCGAGAGCCCGAACCGTCGGCGTTCTACGCCGGCGAGACGGGCCCCGTGTACGGCGACCAGCAGGTCGAGGTCGACGATGATCTCTCGGCCTACCCGGGCGCCGACGAGACCATGGCCGACGACACCGACACCGCGCCGTTGGCCATCCGTGTGGGGCACCCGCAGCAAGCGCCCGCGGAGGTGTGGCACAGCGCGCCGGTGGAGTCCTGGCATTCACTGCTCGAGGACTATCGCCCGCTCGACGACATCCTGAATCCCGATCCGCCGGAACCGATCGGATTCGCGCACAACGGCTTCCACGTCGACGACGAAGAGAAGTTCCAGCCGGTGCCGCCTGAGCAGCCGGAGCCGGAACCGGACACCTACGCGCACCTGACCAACGGTTTCCAGCGGATCGCAGATGAGATCGACAGTCTGTCGGACAGTTTCGCTGACTTCCTCACCTCCAACAACGGCGCGTACGACCAACCGCGGCACGGCGTGCACCCGGGGATCGACGGGCGTCCGTCGCGGCACAGCCAACCCGACGACGACGATGACGATGGAGATGGCGGGAGTCACGTGTCCTCCAATGGGCAGTCGCCACGCCGCGCCCGGCATTACCGCGAGGATCCCGACGACGGCGACAGCCGCGGACGGCATGCACAGCCGTCCTGGGAATAGTGCTCAGCCGGGCGAAACCGACAGGAACGCACCGAGATCCACCAGGCCCGCCGGGGTATTGGGCAAGTAGTCGGTCAGCCGGGGGGAGCGCACCACGACGGCCAGGCACTGCGCTCGGCTGATGGCGACGTTGAGCCGATTCCGGTTGAGCAGGAACGGCATTCCGCGCGGAATGTCATCGAGCGCCGATGCCGTCATCGACACGAACACCACCGGCGCCTGCCTGCCCTGCAGCTTGTCGACGGTGCCCACCGGCACGCCCGTCAGGCCCGCCGCTTCCAGGTGGGCGCGCACCGTCAGCACCTGCGCGTTGTAGGGAGCGACGATCAGCACGTCCTCCTCGGCGAGGTCGCGGGTGCCGTCTTCGGTGGTCCACGGTGCGCCCAGCAGCGACGCCACCGCCGCGGTGATGGCTTGTGCCTCTTCGACACTGGACGTCGCGTTGTCGCGATGGTCGACCAGCACGGTGTGCACGCCCGGCTCGAAACCGGCGATCGAGCGGGCCGCCGTCTTGGGGTGCGGCAGCAGTCGGTTGTCGTAGGACAGCGCCGACACCACCCGGCACACGTCGGGATGCATCCGGTGGGTGCGCTCCAGGAAGTAGCCGAACTCGGCGGGTAGGACATCGTGGCCCGACATCAGCCAGCCCAGCGCGGAATGGTCGACCGGCTCGGGGTGGCTGCCCGTCGAGACCTGGCCGAGCTGCTGCGGGTCGCCCAGCAGCAGCATGTTCTGGGCGGCACGCGCAACCGCGATGGTGTTGCCCAACGAGAACTGCCCCGCCTCGTCGATGGCCAGCAGGTTCAGGCTCTGCGTGGGGATCCGGCTGTCGTTGGCGAAATCCCACGCGGTGCCGCCGAGCACGCAGCCGCCGGCGCGATCCAGGAACGCGGCGTACTGATCGTCGGGAATCTGCTGGAAGCGGCCCGCGGACAGCCCGTCGCGGCCGGGTTTCTTGGCCACCGCCGCGGGGTCCACGCCGGCACCCACGATCTCGTCGAGCAGATGCGCCACGACGGCGTGGGACTGCGCCACCACGCCCACCTTCCAACCGTGCCGGTTGACCAGGGCTGCGATCACCCGGGCGGCGGTGAACGTCTTGCCGGTTCCTGGCGGGCCGTGCACCGCCAGGTAGGAGTGGTCGAGATCCAGTGCGGCGGTGGTGATCGCGGTGACCTCGGAGTCGGTCGAAGCCATGCCGACACGCGGCAGCGGACCCCCGCTGAGTGTGCGCGGCGGTCGTCGGCACAGGATGTCCACCACCGCGTTGTGGGGCAGCCGCGGCGGGTTCTCGGCCACCGTGCTCGCGGCCTCGGCCGCCACGGCCTCGATGGATTCCTCGATCTTCTTGGTACGGATGGGTTTTGCCGGTGTCAGTGCCATCGGCAGGTGGCTGAACGGGCCCGCGTCGGGCTGTAACTCACAGATCAGCAGCTCGACAGGCACCCCGTCGGCGCCGTCGGCCTCGAGCACTTCGGCACCGCCCGCGGCACGCCGGTCGGGATGTTCGTCGTCGAGACCGGCCGGGGCGGGGCGGTCGTAGAGCACCTGTGGCCTGGAGTCCAGCGTCCCGCCGAGCAGCACGCCGGTGAGCCGCACGTGCCTTCGTGGTTTGCGGGCCCGCGGCGGCAGATGCCAGTCGACCTCGACGGCCGCGCGCTCCACCTGGAAGACCCCCGAGGTGTCGCCCCACTCGTCGACGGGATGGCTCAGTCGCTGGAAGTGACTCCACCAGTAGGGTTTCCGCTCACGCTGGTAGTAACCCCTGGCGGCGGCCAGCAATGCTGCCGCAGTCTGCTCGGGCGTGCGCGTGTTGCCGAACCCGTCACCGGCGAAGCCACCCAGCGCACGGGCGACGTCATCCTCAGGCGGTAGCGGATCGCCGGCGGCCGGTGGCCGGGTCAGATGCGTAACCCCGCATTCGAAAGCCCGCAGCAGCAACCAGTCCCGCAACCGCCGGGTCGACCGGCAGTCGTACTCGTTGTAGTCGGTGATCTCCTTGAGCACCCCGGCGGCTTCGTCAGTGCGGCCCTCGTCGAGCAGCGCGCGATAACGTTCGTACTCCGTGATCGAGGAGGCGGCGTTGGTGACCTCTCCGGAGCGCAGTTCCGATCCCATGTACAGCGGTTCGAGCATCTTGAGCGAGTAGGACTGCGCGCCCACCCGCAAGCCGCCCCGGACGATGGGGAACAGGTCCACCAGTACATCGGCGCGGAGCAGGTCGTCGACCTCGTCCTCGCCGACGCCGTAGCGGGCGGCCAAGCGCAACAACGTCGTTCGCTCGTATGCTGCGTAATGATAGATGTGCATGTCGGGATAGCGTTTCCGCCGTTTACGAACCATGGCGAGGAAATCGAGGAACGCCTTGCGCTCGGTGCGACGGTCCTGCGCCCACAGCGGACTGAACCGGTCCTTGGCGTCCAGGACACCCCACATGTACTCCAGGCCCCACGTGATGCCGTCATCGGTCCACAGCGGGTCACCCTCGAAATCGAAGAACAGGTCGCCGGGGTTCTTGGCGGGCAGCGCGCCCAACGCGTCGGGGTCGGCGATCTCGTACTGCGGCGTGCCGCTGTCACGCTGGGCGACCTGCAGCCGGGCCTGGGCGCGCACACCGCTCAGTGTGCTGGCCGGCACACCGTCGATGTCGCCGCCGGACCCGGCGAGGGCCGCCACCGTCTCGATGCCGCCGTCGAGCAGGCTGGCCCGCTGGCTGCCCCGCAAACCGGCGACCAAGAGCACATCGTCGTCGGCGACGAGGTGCGGGACGCAGTACTCGCAGCGCATGCACGCGGCGATCGAGTGATCGCGCCAGTCCGCGGGAGCGCCCGAGGCCACATGGGTGTCGAGCAGGTTCTGCAGCTGTTCACGCTGCTTGCGGTACACCGGTATGAGGTCAACGACCGGGTACTCCACGGTCTGGGTGTCACCGAGCACCAGTTGGGCGATGGGGGCGACGTGCACACCCGCGGCACGCAGGGCATCGGCGTACGCGGCGATCTGCAGCAGAGCGGTGACCTTGGCGTGGCGCGCCAGTTTGGTGTCGACGACGCGGTACGGCGCCTCGGGCCCGTCTCCGTCGCGGATCACGAAGTCGGCGAACCCGGCGAACCGGCCGTCGAAGATGGCCGCCTGGTAGACGACGGCGGGGCGCCGCTCGAATGCCTCGGCGGTGGCCTGCGCGGCGCGGCGCAGCGCCGGCACCGAATACGCCGCACCGGGGATGACCACCACGTCGTCACCGTGCTGCGCGACGAAACGGTCGAGGGTACGCCGTTCGTGTTCGGTGCCCAGCTCGGCGGTCCGGATCAGCATGTCGTCCTCGGCCAGGTCGACGGGTTCACCGCGGCCCAGCTTGGCGTCGAACCGGCGCAGCAGCGCGTACTCGCAGTTGGCGGCCGCCGCGAGATCAGAGGCGCTGTAGATCACCTGGTCGTCGGAGACGAACACAGCAGCCACTGTAGGGCCTGCCGCCGACATGACGGCGGCGGTGTCAGGTGTTGCCGATCAGCTCCACAGCGCTGCCGTTCCAGCGGAATCGCACGATGCTGTTGAGCCCCGCGATACCCGCCGAATACTGCAGCGCGACGGTGTCGCCGGTGCTCTGGGTGGTGTCGATACCGTTGAAGCCAAAAGTGTCCGGTACGCCGGTGGGGATGAACTTGCCCAGGTGGAACAACACCGCGCGGGTGTTGGGGTTCTCGCCGTTCGTGTTGGCCTTGACGATGACGGCCGACAGCGGTGCGCACTCGTTGTAGTTGCCTGCGATCGGCTCGGTACTCCAGGCCTGCTTGCTACGCGGATCACGCGGGAGTTCGGAGATGGCCTTGGCGACCGCGGGGGCGGTCAGGTTGACCGCGCACGGGTCGACCGGGCCGGATGGTGACGGGGTGGTGGTCAGGGGAGGCGGCGCCGCCGTCGGCGTGGCCGGACCCGGGCTCGGGGCCGTCGGGGTGGGTGTCTTGGCGACCGTCGAGTCACCCGACCCGCACCCCGTGAGCAGCGCTGCCATCGCCGCCGAAGCGATCACCCCTCGAAGCAGCGCGGACACACCGGGCAGGCTACCGGCTGCTCGGCGGACAGGTCACGGGCGTCCTCGCTCAACGCGGGCGCGACGATTTGCCCGCCCACTAGACTGTCCTACCGATGACACTCCCGGAACCACCCGACATGACGTTCGCCGACCTGCAGATTCACCCTTCGGTGCTGCAGGCCGTCAACGACGTCGGCTACGAATCACCGTCGGCGATCCAGGCCGCCACCATTCCGGCCTTGCTCGCCGGCTCAGATGTCGTCGGACTCGCACAGACCGGTACCGGTAAAACCGCGGCGTTCGCCATCCCGATCCTGTCCAAGATCGACGTCAGCAGCAAGACCACGCAGGCGCTGGTGCTGGCGCCCACCCGTGAGCTCGCGCTGCAGGTCGCCGAGGCGTTCAGCCGCTACGGCGCCCGGTTGCCGCAGATCACGGTGCTGCCCATCTACGGCGGGTCGTCCTACGCCGTGCAACTCAACGGGCTGCGGCGCGGCGCGCAGGTGGTCGTGGGCACCCCGGGCCGCGTCATCGATCACCTCGAACGCGGCACCCTGGATCTGTCGCATCTGGACTACCTCGTCCTCGACGAGGCCGACGAGATGCTGCAGATGGGTTTCGCCGAGGATGTCGAGCGCATCCTGGCCGACACCCCCGAGTACAAGCAGGTGGCGTTGTTCTCGGCCACCATGCCGCCGGCCATCCGCAAGATCACGGCCAAGTACCTGCACGACCCGGTCGAGGTCACCGTCGCGGCCAAGACGGCGACGGCGGAGAACATCAGCCAGCGCTACATCCTGGTCGACGGCCGTCGCAAGATGGACGCGTTGACCCGGGTGCTGGAGGTCGAGCCGTTCGAGGCGATGATCGTATTCGTCCGCACCAAGCAGGCCACCGAGGAAGTCGCCGAGAAGCTGCGGGCGCGAGGGTTTTCCGCCGCTGCCATCAACGGTGACATCGCCCAGGGGCAGCGCGAACGCACCATCTCGTCGCTCAAGGACGGCAGCATCGACATCCTGGTGGCCACCGATGTGGCAGCCCGCGGACTCGATGTGGAGCGCATCTCCCACGTGGTGAACTACGACATTCCCCATGACGCCGAGTCCTACGTGCACCGTATCGGCCGGACGGGCCGGGCCGGAAGGTCCGGTGCTGCACTGCTTTTCGTATCGCCACGGGAACGGCACCTGCTCAAGTCGATCGAGCGGATCACCCGGCAGAAGCTGGTGGAGGCCGAACTGCCCTCGGTGGAGGATGTCAACGCCCAGCGCGTCGTCAAGTTCCGCGACTCCATCAGCGACGCGCTTGGCGCCCCCGGATTCGAGATGTTCCGAAGGCTGATCGAGGACTACGAACGCGAAAGCGACGTTCCGATGGCCGACATCGCCGCCGCGTTGGCGCTGCAGACGCGCAACGGTGAAGAATTCCTGATGTCCCCGGAACCGCCGCCGTCGGAGCGCCGCCGCCGGGAGGACCGGCCGGATCGTCCGGACCGGCCGATGCGCAAGCCGGGCGAGGGCTTTGCCACCTACCGCATCGACGTCGGCAAGCGGCACAAGGTGATGCCTGGTGCGATCGTGGGTGCCATCGCCAACGAGGGCGGTCTGCACCGCAGCGATTTCGGGCACATCACCATCAAGCAGGACTTCTCGCTGGTCGAACTGCCGCAGAAGTTGTCCCCTGAGACGTTGAAAGGCCTTGAGAAGACCCGCATTCAAGGTGTGCTGATCAACCTTGCGCCTGATCGTGGTTTTACCGGCCGCGACGGTGATTCGTTCCGCAAGCACGACAAGAAGCCCTACAAGAAGTCGCCGAAGTCGCGTAGACCGCAATGACCCGGTCGTTGGACCAGGACGCCCAGGGCGGATTGGAGCAGGTCTCCGCCGGCACTGGACGCGTGGCCGCGCTCACCGGGGTGCGTGCCGTGGCAGCGATTCTGGTGGTGTTGACGCACGCCTCCTACACCACCGGCAATTACGTGCACGGGTACATCGGCCTGGTCTATTCGCGCATGGAGATCGGCGTCCCGATCTTCTTCGCGCTCTCGGGCTTCCTGTTGTTCCGGCCGTGGGTGAAGGCCGCCGCGACGGGTGGGCCGGCCCCTTCGGTGCGTCGGTACGCATGGCACCGGGTCCGACGCATCATGCCTGCCTACGTCGTCACGGTGCTGCTGGCCTACCTCGTCTACCATTTTCGCACGGCGGGCCCCAATCCCGGTCACACCTGGTGGGGGCTGGTCCGCAATCTCACCCTCACCCAGCTCTACACCGACAACTACCTGTATTCCTATCTGCACCAGGGTCTTACGCAGATGTGGAGCCTGGCCGTCGAGGTCTCGTTCTACGTGGTGCTGCCCGCGTTGGCGTATCTGCTGCTGGTGATCGTGTGCCGGCGCGCCTGGCGCCCGGGGCTGTTGCTCGCCACGCTGGCGCTGCTGATGGCGATCACGCCGTTGTGGCTGGCGCTCGTGCACAACGTGCACTGGCTGCCCGACGGTGCCCGCCTGTGGCTGCCCACCTACCTCGCGTGGTTCCTGGCCGGCATGGCGCTCTCGGTGTTGTCGTTGATGGGTGTGCGCTGTTACGGGTTCGTCGCGGTACCGCTGGCGGTCATCAGCTTCTTCATCGCCGCCACCCCGATCGCGGGCGAACCGACCACGTCTCCGACGGGGCTCAGCGAGGCGATCGTCAAGTCGTTCTTCTACGCGGCCATCGCGGCACTGGTGATCGCGCCGCCGGCGCTCGGTGACCACGGTTGGTACGTGAAATGGCTGGCGAGTCGGCCGATGGTATGGCTGGGGGAGATCTCGTATGAGATCTTCCTGGTGCATCTGGTGCTGATGGAGATCGCGATGGTCGAGGTGTTGCGCCAGCCCGTCTACACCGGCTCCATGCTGCAGCTGTTCATCGTGACCATGGTGATCACGATCCCGGTGGCCTGGCTGCTGCACCGGTTCACCCGGGTCCGGGATTGATAACCACCATCGCAAGGTAGGTTATGCTGCCCTAAGTAGCCGAGGAGGGCAGGCAGCATGGCCGAACAGAAACCGTCACGGGGCTTCACCGGCGCCATGGTGAAGTTGTGGCGCGGTGGCGACTATGAATTGAGGGTCACCGGGCGCACCGAGGTCACCCCGCACTACCTGCGTGTGCATTTCGACGGCGCCGCATTGCTCAGCGAGCGTCCGATCCACCCGACCATGTGGGTTCGCGGCTGGTTTCCCGACGGCGACAAGGCTCACCAGCGGGGGTACACCCTGGTCAATCCGGACGCGGGTGCCGGCACGGTCGACATCGACTTCGCAATCCACGACGGCGTGGCCACCCGTTGGGCGACGGCCGCCGAACCGGGCGACGTCCTCGAGGTGACGGTGCTGGGCAGCAACTTCGAGCTGCCGAAGCCGGATCCCGCCGGCTATGTCATCGTCGGCGACGCGGCTTCGCTGCCTGCGATCAACTCCCTGCTCGACGCGATCGGTGACACGCCGGCCCGGGTGTTCCTCGAGGCCGGCCACGACGACGACCGTGAGCTTCCCGTCGCGCGCGACCATGAGGTGACGTGGATCGATCGCAAGAACGCCGGGCAGGCCCTGGTGGAGGCGGTCACCGCCGCCGCGTTCGACGCGTCGGATCACTTCGGTTGGGTGGCTTGCGACAACCGCACCACCCGCGCCGTTGCCAAGGTACTGCGCGAGGACTACGCGATTCCGCGCAAATCCGTCAAGGCGCAAGCTTATTGGGTGGCGTGAGGGTCGGGACCAGGAACTGTTCGACCATCGCGCGCTCGTCGTCGGCGTCGCGGCCGGGGAAGACCAGCAGCGATGTCAGCACCCGGACCAACCATCGCGCCTTGAGGTCGACGGTGTCGGGATCATCGGGCCCCAGGGACACGATGAACGCGGCACTCATCGCCTTGATGACATCGGACTGTTCGGCGATCTCGGCGCCGATGGGCGCTTCGCCCACCGAAAACCATGACTGCAGGGCGGGACTGCTGCGCACCAGGTGCAGTGACGTCAGGAAGCCGGTGACCAGTTTTTCGCGTGGATCGTCGATGCCCTCGAGGCGTTCCACCATCTGGCGGTGCACTTCGTAGGCCTCGCGGTGCACATAGGCGGTGTGCAGGGCGTCGCGGTTCTCGAAGTAGCGGTACAGCGTGGCGCGGGACCAGCCTGCCGCCTGGGCGATATCGTGCATCCCCACTGTCGCGGCGGACTTCGTGGCGAACAGCTCACCCGCCGCGTCGAGGATCCGGTCGACGGCGACCTCGCTGCGTTTGGAGGCCAGCCAGTTGTTCCCCGCCATCATCTGACCGTGAACGGAACCGACAGCGGGCGACGCACGTAACTGCCACCGGCCCAGACGATCCCGGACTCGTCGACTTCAAAATCGGGGCAGCGGGCCATCAGCTCCGACAACGCGACCCGGGACTGCATGCGCGCCGCGGCGGCTCCGAGGCAGTGATGGGCACCGTGGCTGAACGTCAGAATGTTGCGTGGGCAACGAGTCACGTCGAGTTCGCCTGCGTCATCGCCGTATTGGCGCTCGTCACGGTTACCTGACCCATACAGGAACAGTACCCGCCTGCCCTCGGGGATGGTGGTGTCGCCGATCGCGACATCGCGGGTGACGGTGCGGCCCAGAGCTTGGGCCGGCGCCGTCAGGCGCAGGAACTCGTCGACGGAATCCGGTATCAGATCGAGGTTCTCGGCAAGGATTCGTCGCTGGTCGGGGCGCTGGTGCAGCAGTTGCACCGCGCCACCGAGCATGCCTGTGGTGGTGTCGTTGCCGCCGGTGACCATGGTGAACGTGAAGGCCAGGATCGACAGGGTACCCGCGATGTCGCCGTCGGCGCCGATTCCGGCCCTCACAAGATGCGACACGGTGTCATCTTCTGGCTCACGCCGCCTGCGCTCGATCAGCGCGGTGAAGTACGCCATCATCTGGCCCAGGCCGTCTCCGAGGGTTTCCAGCGCGCCGGCGATACCGCCCTCGGCGGTGTTGGCGGCGACGATGGCCTCGGTCCAGCCGTCGAACTGGTCGCGGTCCTCCTCCGGTACGCCCAGGTAGTGGGCCACCACCATGGACGGCAACGGTTTGAACAGTTCGGCGACGATGTCGCCGCCACCGTTGGCGCGCAACCGCTCGATGCGCTCGACGACGAATGCTCGCACCTTGGGCTCCACGGCCTCGACCTGTCGCGGGGTGAAGCCGCGCGAGACCAGCTTGCGGAACTGGGTGTGCACCGGTGGGTCCTGCATGACCATCGGCGGGTTGTCCTGCAGGCCAATGAGTTCCAGCTCCCCGTAGTTGACCGTGAGGCCCTGGGCCGAGGAGAACGTCTCATGGTCCCGTGCGGCGGTGAAGATGTCGGCGTGCCGGGACAGCACGTAGTAGTCGTGCTCGGGGCGGTCCTCGGGGATCACGTGGTGGACCGGGTCGTGGTCGCGCAGTGCGCGGTACATCGGCCACGGATTGGCCCAGGTGCGCGCGGTGGCCAGCTCGAACACCGGCGGTGCCGAATGAGACACAGTCACTGTCATGTCTTATTCGTACGACACATCATTTGAAGTGTCAATCACTTGGCACGACGAGACACTGAAGCCCCAGCAACCATGGCTGTCAGTTCTCTGGTCGTCGGACGCGCGATTGTGCTGCAATCCCTTTATCGTCCGAAGGGGGCCTGATGACCAAGTACGTGTTCGACTTCTCCGAGGGGGACAAGGACCAGAAAGATCTGCTGGGCGGCAAGGGGGCCAACCTGGCGGAGATGACCAAACTCGGCCTTCCGGTGCCGCCCGGGTTCACCATCACCACCGAGGCATGTCGCGAGTATCTGGCCCACGGCAGTGAGCCGGGTGAACTGCGGGTGCAGGTCACCATGGCGCTGCGGCATCTGGAGGACGCCATCGGTCGCCGGCTCGGGGATCGGCATGAACCACTGCTGGTGAGTGTCCGCTCCGGGGCACAATTTTCGATGCCCGGCATGATGGAAACGGTCCTCAACATCGGTCTCAACGATGCGAGTGTCAAGGGTCTGGCCGAAACCTCAGGCGACGAACGCTTCGCCTGGGACTCTTACCGCCGGCTCATCCAGATGTTCGGTAAGACCGTGCTGGGTGTGCCGGGCGAGACCTTCTCCGAGTCGTTGGACAAGGCGAAGTCCGACCGCGGGGTATCCGTCGACGTCGACTTGACCGTCGATGACCTGCGGGCACTGGTCACCAATTTCAAGGATCTGGTGCGCGAGCATTCCGGGCAGGACTTCCCTCAGCACCCGCGGGAGCAGCTCGACATGGCCATCAGCGCGGTCTTCGACTCCTGGAACACCGACCGGGCGCGGTTGTATCGGCGACGCGAGCGTATCCCGCAGCATCTGGGCACCGCGGTCAACATCTGCACCATGGTGTTCGGCAACCTGGGCGAGACCAGTGGCACCGGCGTCGCCTTCACCCGTGACCCGGCCACGGGTCGGCCCGGCGCCTACGGCGACTATCTGGCCAACGCGCAGGGTGAGGACGTCGTGGCCGGTATCCGCAACACGCTGTCCTTGGAGGACCTGCACGACCTGGATCCCGATTCGCACAAGCGCCTCATGAAGGTGATGCGGAAACTGGAGACGCACTATCGGGATCTGTGTGACATCGAGTTCACCATCGAGCGCGGCAAGCTGTGGATGCTGCAGACACGGGTCGGAAAGCGCACCGCGGCAGCAGCTTTCCGGATCGCTGAACAACTCGTCGACGAGAACCTCATCACCATGGACGAAGCACTGTTGCGCGTCCAGGGCGGCCAGCTGGCGCTGCTGATGTTCCCCCAGTTCGACCGCTCCGCGTCCCGGACGCCGTTGACCACCGGTATGGCGGCCTCGCCCGGTGCCGCCGTCGGTCGCGCCGTGTTCGACTCGGCCACGGCGCGTACGTGGAGCGAACGCGGTGAGGAAGTGGTGCTGATCCGTAAGGAAACCAATCCCGACGATCTCGAGGGGATCATCGCGGCGGCAGGCGTGCTGACCGCCCGCGGCGGAAAGACCTCACACGCCGCGGTGGTGGCCCGCGGTATGGGTAAGACGTGTGTGTGCGGCGCGGAAGCCCTCGATGTCGACGCGGCGCAGCGGAACGTGACGGTCGGGTCGGTGGTGATCAACGAGGGTGACGAGATCAGCATCGACGGCTCCACCGGCGAGGTCTTTCTCGGCGCGATGCCCGTGGTGCCGTCGCCGGTGGAAACCTACATCGAGTCCGGGCTGGAGACGGCCCTGGCCGGTGCCGACGATGAGACCAGTGCATTGGTGAGCGCGGTGGACCGGATCCTGACCCACGCCGACAAACGGCGGCGCCTGGCGGTCCGGGCTAATGCCGACACGGCCGCCGACGCGCTCCGGGCGAGATCCTTTGGCGCCCAGGGCATCGGGCTGTGCCGGACTGAGCACATGTTCCTCGGTGATCGCCGCACGTTGATCGAGCGGGTGATCCTGGCCGACACCGCCGCCGAGCGTGACGATGCCGAAGCCGCCCTGTTGCCCTTGCAGCGCAACGATTTCGTGGAGCTGCTCGACGCGATGGACGGCCTCCCCGTCACGATAAGGCTGCTCGATCCGCCACTGCACGAATTCCTGCCCGACCGCACCGAACTCGCCGTGCGGGTTGCGCTCGCCGATGCCCGAGGCGAGACAGGCGAACAGCGCGACAGCGACCGCAAGCTGCTCGCCGCGGTGGAGCGCCTGCACGAATCAAATCCGATGCTCGGGCTCCGCGGAGTCCGCCTCGGCCTGCTGACCCCTGGTCTGTTCGCGCTGCAGGTGCGTGCGGTCGCCGAGGCCGCCGCCGATCAGATCGCCGCCGGTAAGGATCCACGCATCGAGATCATGGTCCCGCTGGTCGGGTCGGTGATGGAATTACATCTGGTCCGCGACGAAACCGAACACATCCTGGCCGCTGTGTCTGCGGAACGCGGTGTCTCGCTGCAGGTCCCGATCGGCACCATGATCGAACTGCCGCGTGCCGCGCTGACCGCACACCGCATCGCCGAGGCCGCCGACTTCTTCTCCTTCGGCACCAACGACCTGACGCAGACGACGTGGGGATTCTCGCGTGATGACGTCGAATCCACCGTATTCGCCGCCTACCTCGACAAGGGCGTCTTCACCATCTCGCCGTTCGAGACCTTGGACGCCGACGGGGTGGGACGGCTCGTGTCGATCGCAGCCATGGAAGGCCGAAACACCAAACCCACCCTCAAACTCGGCATCTGCGGCGAGCACGGCGGCGATCCGGAATCCATCCACTTCTTCCACAACACCGGGCTGGACTACGTATCCTGCTCGCCGTTCCGCATCCCCGTTGCGCGCCTCGAGGCCGGCAGGGCCGCTCTGGCAAGCAAATTCGGCGCTGATCACACGGCCTAGGCGCCGTGCTCGTCGAGATACTCCTCGGCGTCCTTGTCGGCGTTGTCGATGCCCTCGGTGGAATCATGCCGGGCGTAGAACTGCAGCCACTGCATTCCCAACTCGTGGCGCAGCTCCAGTGACGCGCTCTTGATGAAATCCGGTAACGCCTCACGTTCCTCTTCGTCGAGATGCTCACCGTTCTCTTTACGCGCCTCGACGACGGCGTCGAACCATTCCGTGCTGCCGGCCTTGCACTCGCGGGACCGGCGCACGGCATCACGGATGGCATTGTGGTCGGTGATGGCGTCCTCGGTCTCGTCCTTCGGATCACCCTCGGGATTACCCGGATCGTCCTTGCCGCCATGTTTGAGCAGGGCGGGGTAGAACACGGTCTCCTCGGCGTCGGCGTGTGCGTCGAGACGGGTGCTCAGCTGAGCCCAGATCGCCGCCAGTTCCTCGCTGGTCTTCGCGTCGTCGAGGCGGAAGAACTGGCGGCGCAGCCAGTCGTGGTCGGCATAGACGAGTTCGATGATGTCGGCCATGCTGCACCTTCGTTTCAGTCGTCGATGCGGACCGGTGACAGTGCGCCGGCCCAGTCACGTCGAAATACCCCATTCGGCGTTTCTCATGCATCGTCGGAGGTTGCAATGATCACGAGGCGGGAACGTCTGCGACGTCGTCCCGGCGGCAGAGAGGACCGATCATGAGCGAACACCCCACGGCAGGCGACGAGCGCGAAGCATTCATCGTCGAGACGCTCGTCGACGCCTTTTCCGACCTGATGGCGGCTGATCCGAACGCGTTCCGCACCAAGTTCCGGAAGATGGCGGCTGATCCGTTCGCGTTCTACCGCGGTAGTGCCTGCGTGTTCTACGCCGATGTCGCGCAGCGCGAGGACCGCTGGGCTGACGAACGCACAGCGCGGGTATGGATCCAGGGCGACCTGCACGCCGAAAATTTCGGCACCTACATGGACGGCTCGGGCGTGCTGATCTTCGACGTCAACGACTTCGACGAGGCCTACGTCGGGCATTTCACCTGGGACCTGCAACGGTTCGCCGCCAGCGTCGCGTTGATGTGCTGGCAGAAGGCGTTGTCGGACAAGGAGATCAGCGCGCTGATCGAAGTGTTCACCAGGGCTTACCTGCGACAGGTCCGGCACTTCGTCGACGTCGACGACGATGCGTCGTTCGCTCTGAACCTCAACACGGCGCGCGGAGCGGTCTTGTCGGCGTTGCAGTTTGCCCGGTTGTCCACGCGGGCCGAGATGCTCGACCGCATCACCGTCGTCGACGAGTGGGACCGTCGTTTCCGCGACCTGCCGGGGGTGGGCCGCCTGGACGCGGACGAGCGGGCGACGGTGGAGGCGGCGTTCCAGCGCTACCTCGAGACGATCCCGCAGACCCAGCGCTTCCGTGGAATCGCCTACGACGTCAAGGACGTCATCACCAAGACCGGCTTCGGTATCGGCAGCGCCGGCCTGCCGTCGTACACCGTCTTGATCGAGGGATTCAACCAGGCCCTGGACAACGACGTGGTGCTGTCGATGAAACAAGGCAACGTGCCGGCCCCCAGCCGGGTGGTCGACGACGACGACGTCCACAACTACTTCACCCACCAGGGCCACCGCACCGCGGTGTCACAGCGGGCGCTCCAGGCGCACGCCGACCCGCTGCTCGGTTACACCGACATCGACGGCGTCGGGTTCGTCGTCAGCGAGCTCTCCCCGTATGAGGCCGATCTGGACTGGACCGAGCTCACCGAGCCCGACGAACTCGCCGAGGTTCTCGAGCAGCTCGGCCAGGCGGTGGCCAAGGTGCACTGCGTCAGCGATTCCGACAGTGACCAATCCCTGGTCGAATTTCAGACCGAGGAGGCCATTGTCGGGGTGATCGGCGACGCCGAGGACGATTTCGTCACCGACATCGTCACCTTCGGGCTCGACTACGCCAGGAGCGTCCGCGACGACCACCGGCACTTCGTGGAGGCCTTCCGCGAAGGCCGCATTCCCGGCGTCGCCGCGACCTGAGCGCCACTCAGTCCTCGTCGTAGTAGTCGTCTTCCTCGATCCACGTGTCGAGACGACGGCGGTACTTTCCGACGAGCGGCACGATACCGCGCGGCACCCCGACGATCATGATCAGCAGGATCAGGCCGAGCACGATCAACCGCACGTCGGGCCAACTCTGCAGCCGCGCCTGGACGAACGCCATGATGACCGTGCCCACCACGGGACCCATCACCGTCCCGAGGCCACCGACCACGAGCATCGTCACCAGCAGCGTCATGGGCATCAAGCCCATCAGTGTCGGCGAGACGACGCTGAACGCGAACGCGTACACCGCGCCTGCCACCCCGGCGAAGAAGCCCGAGATCCCGAACACCACCATCTGCAGGACACGCGGGCTGATACCCCGTGCGGCGGCCAGCGTGGGGTTGTCGCGCAGCGCCACCAGACCACTGCCCAGCGGGGAGCGCATGATCGCGAAGATCGCCAGTCCCGTCAGGATCGCGACGCCGATGGCGATCCAGTAGTGCGTGCGGTCACGGGTCAGCGCGTCCAGCGAATCGAAGCCGAAACCCTTGAAGCCAGACAGGCCGTAGGTGCCTCCGGTCAGCCCGGTGCCGTCGGCCACGATGAGCAAGCGCACCACCTCGCCGAAACCGAATGTCATGAGCGCCACGTAGATACCGCGTAGCCGCAGAGCGGGCAGGGACAGCAGCACCGAGATCGCCATCGCGGCCACCCCGCCGAGCAGGATCGACAACACGACCGGCAGCCCGGAATGCAGGCTCAGCAGCGCCGCCACGTAGGCCCCGATCGCGTAGATGGCCAGCTGACCGAAGTGCCACACCCCGGAAAAGCCGAGCACCAGGTTCCAGCTCTGGTTCAGGGTCAGCCAGATGGCGCCGAGGATGGCGACCGACAGCCAGCTGCGGTCGGGTACGGCGAAGGGCAGCACGATGGCCAACAGCAGCGCGGCGGTCAACGCGATCCAGCGCGGCCGGGGCCACCCCATGTCCAGCGCCGACCAGCCGCGGTCGAGCCCGGTGGCGGGCGTATTCGAGGTCTCGGTGATCACAGCCGGGCCTCCTGGGGCTTACCGTCGATTCCCCAGGGGCGCACCAGGAGAACCACGAGGATGAATGCGTACAGCACGGGCAGCGCGAACGTCGAACTCCAGTAGATCGACACGGCCGCCTGGACGAACCCGATGATGTAGGCCGCGATGATGGTGCCGCGGATGCTGCCGAGGCCCGCGAAGATCGCCACGATCATCGCCTGCAACAGCGGCAGGTCGCCGGCGTTCGGGTAGACGAAGTAGACCGGCGCGAGCAGCACACCCGCGATCCCGGCCAGGGCCGCGGCGAGCCCGATCGTGATGACGTACACGCGGGCGGCCGGGATGCCCATCAGCCGGGCCGCGTCGATGTTCTGGGCCACGGCAGTGATGGCCAGGCCGTACCGCGACCGGGCAAGGAACGCCCCGAGTCCGACCAGGGCCACGATCGCGACGACGGCCATCAGGATGGAGTGATAGGTGATCGACACTCCCGCAACGAGATCGAGTCGGCCGGAGACCAGTTCGGGGAAGGGTTTCTGCCGGGGACCGAAGATCGCGAGCACGATACTCTGCACGATGGTGGCGATCGCGAAGGTCGAGATGAACGCCGTCATCTCGAAGTCGATACCGAGCCGGCCGAGCAGGGGCCGCACTCCGGCGTAGTACGTCAGCACACCGAGCGCGAAGGCCACCGCCGCGGCGAACACCAGCGACAGCCACACGGGAAGGCCCCACTGCGCGACGAACACGTAGGCGGCCATCCCGCCCACCATCACCATGACGCCCTGGGCCATGTTCAGCACGCGCAGGGTGCCGTATACCAGGCTCATCCCGATCGTGATCAGCGCCAGGATCGAACCCTGCACGATCGTGCTGACCAGGGTCTGCAGAACAAGATTCACGATTCCAGCCCCAAATAGGTAGCGGCGACCGCCGGATCGCGCAGGACCTGTTCGACGGTTCCCGCGGCGCGCACCGACCCGTTCTCGATCAGCGTCAGGTGGTCGGCGATATCGCGCACCCGGGAGAAGTTCTCCTCGACGAGCAGGATCGTCAAGCCGGACTGGTGGATACGCGAAATCTGTGCGTATACCTCGTCAACCAGGACCGGTGCCAGCCCGAGGCTGGGTTCGTCGATCATCAGCACTTTCGAGTCAGCCATCAGACCCCGGCCAAGGGCGAGCATGCGACGTTCACCGCCCGACAGGGTGCGGGCCCGTTGCGATGAGCGTTCGGACAGGCGCGGGAAGATGTCGTAGACGCTGTCGAGGCGACGTGCGCGTTCGGCGCGACCCTCGTTGCGCAGGAAAGCGCCCAGCGTCAGGTTCTCGAGCACCGTCATGTCGGGGAACAGCAGATCACCCTGGGGGATGTGCACCAGGCCGCGGCCCGCGATCCGCTCGGGTTTCATGCGTGTGATGTCTTGCCCGGCAAGCGTCACCGTCCCCGCGGTGGGCGTCAACAACCCGCTCGCCGCGCGCAGCAGGGTGGTCTTGCCGTGACCGTTGGGTCCGATCACCACCGAGAGCTGACCGCTCTCGACGCGCAGGTCGACGCCGTGCAGGACGGCGGTCGCGTCGTAGCCGGCGCGCAGGCCGGCGATGTCGAGAAGCGCGTCAGGCATGGTCATCTCCCGAGTCGGCTTCCGGCTCCGCGGTGATGGTCATCGATTCGCCGAGGTACACGCGCACCACCTCCTCGTGCGCGACGACCTCACGGGGTGTGCCCTCGAAGAGCACCTTGCCCTGGTTGAGGATCAGCACCCGGTCCGAGAGCGCCATGAGTGCGCGCATGACGTGCTCGATGAGCACGATCGTCACGCCGCGCTGCTTGATTCGGGTGAGCAGGTCGATCAGTTCGTCGATCTCGTGCAAGGTCAGGCCGCCGAAAGGTTCGTCGAGGAACAGCATTTCGGGGCCGGTCGCCAATGCCGAGGCGATCATGAGGCGCTTCTTGTCGAACACCGGCAACGGTCCGGCTTCGAGGCGAGCCTGGTCGACCAGGCCGACGAATTCCAGTTCCGTCCAAGCGCTTTCCAGTGACTTCGGGTCTTTGCGCAGGGCGGTGAACCAACTCTTACCCGAACCGAACTGGGCACCGACCACGGCGTTGGCCAGCACCGTCTGGGTGTCGAACACGGCGGGGTGCTGGAACGTCCTCGCGATACCGAGGTGGCAGATCTGGTTGACGCTCGAGTGCGTGATGGCCTTGCCGCGGAAGCGCACCTCGCCGGCATCGGTGCGCACCAGGCCGGTCACCAGGTCGAAGAACGTGGTCTTGCCTGCGCCGTTGGGGCCGGCGATGCCGAAGATCTGGCCTTCCGAGACGCGCATCGAGACCTGGTCGA
>CAMFLL010000097.1 GCA_945957405.1 uncultured Mycolicibacterium sp. | reverse complement strand
CCAGGGTGTGACATCGATCGGGAGCACCACCCCGGTGTCAGAAACCACGAAGTCACCGCGTCGGATCGCGGCCAGCAGCACCAGCACCGCCGACCGCGTCTGGGCGATCAGGGCCGAGCCCTGGCGGGCCGCCGTCGAGCCTGCCGCGAACACCGACGCGAGAAGTGTTGTCGTCGCCTGGCTTTGGCGCAGGTTCGCCCATGCGAGGTCAGCCGCCGCACCGGCCCAGATGCCGGTGTCCCGGCGTGCCAGGTCGCCGGCGGTCTCGCGCAAGCCGGCGGCGAGCTCGCCCCAGGAGTCCGCGAGTTCGGCCAGGGCCTCGGGCCGCCAGTTCTCGGCCTGGCTGACCGTCGGCGTCACAGCCCGGGAAGCCGGGGTGCGGCGTCGAGGTCGGCGGCGGCGAGATCGTCGGTCGTGGCCCTGACCCCGGCGGCCCACCGGAGCAGTTCGGCGATGACGGGGTCCAGCATCGTCGCGGTCAACCCCGGTCCCGCGACGCCGATCACCCGGGACGCGGGTAGGTCGTCGGCGCCCAGCGAGGTATCCCGGAACCGGCGCAGCGCCTCGGCGTCGTGTTCGATCCGGGCGGCCATCGCACGCACCCGGTCCTTGTCGAGAATCAGGTCGTCTGACATGCCGCATGCTCTCCGGAACGGCGCGCTGGGCGTGCGCGGCCATCCACAGGCAGTTGATTGGGCAGGGTCGGTGGTGTGTCTGCGGAGTGCCTGCACACCGCAGGCGGCAGGCACCCCGTAAGCTCGAAGTTGTGCAGCGACGAATCATGGGCATCGAGACGGAATTCGGTGTCACCTGCACGTTCCACGGTCATCGCCGGTTGTCACCGGACGAGGTGGCGCGGTATCTGTTCCGCCGCGTGGTGTCGTGGGGCCGCAGCTCGAACGTATTCCTGCGCAACGGCGCGCGTCTCTATCTGGATGTGGGCAGCCACCCGGAGTACGCCACCGCCGAATGCGACAACCTCATCCAGCTGGTGACGCACGACCGCGCCGGTGAGCGGGTGCTGGAGGACCTGCTGATCGACGCGGAGCAGCGTCTCGCCGACGAAGGCATCGGCGGCGACATCTACCTGTTCAAGAACAACACGGACTCCGCAGGCAACTCCTACGGCTGCCACGAGAACTACCTCATCGTGCGGGCCGGCGAGTTCTCCAGGATCTCGGACGTCCTGCTGCCGTTCCTGGTGACCAGACAGCTGATCTGCGGTGCAGGCAAGGTGCTGCAGACGCCGAAGGCCGCGACGTTCTGCCTGTCACAGCGTGCCGAGCACATCTGGGAGGGTGTCTCCAGCGCGACGACCCGATCACGTCCCATCATCAACACCCGCGACGAGCCGCACGCCGACGCCGAGAAGTACCGCCGACTGCACGTCATCGTCGGCGACTCCAACATGTGCGAAGCCACCACCATGCTCAAGGTGGGTACCGCCGCGCTGGTACTCGAGATGATCGAGGCCGGGGTCGCCTTCCGCGACTTCTCGCTCGACAATCCGATTCGCGCCATCCGCGAGGTCAGCCACGATCTGACCGGACGGCGGCCCGTGCGCCTCGCCGGCGGCAGGCAGGCCAGTGCCCTCGACATCCAGCGCGAGTACTACGCCCGCGCGGTGGAACACCTGCAGACCCGCGAACCCAACGCACAGATCGAGCAGGTGGTCGACCTGTGGGGCCGCCAACTCGACGCCGTCGAGAGCCAGGACTTCGCCAAGGTCGACACCGAGATCGACTGGGTGATCAAGCGCAAGTTGTTCCAGCGCTACCAGGACCGCTACGACATGGACCTGTCGCATCCGAAGATCTCCCAGCTCGACCTCGCCTACCACGACATCAAGCGCGGTCGCGGTGTGTTCGACCTGTTGCAACGCAAAGGCCTGGCGGCCCGGATCACCACCGATGAGGAGATCGACGAGGCCGTCGACACCCCGCCGCAGACCACACGCGCCAAACTGCGCGGCGAGTTCATCAGCGCCGCCCAGGAGGCCGGTCGAGACTTCACCGTCGACTGGGTGCACCTGAAGCTCAACGATCAGGCGCAGCGGACCGTGTTGTGCAAGGACCCATTCCGTGCCGTCGACGAGCGGGTCAAGCGGCTCATTGCCTCCATGTAGCACTTAGGGTGTGAGCGGTGGCGACCTCCAAAGTCGAGCGGTTGATGAACCTTGTCATCGCGCTGTTGTCGACGCACGGCTACATCACGGCCGAGCGGATCCGCTCCAGTGTGGCCGGATATGCCGACAGTCCCAGCGACGAGGCATTCTCGCGGATGTTCGAGCGCGACAAGAACGAACTGCGCGATCTCGGCATCCCACTGGAGACGGGACGGGTGTCGTCGTTCGACCCCACCGAGGGTTACCGGATCAACCGTGACACCTACGCGCTGCCCGATATCGAACTCACCGCCGACGAGGCCGCCGTGGTGGCCGTCGCCACCAAACTGTGGGAATCGCCCGAACTCGTCACGGCGACCCAGGGGGCGCTGCTGAAACTGCGCGCCGCCGGTGTGGACGTCGACCCGGATTCGGGTATCGCGGTCAGCGCGCCGATGGGGCTTCCTGGTCTGCGGGGTTCGGAGGGGGTGCTCGGGATCCTGCTGAACGCGATCAACGCGGGGCAGGCGGTCAGCTTCCCGCACCGGCCGTCGCGCACCGACCCGTACACCGTCCGCACCGTCGAACCGTGGGGTGTGGTGACGCAGAAGGGCCGCTGGTATCTCGTCGGGCATGACCGGGACCGCGACGCGGTCCGGACGTTCCGCCTGTCCCGGATCGGTGACGACGTGCACACCGTCGGCCCGGTGAAAGCGGTGACGCGACCCGACGACGTCGACCTGCGGGCGATCGTCGCGACAGTGATCAACGAGACGCCGTCGGGGGTGCTGGCCCGTGTGTGGGTCGCCGAGGGTCGCGCCGCGGCGCTGCGCCGGGCGGGTAAACCGGTCGAGCCGATGCAGCTCGGCGGGCGTACCGGAGACGTGATCGAGGTCGAGCAGGGTTTCGGCGACGGTCTGGCGCGCGCCATCGCCGGAATCGGTGCGGACGCGGTGGTGCTGGAACCCGCGGCACTGCGTGACGACGTACTGGAGCGGTTGAAGGCAGCGGCAGGAGCGCAATGAGTTCAGTCTCGGAGCGGTTGGTCCGACTGCTCAACATGGTTCCGTACTTCCAGGCCAACCCGCGCATCACCTACGACGAGGCCGCCGCCGACCTCGGGGTGAGCGTCAAACAGCTGCGTGATGACCTCGACCAGCTGTGGATGTGCGGGCTTCCGGGTTACGGACCCGGTGACCTGATCGATTTCGAGTTCTCCGGCAACACCATCGAGGTCACGTTCTCCGCTGGGATCGACGAGCCGCTACGGCTGACGTCACCCGAGGCCACCGGCCTGTTGATGGCCCTGCGCGCGCTCGTCGACGTGCCGGGTGTGGTCGATCCGGAGGCCGCCCGGCGGGCGATCGCCAAGATCGAGTCGGCGGCGGGCACGGTCGTCGCGAACGCGTCCGGCAGTGTGTCGGCCGAACCCGAGCCTGCGCCGGCCGAAAGCCACGCCGCGGCCGCGGTGCGCGAAGCGGTGCGCAACGGACATGCGGCGGTCATCGAGTACTACTCGGCATCCCGTGACACCCTGACCACGCGTGTCGTCGACCCGATCCGCGTCGTCCTGGTGGGTGATCACAGTTATCTGGAGGCCTGGTCGCGCGAGGCTGAAGGGGTTCGGCTGTTCCGGTTCGACCGGATCGTCGACGCGACGGTGCTCGATGAGCGCTCGGCGCCGCCCGAACCCGCCATGCAGGGTGCACCGGACACCTCACTGTTCGACGCCGACCCGTCGCTGCCGTCGGCAACGCTGAGAATCGCGCGGGAGGCGGCCTGGACGCTCGAGTACTACCCGATGCGGGTGGTGCGCGATGTGCCCGACGGGTCGTGTGAAGCGGAGATGACGTACGCCTCCGACGAGTGGATGGCCAGGTTGGTGCTGGGATTCGGATCCGCGGTCACAGTGCTGGCGCCGGCGGAACTGGCCGACCGCGTCAGGGCGTCAGCACGTGCGGCACTGGGCGCGTATGCCGACGCGGGGTAACATCGGAGACCACGGCAAGTGGATATCTGGAGGTAACCAAATTGGGCGGTCTTAGTCCGTGGCACTGGGCAATCCTTGCCGTCGTGATCATCCTGCTCTTCGGGGCGAAGCGGCTGCCTGACGCCGCGCGTTCGCTCGGCAAGTCGCTGCGCATCTTCAAGGCTGAGGTGAAGGAACTGCAGAGCGACAAGCCTGAGCAGGGACCGACGCAGGTGCAGTCCGAGCGGGTCGCCGAACCGGCCCCGGCGCCGAAGCCAGAACCGAATCACACCGACGCCCGCCCGGCCTGACGGCGGCAGCGTCCACATCCCACCGCAGCTGCGGTGGGACTGACTGTGTCTTCCTGAAGCTCTGAAGCAGACTTTGTGAAAACCCCCGGCGTCATCAAGCGACTCGATCCCCGACAGCGTCGCAGCAAGGTCAATCCCGACGGGACGATGTCGCTCGTCGACCACATCCGCGAACTGCGCACCCGGCTGCTGATCTCGATGGCGGCGATCGTGGTGACCACGATCATCGGCTTCTTCTGGTACAGCCACGGCGTGTTCGGTCTGGAGAGCCTCGGTGAGTGGCTGCGACACCCCTACTGTGCGCTGCCGGCCTCGGCGCGTGCCGACATCAGTGCCGACGGGGGGTGTCGGCTCCTGGCCACCGCGCCGTTCGACCAGTTCATGCTGCGGTTGAAGGTCGGCCTGCTGGCCGGTGTCGTGCTGGCCTGCCCGGTGTGGTTCCACCAGCTGTGGGCCTTCATCACGCCCGGTCTGTACAAGAACGAGCGGCGATTCGCGGTCGCGTTCGTGGTGTCGGCTGCGGTGCTGTTCTTCGCGGGCGCGGTGCTCGCCTACATCGTGCTGTCCAAGGCGTTGCACTTCCTGTTGACCGTCGGTAGCGACGTCCAGGTGACCGCACTCTCCGGTGACCAGTACTTCAGCTTTCTGATCAATCTGCTGCTGGTCTTCGGGGTGGGCTTCGAGTTCCCGCTGCTGATCGTGATGCTCAACCTCATCGGTGTGCTGCCCTACGAGCGCCTCAAGGCGTGGCGGCGCGGGCTGATCATGGGTGTGTTCGTGTTCGCCGCGTTCGCGACACCCGGGTCGGATCCGTTCTCGATGCTGGCCCTGGGTGTGGCCCTGACGCTGCTGCTCGAGCTGGCCATTCAGATCGGCCGCGTCCACGACAAACGCAAGGCCAAGCGCGAGGCGGCCAAGGAGCGGGAACTGCCCGACGACCAGGCGTCGAGTATCGACGCGCCGTCGCCGATCACCGCGCCGGCCAGCATCACCGCACCTCATGACGACATCACCTGACCGCGGCGGCGAGCTCGCCGCGTTCACATCGGCGCTGCCGTTCGCGCTCGACGGCTTCCAGCAGCGTGCCTGTGAGGCACTCGAGATGGGGCACGGTGTGCTGGTGTGCGCACCGACCGGCGCCGGTAAGACCGTGGTGGGTGAATTCGCCGTCCATCTCGCCCTGGCGGCGGGCCGGAAATGCTTCTACACCACACCGATCAAGGCGTTGAGCAACCAGAAGCACACCGATCTGGTGAACCGGTACGGTCCGGAGCGCATCGGGTTGCTGACCGGTGATGTGTCGAACAATGCCGATGCGCCCGTGGTGGTCATGACCACCGAGGTGCTGCGCAACATGCTCTACGCGAATTCACCTGCCCTGCAGGGACTTTCCCATGTCGTCATGGACGAGGTGCATTTCCTGGCCGACCGGATGCGCGGCGCGGTGTGGGAAGAGGTGATCCTGCACCTGCCCGACGACGTCCGGCTGGTCAGCCTGTCGGCCACCGTGAGCAACGCCGAGGAGTTCGGCGGGTGGATCCAGACGGTGCGCGGCGACACCACCGTGATCGTCGACGAGCATCGCCCTGTCCCGCTCTGGCAGCACATGTTGGTGGGGAAGCGGCTGTTCGACCTGTTCGATTACCGCGATGCCACGTCGGCGGGCAGCGCCCCGCTGCTCGTGGACCCGGAACTGGTGCGGCACATCGCCCACCGTCGCGAGGCCGAGCGGCTCACCGACTGGCAGCCCCGCGGGCGCGGGCGTTCCCATCAGCGTTCCGGTTTCTTCCGGCCCCCGCCGCGGCCTGATGTCATCACCACCCTGGACCGCGAGGGGTTGCTGCCCGCCATCACCTTCGTGTTCTCCAGGGCGGGCTGCGATGCGGCCGTCAAACAGTGTCTGCGGTCGCCGTTGCGGCTGACCACCGACGAGGACCGCGCCAGGATCGCGGAGGTCATCGACCGCAGGTGCGGTGACCTGCCCGACGCGGACCTGCCGGTACTGGGGTATTACGAATGGCGGGAAGGGCTGCTCCGAGGGCTGGCCGCGCACCATGCCGGGATGTTGCCGATCTTCCGGCACACCGTCGAGGAACTGTTCACCGCGGGCTTGATCAAGGCTGTCTTCGCCACCGAGACATTGGCTTTGGGCATCAATATGCCCGCGCGCACCGTCGTGCTCGAGCGCCTGGTGAAATTCAACGGCGAGCAACACGCACCGCTGACGCCGGGGGAGTACACGCAGCTGACGGGTCGCGCAGGCCGGCGCGGCATCGACGTCGAGGGCCACGCGGTGGTGATCTGGCACCCAGGGGAGGATTCCGCCGAGCCCGTCGAGGTCGCCGGCCTGGCCTCCACCCGGACCTTCCCGCTGAGGAGCTCGTTCGCACCGTCCTACAACATGACGATCAACCTGGTGCACCAGATGGGCCAGGATCAGGCACGTCGCCTGCTGGAGCGGTCCTTCGCGCAGTACCAGGCCGACCGCTCGGTGGTCGGACTGGTGCGCGGCGCCGAGCGCGGCGACAAGATGCTGGGTGACATCGTCGCCGAACTGGGCGGTCCGGACAGCCCCGTCCTCGATTACGTCCGGCTGCGCGCGAAGATCTCCGAACACGAACGTGCCCAAGCACGTTCGTCGCGGCTGCAACGACGTAAGGCCGCCAACGACGCCCTGGCCGCTTTGCGTCGCGGTGACATCATCACCATCACGCAGGGCAGGCACGGTGGTCTGGCGGTGGTTCTGGAACCCGACCGTGACAGTGATGATCCTCGACCACTCGTGCTCAGTGAGCATCGCTGGGCGGGCCGCATCTCGTCGGCCGAGTACTCGGGTGCTTCGGCGCCGATCGGCACCATGTCGCTGCCCAAACGGGTCGAACACCGGCAGCCCCGGGTCCGCCGAGATCTCGCGTCCGCGCTTCGGTCGGCGGCGTCGGGTCTGGTGATCCCGGGTGGCCGAAACCGCAAAGGCAGGCAAGACGACCGCGACGTGGATCCCGAACTCGCACGGTTGCGGCAGGAGTTGCGCGCGCATCCTGCCCATGCCGCCGCCGACCGCGAGGAGTCCGCGCGGATCGGCGAGCGTTACCTGCGGGTCGAACGCGACAACGCCCAACTGCGACAGAAGATCGCCTCGGCCACGAATTCGCTGGCGCGCACCTTCGACCGCATCGTCGGCCTGCTGACGGAACGCAAGTACATCGTCAAAAGTGGTGACGGCCTGAAGGTCACCGACGACGGCCGGCTGCTGGCCCGGATCTACAGCGAGAGCGACCTGCTGGTGGCCGAATGCCTGCGCACCGGTGCCTGGAAGGGTTTGGCGCCGGCCGAACTGGCGGCGGTGGTATCGGCGGTGGTCTACGAATCGCGCGGCGGGGACGGTCCCTCCGCACAGGTGCAGGAGGCGCCGACCGCCGGGCTGCGCGGGGCGCTCGCACAGACCAGAAGGCTGGCGGGACAACTGCGTATCGACGAGAACCGGCACCGGATCGCACCGTCGCGTGAGCCTGACGAAGGTTTCGTGGCCGTCGTGTACCGCTGGGCGACGTCGGGGGATCTGGGTTCGGCGCTGGCGGCCGCGGAGTTGTCGGGCGCACCGGCGCCGATGTCGGCGGGCGATTTCGTGCGCTGGTGCCGTCAAGTTCTCGACCTGCTGGATCAAGTCCGCATCGCCGCACCGGATGCCGGCCTGCGGGCGGTCGCCAAGCGGGCCATCGACGACATCCGGCGTGGCGTCGTTGCTGTTGATGGCGGGTAGGGTGAGGCAACCGCTACGGTTGAGGCCGGCACGCACGATCTACCAGTGGCTACCACGTATCTAGTAGGGAGACATCATGAGCGGACCGCAGGGACCCGACCCGACGCAGCCTTGGCAGGGGCAGGGTCAGGATCAGCCCTCGAGCGGCTCCGCCGATCAGCCCACCACGCAGTCGTCCGGCTGGCAGCCACCACAGCAGCCGCAGCAACCCCCACAGCAGCCGTCGGCGCCGGATCAGTCGACCCAGCAGGCGCCGTCGGGGTGGCAGCCCCCCGCCTACACACAGCAGCCCTACCAGCAGCCGTACAGCCAACCCGGATCGCAGCCGGTGTATCCGCCGCCGCAGCAGTACGGTCAGCCGCAGTACGGCCAGCCCGGTCAGCCGGGTCAGTACGGTCAACCGCAGTACGGCCAGCCGCCGCAATACGGTCAGCAGCCCGGTCAGTACGGTCAGCCGCAGTACGGCCAACCGCAACCACAGCAGTATGGTCAGCAGCCCGGCCAGTACGGCCAGTACAGCCCGTACGGGCAGCCCGGTGACGAGGGCTCCAAGCGGTCCATGGGCGCCATCTTCACCATCCTCGGTGTGCTCGGTGTGATCATCGTCGCGGCGGTGCTGATCCTCGGCTTCTGGAAGCCCGGCTTCTTCATGACCACGAAACTGGATGTGAACAAGGCACAGTCGGGTGTGCAGCAGATCCTGTCGGATGAGGCCAATGGCTACGGCGCCAAGAACGTCAAGGACGTCAAGTGCAACAACGGCGAGAGCCCCACGGTCAAGAAGGGCGACACGTTCACCTGTGAGGTGAGCATCGACGGCACCAAACGCCAAGTGACGGTGACGTTCCAGGACGACAACGGCACCTATGAGGTCGGCCGGCCCAAGTAAGGGGCCGCCTAACCCGGTATCGAATCCAGCGCCTTCTGCAGCCTGCCGATGGATGAGCCGACACCGTAGGCCGCCGCGAGTTCGGCGACCCGTTTGGGGTGCGCGGCCGACAGCGGAAGGGTGTCGCTGCCGGTCGACAACGACACCGGTGCGTCGGTGGCCACCTTCACCACCGGCACCGCTGCGTCGAGGTAGTCCGACGACGCGCTGAGTTTGGCCCGGATCCCTTTGGGGACAGACGATTTCGGGTCTTCGGCAGCCGCCAGGATGCCGGCCAGCGAGCCGTGCTGGGCCAGCAGGGTGGATGCGGTCTTCTCGCCGATACCGGCTACTCCGGGTAACCCGTCCGACGGGTCCCCGCGCAGCACCGCGAGTTCGGCGTAGGCCACCCCGGCCCGGTCCACGGGCAACCCGAACTTCTCGGCCACTTCCGGTGGACCGAACAACGTCGCCTTGGCCAGCCCGCGACCCAGGTACAGCACCCGCACGGGCACCGGATCGTCGGTGACCACCTGCAGCAGGTCGCGGTCGCCGCTGACCACGATGACCGGATCGGTCGTCTCCCGGGCCGCCAGGGTGCCCAACACGTCGTCGGCCTCGAAACCCGGTGCGCCGCCGGTCGTGATGCCGAACGCATCCAGCAGCTCCATGATCATGTCGACCTGCGGTGTCAGCGCATCGGGTACTTCCTCGACGTCAGGGGCGTCGCCGGGCACCACCTCTTCGACACGGTGCGCCTTGTATGACGGAATGAGGTCGACGCGCCACTGCGGCCGCCAATCCAGGTCCAGGCACACCACCAGCCGGCCGGGCCGGTGCTGGGCGACCAGCGTCGCGACGGCGTCGAAGAAGCCACGAACCGCATTCACGGGTCTGCCGTCGGGCGCGGTGATCGACGACGGCACCCCGAAGAACGAGCGGAACCACATGCTGGCCCCGTCGAGCAGGAGCAGGGGAGCGCGAGAGCCAGCAGATTCCGCCATGCCCGACATCCTGCCAGTAGCGTGAGGTATGGCCTTCACCGTCGAGTGCATCGACCATGTCGTGATCAACACCAACGACGTCGAGGTGACGACCGACTGGTATGTCCGTGTGCTCGGTATGCAGCGCGAGACCTACCGCGGTGACCGGACGGCGCTGATGTTCGGCTCCCAGAAGTTCAACGTGCGCCCCACCGGGGCGGCGTGCTGGGTCACCGCCGGTGTCGACGCCCCCGGCTCGTTGGACCTCTGCTTCGTGACCGCCGCGACGCCGGACGAGATCGCTGCGCACCTGCAGGCTGCCGGCATCACGGTGACCGAGGGGCCGGTCCGCAGGGCGGGCGCCCGCGGCGAGATGACGTCGTACTACTGCAACGACCCTGACGGCAACCTGGTGGAGATCTCCTCGTACGCCTGAATCTCCCAGCCCACTAACCTGACACCTATGAGTTCCGGTTCCTTCTCGCGTTTCGAGGCCAGCGTCTACGCCCAGCGGCTCCGTGCGGCCGCCACCGCGACCGCCGATGCTGGGCTGGCGGGCTTGGTGGTCACCCCCGGCTACGACCTGCGGTACCTGGCGGGCTCGCGCGCGCAGACGTTCGAGCGGCTCACGGCACTGGTCATCCCGGCCACCGGTGAGCCGACCGTCGTGGTGCCCAGGATGGAGCTGGCGTCGCTCAAGGACTCCGCCATCGTCGAACTCGGTCTGGCGGTACGCGATTGGGTCGACGGTGAGGATCCCTACGAGCTGGTGCTGGCGGCCCTGGGCGGTGGACCGGTCGCCACCGCGGTGACGGACTCGATGCCCGCCCTGCACCTGCTGCCGCTGGCCGCCAAACTCGGCCGGTTACCGGTCCTTGCCACCGAGGTGCTGCGCACACTGCGCATGATCAAGGACCCGGCCGAGATCGACGCGCTGCGCAAGGCGGGTTCGGCGATCGACCGCGTGCACGCTCGGGTGCCCGAGTTCCTGGTGCCTGGCCGCACCGAGGCAGAGGTCGCGGCCGACATCGACAAAGCGATTGTGGCCGAGGGTCATTCGGAAGCCGCGTTCATCATCGTCGGGTCGGGTCCGCACGGGGCCGACCCGCATCACGAGCAGTCGGACCGCGAACTGCAGGCCGGCGATATTGTCGTCGTCGACATCGGTGGACCCTACGAGCCGGGTTACAACTCCGATTCCACCCGCACCTACAGCCTCGGCGAGCCCGACCCCGCGATCGCCGAACAGTACGCCGTGCTGCAACGGGCACAGCAGGCGGCCGTGGCCGCGGTGCGCCCCGGAGTCACCGCTGAGCAGGTCGACGCCGCGGCGCGTGACGTGCTGGCGGCGGCCGGACTGGCCGACTATTTCGTGCACCGCACCGGGCACGGCATCGGGCTGTCGGTGCACGAGGAGCCCTACATCGTGGCCGGCAACGATCTGCCGCTGCGCGTGGGGATGGCGTTCTCGGTCGAGCCGGGGATCTACTTTCCGGGCAAGTGGGGCGCGCGTATCGAGGACATCGTGATCGTGACCGAGGATGGTGCGGAATCGGTGAACACCCGCCCGCATGAGCTGGTCGTGGTGCCCGTGCCTTCGGACCGGTAGCGGATCAGGCGCCGCGGTCGAGCAGGTCCGAGGAGCCCAGGACGCGCTCGATGTGCACTTCGATGACAACCCGGCGCGGGTTCACCCGGGGTGTGCGGTAGCGCTGTGCGTAGCGCAGTTCGGCGTCGCGGACGGCCTCGGCCTCGGCGTTGACGCTGGACCGTCCTTCCAGCGACAGCCATCGGGCGCCGTCGACCTGGCTGAGCACCGCCACCCCGGCCCGATCGGCGTTCACGGCCTTCTGCGAGCCACCGGTGGTGATCACCCGGGCGATGTGCGTCTTGGGATCGAAGGTGAAGCCGACGGCCACCACGTGGGGCGAGTTGTCCGAACGGAGCGTGGTCAGCATGGCGAGGTGCCGCTCGGTCAGGAACGCGAGCGCGTCGTTGGTCAACCGGGTCGTTGCGTGCGCCATCACTGCTCACGCTAGCGCAGGTCATAATCGCAGCCATGAACGACACGGGTCCTGAAGTGGTCGTGATCTTCGGCGGTCGCAGTGAGATCGGCGTGGAACTGGCGTTACGGCTGGCCCGCGGCGCCACGGTGATCCTGGCGGCCCGCGGCGCGCACCGTCTCGATGACGAGGTGGCGGCGCTGCGCGCGGCCGGCTCGGCGGCCGTGCACGTCAAGGGTTTCGACGCCGACGACCTGGCCTCGCACACGGCGGTGCTCGACGAACTGACCACCGAGCACGGGCCCATCACCACAGCGGTGCTCGCCTTCGGTGTTCTGGGCGACCAGCATCGCGCAGAACGCGACGCCGACCACGCGGTGGCCGTGGTGCACACCGACTATGTGGCACAGGTCAACCTGCTCACGCTGCTCACCCAGCGGATGCGCGCGGCAGGTCGCGGCCGGATCGTGGTGTTCTCGTCGATCGCCGGCGCCCGGGTGCGGCGCGCCAACTATGTGTACGGCTCGGCCAAGGCGGGGCTCGACGGTTTCGCCAGTGGACTTGCCGATGCCCTGCACGGCTCGGGCGTGCATCTGCTCATCGTGCGGCCCGGTTTCGTGATCGGTCGGATGACCGAGGGGATGAGTGCCGCGCCGTTGTCCAGCACACCCGCCCAGGTCGCCGAGGCGACCGCGCAGGCGTTGGCCAGGGGCCGGCGGGCGGTGTGGGTGCCGCGGGCGATCCGGCCGGTGATCTTCGCGACCCGATTCGTACCGCAGGCGCTGTGGCGCAGGATGCCGCGGTGAACCGTGTCGTGGTCGTCGGTATCGGCGCCGACGGGATGGCCGGCCTGGCCGAGGCCTCGCGCCGCCAGCTGCGGCGCGCCACCGTCGTATTCGGGTCGCAGCGCCAGCTGGACCTGCTGGACACCTCGGTGACCGCACGGCGGCAGGTCTGGCCGACGCCGCTGATCCCGGCTTTGCGCTCGACGCTCGACGTGGCCGACGGTGTGGTGCACGTGGTGGCGTCGGGTGACCCGATGCTGCACGGTATCGGCTCGACCCTGGTGCTGATGTTCGGAACACAGCGGGTGCTGGTGCTGCCGCATGTCTCCAGCGTCGCGCTGGCGTGCGCGCGCCTGGGCTGGCCGGTGGCCGACACCGAGGTGATCAGCCTGGTCAGCGCGCCGCCGTCGACCGCGGTGCGCAGCGGTGGTCGGGCGATCATCCTGTCCAGGGACGCGTCGACGCCGGCCGCGGTGGCGCGACTGCTCACCGAGACCGGCCGGGGCGACTCGACGGTGACGGTGCTGGAGAACCTGGGCGGTCCAGCGGAACGGCAGCGTTCCGCCCCGGCGTCGGCATGGTCGGCCGCCCCTCCCGACGATATCGATGCGCTCAACGTCATCGCCGTCGAATACCTACCCGACAACCGGGTGCTGACGGTGCTGCCCGACGGTGCCTACGCGCACGACGGCCAGATCACCAAACAGCCGATGCGGGCCGTCACCCTCGCCGCGCTGGCACCGCGACCCGGCGAGCTGCTGTGGGATGTCGGATCCGGTTCCGGCAGTATCGCCATCGAGTGGTGCCGAAGTGGATACCGTTGTCGTGCAGTCGCTTTCGAGCGCGATGAGCAGCGCCGGGCCCGGATCGTGGACAACAGCATCGCCTTCGGCGCCGACGTCGAGGTCCGCGGCGCAGCGCCAGACAGCTTCGCCGACGTCCGCGAACCGGCGGCGGTGTTCATCGGTGGCGGAATCACCCAACCCCTCCTGCTGGACGCCTGCCTGGACGCGCTGCGCCCCGGGGGCCGGTTGGTGGCCAATGCGGTCACCGCCGAATCGGAAGCCGTTCTGGTGCAAGCATTCTCGAAATCAGGCGGTCAGCTGCAGCGTTTCCAGCATTACCGCGGTGAACCGGTCGGCGGTTTCACCGGCTGGCGCCCCGCCATGCCCGTGACACAGTGGGCGGTGGTCAAACCGTGACGGTGTTTTTCATCGGCGCCGGTCCCGGCGCTGCCGACCTGATCACCGTGCGCGGCCAGCGCCTGCTCAGCGCCTGCCGGGTCTGCCTGTACGCCGGTTCGATCATGCCCGACGACCTGCTGGCGCTCTGCCCGACCGATGCGCACGTGGTCGACACCGGGCCGCTGACG
Source organism: uncultured Mycolicibacterium sp. (assembly GCA_945957405.1). Lineage (GTDB taxonomy): Bacteria > Actinomycetota > Actinomycetes > Mycobacteriales > Mycobacteriaceae > Mycobacterium. Next base: position 8,476 of record CAMFLL010000097.1, on the reverse strand, counting down.
CTGGACCAGATCATCACCGAAATCGCCGACGCCGACGCCTCGGGGCTCGACGTCGCGCGCCTGCACTCCGGGGACCCGTCGATCTACAGCGCCCTCGCCGAGCAGTGCAGGCACCTCGACGCCAGGGGAATCCGTTACGAGATCGTGCCCGGTGTACCGGCTTTCGCGGCCGCAGCCGCCGTGCTCGGGCGGGAACTGACCGTGCCCGGTGTCGCCCAGACCGTCACGCTGAGCCGGGTCGCGACGCTGTCGACGGCCATGCCGCCTGGCGAGGATCTGCACACTCTCGCGACGGTCGGCGGCACACTGGTGCTGCACCTGGCCGCCGCGCAGATCGACGCCGTGGTGTCCGGTCTGCTCGACGGCGGGCACCGCGCCGACACCCCGGCGGCGGTGGTGGCGTTCGCCAGCTGGCCGCAGCAGGTCGTGCTGCGTGGCACGCTTGGTGACATCGGCGGGCAGATGCGCGCCGCCGGTGTCACCCGCACGGCCGTGATCATCGTCGGCGACGCCCTTGCCGCAGAGGGTTTCACCGACAGCTACCTCTATTCCGCAGGCCGGCGCAGGGGAGCACGGCATTGACCCGGGTGCTCGTGCTCGGCGGTACCTCGGAGGCGCGTGCGCTGGCGGGGCGCCTGCATCCCGCCGTGGACGTCGTCAGTTCGCTCGCCGGCCGTGTCCCCGACCCGGCGCTTCCGGTCGGTCAGGTGCGTGTCGGCGGTTTCGGGGGAGCCGACGGTCTGGCGTCCTGGCTCACCGACCACGCCGTCGACGCCGTGGTCGACGCGACGCATCCGTACGCCGCGACCATCACCGGTAATGCCGCCACCGCGTGCGCGCGAACGGGCACACCGCATCTGCTGCTGGCGCGTCCGGCGTGGGATCCCGGCACCGCCGTCGTCGTCGAATCCGACCGAGCCGCGGCTCAATTCGCGAAGGCGCAACGTTTTTCGCGTATTTTCCTGACCACCGGCCGGTCGGGCGCCGCGGCGTTCTGTGACAGCACGGCGTGGTTCCTGATCAGGGCCGTCACCGCTCCGGACGCGGCGACCCTGCCGCGCCGTCACCAACTGGTGTTGTCCCGCGGGCCGTACAGCTATGACGACGAACTCGCGCTTCTGCGCACGTATCGGATCGACGCGATGGTGACCAAGAACAGCGGCGGCGCCATGACGAGGCCGAAGCTGGATGCCGCCGACGCCGCGGGGGTCACCGTTGTGATGATCGCGCGCCCGCCGGTGCCCGACGGCGTGGCCACCGTGCGCACCGTCGATGACGCGGAAGCCTGGGTGCGTCAGCTCGGGTAGGTACGCGGTGTGAAGACGCGGTCGCCACTCCACACCGTCTGCGAGCTGCCGATGATGAGCAGCGTGCGCATGTCGACGTCGGCGGGATCGAGGTCGGCCAGCGCAACCACCCGCACCTGTTCGCGTGGCCCGGACACATCCCGGCCCACCACGACCGGGGTACCGGGAGCACGATGCCGTAGCAGCATCTCGCGCATCTCACCGACCTGCCAGGTGCGGGTCTTGGACGCCGGGTTGTAGATCGCCAGCACCAGGTCGGCCTGCGCTGCGGCGGTGAGGCGCTTGGCGATGACGTCCCACGGTTTGAGCCGGTCCGACAACGAGATCACGGCGTAGTCGTGGCCCAGCGGCGCGCCGACCCGGCTGGCGACCGCCTGCGCCGCCGTCATCGCGGGGATTACCCGCACGGTCACGCCGGGCCAGTTCTCCGCCTCCTCGAGCACCGCGGTCGCCATGGCGAAGACGCCGGGATCACCTGAGGACACCACGGCCACCGAATGGCCCTGCTCGGCCAGGGCACACGCGAGCCGGGCACGTTCGGGCTCATCGGTGTTGTCGCTGGCGTGCAGCCGTTGTCCGGCCCGGGCGGGCACCCGCGCCAGGTACGGGCCGTAGCCGATCAGATCGGTCGCGGCACCCAGCTCGCGCCTGCTCTGCGGTGTCATCCAGTCGGACTCACCGGGGCCGAGGCCCACCACCGCGACGCTGCCGTGCGTCGTCGCAGTGGTGCGGCTGCCGCCGGGCACCATCGCCAGCGAGAAGTACGGGACGCTGTCGCCGTCGACGTCAGCGGCGGGTAGCACCCGCTGCCGCTCGGTGCTGGCGCGCTCCACGTAGAACGCGTCATCCAGCCGCCCCGCACGCGAGAGTGCTTCCCGCACAGCCGGATACGATCGGCCCAGTTTGAGGATGACGGCGGCGTCGGCATCGCCCAACCGGCGGGCCAACTCGGCGGCGGGCAGCGTGCCGGGCAGGATCGACAACACCTCGTCGCCCTGCACCAACGGGGTCGCGATCGCGGCCGATGCCGCGCTCACCGAGGTCACCCCCGGCACGATCACCGCGTCGAACAGCTGCGTCAGGCGCGTGTGCATGTGCATGTAGGAGCTGTAGAAGAGGGGGTCCCCTTCGGCCAGCAGCGCCACATTGCGGCCCGCGGTCAGATGCGCCGCGATGCGGTCGGCGGACTCGCGGTAGAAGTCCTCCATGGCGCCGGCGTAACCGCCGGGGTGGTCGGTGGTCTCCGTGGTCACCGGATACACCAGATGCTCTTCGATTTGGCCGTCGCGCAGATACGGCTCGGCGATGCCGCGGGCGATGCTGCGGCCGTGCCGGGCGCTGTGATAGGCGACGACATCGGCTTCACCGATCACACGGGCGGCCTTGACGGTCACCAATTCGGGGTCGCCGGGCCCCAGCCCGACACCCCACAGGGTGCCTCGACGGCTCATTCCCGGGTGCTCGCGATCGCATTGACCGCGGCGGCCGCCAGCGCGCTGCCGCCGCGCCGTCCCGTCACCACCAGATAGTCCATCCCACGCGGCCGGTCGATCAGTTCCTGTTTGGACTGCGCGGAACCGACGAAGCCGACGGGGCCCCCGAGCACGGCGGCGGGGGCCGGCGCGCCGTCGTCGAGCAGTTCGAGCAGCCGGAACAGCGCGGTGGGTGCGTTGCCGATGGCCACGACGGCACCGTCGAGGTGGTCGGCCCACAGTTCGACACCGGCGGCCGAACGCGTGGTGCGCTGCTCCTCGGCCAGCGCCGGCGCGCGCGGATCGGCGACCAGGGACACCACGTCATTACCGGCGGGCAGGCGCGCCGCGGTGATCCCCGCCGCCACCATCGACGAGTCGCACAGCACCGGAGCGCCGGCGCTCAGCGCGTCGTGCGCCCGACCCACGACGCCCGCGGTGAACGCGACATGATCAGCGACGTCGACCTGACCGCAGGTGTGGATCAACCGGACCACGACGCGCGCGACATCATCGGGGAAGCGCGACAGGTCGGCTTCGGCGCGGATGGTCGCGAACGACTGCCGATAGATCTCGGCTGCGTCGCGGATGTAGTCGAGCACCCGCTCACCCTACGGGTGGCGTTCGCGCGCCCGGTATCCGTCTCCGGTGGCCACCAGCACCTCGCCGTCGACCGGGCTGCCGCAGGCCCGTTCGCAGCCCACGTAATGGCGGTGACCTGCGTCGGGGGTGTCACCCGATGCCACGGCGCGGATCGCGTCTGCCCTGACATCGGCGAGGCTGCGGTCACAGCCCGGACTCCCGGTGCAGGAGCTGACCGACAGCCACGGCGAGTTCTCGTCGAAGATCAGGTCCATCGGGGCCAGCACACGCAACGCGGTGTCGGCCACCCCCTCGTCGAGATCGCACACCAGAACCGAGCGCCACGGCGTGACGACCACCGGGGCCTCGATCGCCGCCAGGAACTCGGCGGTGCGGGCCGGCAGCACGCCAAGGGCCACCGCCGCGCCCAGGGTGATCCGTCCGTCGTTCTGCGTGAACCAGCCGACCGGCGGGATGCTCACCGGGTCTGTCGGCGGCCCGAGTTCGGCATGGTCGAAAAGTGCTGCGGGATCGGTCAACTCGGAGGCGCGCCAGGCCGAACCGCGGATCTCGAGAAAGCGCCGCGCACCGTCGAGCAGCGCTGCGACCACACCGGCGGCGGGTACATGCAGCCCGGTGCCGCGGCCGGTCACCTGCAGTTCGGCGGTCTGGCCGCTGAATCGGGCGCCGAGGTCGGTGGCCAGTCCGGCGATATCGCCCCGACCGTCGTCGAGTCCGAACCAGAATCGCCCGGGCAGTTGCGCCAGCTCGGGATCGGACTGCAGGGCGGCGTCGAGTTCTTCGGTCACACCCCGAACATCGGCGTGGTCACCTACCCGCCCCGACAGCGGCGAGGCGACGATGTTGCGGACCTTCTCATGCGTCGCCGACGGCAGCAGCCCCACCGCCGCGACGGTGTCGGCGACCAGCGCAACGTCGGTGATACCGCGGATCTGGACGTTCCCGCGGCTGGTCAGCTCGAGGGCGCCGGACCCGGCGTCGCGGGCCAGCACCGCCAGTGCCTGCAATTGCGCCGAGGTCAGCACGCCACCCGGCAGCCGAATCCGCGCCAGTGCACCGTCAGCGGCCTGGTGCAGGCTCAGCGCGCCGGGGCAGGCGTCGGTATCGCGGTTCCGGGCCACCTGTCCACGGTACTGGGGGTGCTGGGCAGCGTCAGCCGGCCAGCGCCACCGGCGTGACGACAGGCGAGTAGGCCGACGCGTCGCCCGTGATCACCCGGCTGGGGTTGCCGTGGATGTCCACCGGGATGTCGCCGGCCACCGTGATGCGGGACAGCCGTCGGTACTGGTCGTCATAATCGGCGACCGCGTAGTGCTGGGTGGCGCGGTTGTCCCACAGCGCGACGTCACCGAGCTCCCAGTTCCACCGCACGGTGTTCTCCAGCTTGGTCACCCGGGCCTGGAACAGCTCGAGCAACGCCGCGGACTCGGTGGCGCCCAAGCCGACGAACCGCTTCACGAAATGGCCCAGCAGCAGCACCCGATTCCCGGTCTCGGGGTGTACGCGCACCACCGGATGCTCGGTCTCGTAGTACTCGGATTCGAATTCCTCCCGGTACTGCCGTTCCTCTGCCGAATCCGCGATGTCGCCGCGGCCGTCGAAGCGGATGTAGTCGTACTGGTTGGTGTGCACCGCCCACAGCTTCTCGGCGAGCGCCCGCAGCGGGTCGGGCAGTTGGTCATACGCCGCCTCGGTGGACGCCCATGTGGTGGTGCCACCGTACTGCGGCAATGTGATGGCCCGCAGCAGTGAGGCTTTCGGGATGCGATCGACGAAGGTGACGTCGGTGTGCCAGCTGTTGGCCTTGTCGTACCTGGAGTCGATCGGCAGCACCCGGGTGCCGCGTGAGGTGACCGTCGGATGCGACGCGGTGGGCACCCCGAGCAGCCTGGCGAAGGCGGCCTGTCCGTCGTCGTCGAGATGGTGCTGGCCGCGGAAGAAGATCACCTTGTGCTCGAGCAGCGCGGCGTTGATGGCGTCGACGGTCACCGGGTCGAGATCACCGCCGAGCGTGACGCCGTCGATGCGGGCGCCGATGTTCGCGCCGAGTTTGTGAACACCGATCGTCTGGACAGCACTAGTACTCATGGCCGCGATGATCGATCCGGCGCGCGGGGTGTGTCCATTCTTCTGTTACGCGTGATTCGAATCCGGACGGTGCCGTGCGGTAACAATGGTGGGTGCCTTCCGCCGACTCGCCGACCGTCCTGCTGCTGTCGACCTCTGACACCGACCTGATGACGGCGCGCGCCAGCGGCGCGGGCTTCCGGTGGTCCAACCCGTCGCGGCTGCTGGTGGACGACCTCCCGGGACTGCTCGACGGTGTCGACGTCGCCGTGGTGCGCATCCTGGGCGGATACCGCGCCTGGCAGGACGGTATCGACGCCGTCGTCGCGAGCGGAGTGCCCACCGTGGTGATCAGCGGCGAGCAGGCGCCCGACGCCGATCTGATGGAGCGCTCGACCGTCCCGGCTGGTATCGCGGTGCAGGCCCACGTCTATCTGGCGCAGGGCGGCACCGACAATCTGGTGAACCTGCACTCGTTCCTGTGCGACACCGTCCTGATGACCGGCACCGGTTTCGAGGCGCCCGCGGCCATCCCGACCTGGGGTGAGCTGGATCGGCCCGCCGGCGATGCGGCCGGGCCGACAGTCGCGGTGCTGTACTACCGCGCGCAGCACCTGGCCGGTAACACCACCTACGTCGACGCGTTGTGCGCGGCGATCGAGGACAAGGGCGGCCGGCCGTTGCCGCTCTACTGTGCGTCCCTGCGCACCGCGGACCCCGACCTGTTGTCACGCCTGGCCGGCGCCGACGCCATGGTGGTCACCGTCCTCGCGGCGGGCGGGGCCAAACCCGCGACGGTGTCGGCCGGCGGCGACGACGACGGCTGGAACGTGGAGCATCTCGCGGCGCTGGATGTGCCCATCCTGCAAGGGTTGTGCCTGACGAGTTCGCGGGAGCAATGGGCCGCCAACGACGACGGGATGAGCCCGCTGGATGTCGCGACCCAGGTCGCGGTCCCCGAATTCGACGGCCGGATCGTCACGGTTCCGTTCTCGTTCAAGGAGATCGACGACGAGGGGCTGATCGCCTACGTGCCCGACCCGGAGCGGTGCGCACGGGTCGCCGACCTGGCCGTCCGCCAGGCCAGGCTCCGACACGTCGCCGCCGCCGACAAGAGGGTGGCGCTGGTGTTCTCGGCCTACCCGACCAAGCATGCGCGGATCGGGAACGCGGTCGGACTGGACACACCGGCCAGTGCGGTCGGGTTGCTCCAGGCGATGCGGGCGGCCGGCTACCGGATCGGCGAGGTCCCCGGCGTCGACGCCGATGACGGCGACGCGCTGGTGCACGCCCTGATCGAGCGCGGCGGACAGGACCCCGACTGGCTGACCTCAGGGCAGCTCGAAGGTAACCCGATCCGGGTGTCCGCCAAGGACTACCGCGCCTGGTTCGCGACGCTACCCGCCGACTTGGCCGACGCCGTCATCGCGCACTGGGGTCCGCCGCCAGGCGAGCTGTTCGTCGACCGCAGCCGTGACCCCGACGGTGAGATCGTCATCGCCGCAATGCAATCCGGCAATATCGTGCTGCTGGTTCAGCCTCCGCGCGGATTCGGTGAGAACCCGGTGGCGATCTACCACGATCCGGATCTGCCACCCAGCCACCACTACCTCGCGGCATACCGATGGCTCGATGACAGCTTCGGCAACAGTTTCCGGGCCGATGCGGTGGTTCACCTCGGTAAACACGGCAACCTGGAGTGGCTGCCCGGTAAGACGTTGGGCATGTCGGCGTCGTGCGGCACCGACGCCGCGCTCGGCGCGTTGCCGTTGATCTACCCATTCCTGGTCAACGATCCGGGTGAGGGCACGCAGGCGAAACGGCGGGCGCACGCCGTCCTGGTGGATCACCTCATCCCGCCGATGGCACGCGCCGAAACCTACGGTGATATCGCGCGCCTGGAGCAGTTGCTCGACGAGCACGCCACCATCGCCGCCCTCGATCCGGGCAAGCTGCCCGCCATCCGCCAGCAGATCTGGACGCTGATGCGCGCCGCGAAGATGGACCATGATCTCGGGTTGGCCGAACGGCCCGACGAAGAGTCATTCGATGACATGCTGCTGCACGTCGACGGGTGGCTGTGCGAGATCAAAGACGTCCAGATCCGTGACGGACTGCACATCCTGGGCCAGAAGCCAAGTGGCGAGACCGAACTCGATCTGGTGCTGGCGATCCTGCGGGCGCGACAACTGTTCGGTGGCGAGCAGTCGGTGCCCGGACTGCGCGAGGCGCTCGGCCTGGTCGAGGACGGCACGGCCGCACGCCTGACGGTCGACGATGCCGAGACGCAGGCGCGGGCCCTGGTCGGTGCCCTGCAGGACAGCGGGTGGGACAGCGCAGCGGTGGACCGGATCACGGACAACGCCGGCGCCGCGGCGGTACTGCGGTTCGCGGCCGACGAAGTGGTCCCCAGGCTCGCCGGCACGGCAGGCGAGATCGACCAGGTGCTGCGCGCGCTCGACGGCCACTTCATCGCCGCGGGCCCGTCGGGGTCACCGTTGCGTGGACTGGTCAACGTCCTGCCGACCGGCCGCAACTTCTACTCGGTGGACCCCAAGGCGGTGCCGTCCCGGTTGGCCTGGGAAACCGGTGTGGCCATGGCGGATTCGCTGCTCGAGCGCTATCGCGCCGATTACGGCCGATGGCCCCAGTCGGTGGGCCTCTCGGTGTGGGGGACGTCGGCGATGCGCACGTCCGGCGACGACATCGCCGAGGTGCTGGCACTGCTGGGCGTGCGCCCGGTGTGGGATGACGCGTCGCGGCGGGTGGTCGATCTCGAGGCCATCCCGCCGGCCGAACTGGGCCGGCCCCGCATCGACGTCACGGTGCGCATCTCGGGCTTCTTCCGTGATGCCTTCCCCCATGTCGTCACCATGCTCGACGACGCGGTCCAACTGGTGGCCGCGCTGGACGAGCCCGCCGAAGGCAACTACGTGCGGGCGCACAGCGAAGCCGACCTTGTCGACCATGGTGACCGACGCCGTTCCACCACAAGGATTTTCGGCTCCAAGCCGGGCACCTACGGCG
>CAMFLL010000096.1 GCA_945957405.1 uncultured Mycolicibacterium sp. | reverse complement strand
ATCACACCCGAGATCAGACCCGAGGACTGACCCGACGATCAGGACGGCGTCTGCACCCGGCGCTCACGCAGGCCGCCGAGCATCGCGGCGATCACCCCGATGACCACCAGTCCGCCGCCGGCGGCCAGCGCGATGTTGAGCCACTGGTGCAGGCCGTCGGTGGCGTGCCGGAGCAGGACGTCGGCGATCTGACGGACGTCGTCGGTGGTGTTGGTCAGGGCGTTGTTCGCGGCGCGGCGCCCGACTTCGAGTGCGGCCCATCCGGCGGCGCCGACCAACAGCGCCGACACTCCCAGCGCCGCCAGCGCCTTACCCCGCGACCGGGCGGCGGCCAGCGTCAGGAGCGCGAACACACCGGCCAGGACAGTCGCGCCGACGCTGACCCACGGGCCCCAGGTCCCGACGTCGCGCAACCGCCCGGGCCTGATCGCGTCGGAGGCGTTCTCGGTCAGCGGCACCGGCAGGCTCGACGGCACCGAAATGCCGAACTGGTCCAGTGTCTGCTGGAACGAACTGTCGGCCAGCATCGGCGCCAGGTCGATCACCCAGCGGCCCTGCGGGTCGTCCCCCGCGGAGATCGTGTCGGTGAACATCCAGCGGTGCGCGAAGCGGTTGGCCTGCGCGAACTGTTCGGGGAACACCGAACTTCCGGTGTATGCCGACGCGACACCGCGCAGCAGCGTCTCGTTACCCGAATAACCCATGTCGACGATCTGGGTGGTCAGCTCGGACGCCACCGCGCTCTGCAGCGCCGGATCGGTGGCCGCGCGCTGCGTGAAGGCGGCGTAGCCAGCCTCGTCGACGAGGTTCTGCTGCGCCCATGCACTGGGGATCGCGACTGCCAGCAGCACCGTGGTGAGAATCCACAGCAGCGCAGTCAGCAGGAACCGCACCCGGTCGCCCTCCTTGCCCGGAGCGCCCGGTTCAGTCGGCCAGGGCGCGCCCCACGATCAGCGGATCGGCGTGGCCGACGATCTCGTGGTCCTTGTTGTCGTACTCGAACTTACCGAGCACGTGCCGCATGGCGTTGATGCGGGCGCGCTTCTTGTCATTGCTCTTGACGACCGTCCACGGCGCGATCTCGGTGTCCGTCCAGGCGAACATGTCTTCCTTGGCGTCGGTGTAGCTGCCCCACTTGTCCAGCGACGCGAGGTCGGTGGGCGACAGCTTCCACTGCCGGACGGGGTCGACCTGCCTGATGGTGAACCGGGTGCGTTGCTCGGCCTGGGTCACGGAGAACCACAGCTTGGTCAGGCTGATGCCGTCGTTGACCAGCATCTGCTCGAACAGCGGGGCCTGCCGGATGAACTCAGCATGCTGCTTGGGGCTGCAGAAGCCCATCACGCGTTCCACCCCGGCCCGGTTGTACCAGGACCGGTCGAACAGCACGATTTCACCCGCGGCAGGCAAGTGGTTGACGTAGCGCTGGAAATACCACTGCGTGCGTTCTTTCTCGGTGGGCTTCTCCAGCGCGACGACGCGCGCACCGCGGGGGTTGAGGTGCTCCATGAACCGCTTGATGGTGCCGCCCTTGCCTGCGGCGTCGCGGCCCTCGAAGACAATGACGTGCCGGTGGCCGTTGGCCTGGCTCCACTTTTGCAGCTTGAGCAGTTCGATCTGCAGCAAGCGCTTCTGTTCCTCGTAGTCGGAGCGCTTCATGCGCTCGTCGTAGGGATAGTTCTCCCGCCAGGTGTCGACCACCTCGCCGCCGGGTTGCAGCAGCAACTCGGGATCATCGTCATCGTCGTCGCGGACGGTATACGTGTTGTTCGGGTCTACGTGCAGCACCGGGAAAAACTATCGGTGCACCGGTACACCCAGGTGACGGCGAAATGAACAGAAGGTGGCGTTACTTGGTGGTCTTGCGCGGCCGCGACATCGCCATCCTGGTCATCATGGCGTTCATCCGGCCGAGCGCCCGAAACGAGTTGTGGTAGTAGTTGCCGCCCGCGCCGACGCTGGTCCGGGGCGACACCACGGTCTCCTGCCTGCAGAACTTGCGGATCCCGTCGGCGCCGCCGAACCGCGCACCGATCCCGGAGTCTTTCCATCCACCCATCGGGGCTGTGGTGCACTTCAGGTTGGCGACCACGTCGTTGACGTTCACCGCACCGCAGTCCAGTTGCACGGCAATATCTTTCGCGCGATCCACGTCCTTGGAGAACACCGACGCGCTCAGTCCGTAGGGGCTGTCGTTGGCCAGGCGCACCGCCTCGGCGACCGAGGCCACCTTCATGATCGGCAGGGTCGGCCCGAACGTCTCCTCGGTCATGCACGCCATCGAGTGGTCGACGTCCACCAGCACCGTCGGCGGGTAGAAGCTGCCCGGCCCTGCGGCGCGCTGACCGCCGGTCAACGCCCTGGCACCGCGCGCGAGCGCCTCCTCGACATGCCGCGCGGTGACGGCCACCTGCGTCTCGTCGATCAGGGCGCCGATGTGGGTACCCTGTCCCGCGCCGATCTCGATGGCATTGACGGCCTTGACGACCGCCGCGACGAACCGGTCGTAGACCTGCTCGAGCACATAGACCCGCTCGACCGAGACGCACATCTGCCCCGCGTTGAACAACCCGCCCCACACGGCCGCGTTGGCGGCCAGTTCGACGTCGGCGTCCTCACACACGATCATCGGGTCCTTGCCGCCGAGTTCGAGGCTGACCGGGGTGAGTCGGCGCGCTGCGCGTTCCATGACCTTCTTGCCAGTCGCCGTCGACCCGGTGAACTGGATGTAATCGGCCACGTCGATGACGGCTTCGGACACCTCGCGCGCACCCTGAGCCAGGCGGAACACCGGCGGCGCGCCGGACTCGAGCCAGCCGCGCTGCAGCAGTTCGGCCGTCAGCGGGGTGCGCTCTGATGGTTTGAGCAGGACCGAGCATCCCGCGGCCAGTGCGCCCAGGGCGTCCATCATCGCGTTGGCGACCGGGAAGTTCCACGGCGCGATGATGCCGACCACCGCGCGGGGACGGTAATGCACCTCGATCTTCTTGAGCGCCAGGAACGCCAGCGGTGCCGGTCGCTTCTCGGGCGCCATCACCTTCTCCAGCGTCCTGACGTAGTAGGAGGCGATCATGACGAGCATCGTCACCTCCTGGGCGGCGTCGACCGAGGATTTGCCGGTCTCCGCGATCAGCAGACGGTCGATCTGGTCGCGATGGTCATCCAGCCACACCGCGAACCGCGCCAGCGTCTTCGTGCGAGCCCTGGGACCGCGCTGCTCCCACTCGCGCTGCGCCTCACGCAGTTCGGCGGCCAGCGCCGGAACGGTGGCCGGATCGGTCCAGCGCACCTGGCCCGCCGGTGCGCCGGTCGCCGGGTTGAGGATGGTCGCGGTATCGGGGTTCTGCACGTCGACGGCAGTCATTTCGCCATGGTAACCAGCAGGTGTGATGGAGATCGCAGCGGGGTTGACACCCGTCAAATGGGTCGCGGTCAGCCCGCGATACCGCGCACGTAGGCAGCCTGGCCGAGGTGCTGCGCGCAGTCGTCGATGACGCTGACCAGGCGGGCGCTGGCCGTGACCGCAGGCGTCCATCGTTCGTCGACGATCCGTTCCAATTCCTGGGCCGTCACGGCGGTGACGTAATCCAGCGTCATCGCGTGGACGGCGCGGTAGTAGCCGGCGAGCAGATCCGCGCCGGCCCGCACCTTGCCGACGTCCTCCGGAGAGTGCCCGTATCCGGTGTCGCCGCGCGGCAGGTCGAGGTTGAAGCGGTCGACCCACCCGTCGCCGGTCCACACCTGATCGACCCCGGCGATGTCAGCGACCTGCGCGTCCTGCACGCGTGCGCTGTGCCAGATCAGCCAGGCGATGCTGTTGGCGTCGGGCCCCGGGCGGTAGGACGACACGTCGTCGCCCAGTCCGTCGGTGAGGTCGTCGACGTGCTCGATCAATCGGGTGAAGGCGTCGCGAAGCAGTTCCTGGACGGCGGCAGCATTCGAGTCAGACATGGGGCCGACGCTACGCGCGCCCCATGACATCACTTGACATTCATATGACTGTCCAGTCATATGAATGGAGTGGATGTCTTCGCCGTGATCGCCGACCCGACCCGGCGGCGCATCCTCGACACGCTGCGGGGCGGCCCGGTCGACGTCGGGACCCTCATCGATCGGCTGCACATCTCCCAGTCGCTGGCGTCGAAACACCTCGGCGTGCTGCGCGATGCCGGTGCCGTCCGGGTCGAGGTGGCCGGTAAGCGGCGGGTCTACCACCTCGCCGACGACCCGTTGCCTGCGGTGCTGGCCTGGGTGACGCCGTTCCACCGGAAGTGGGCGATGAGTTTCGACACGTTGGCCCGGCTGATCGAGGACCCGACCAAGACCGAGGACATAGACGAGAACAAAGGAAGGGACCAAGCATGACGTTGGACGCAACTCTGGACCACCGCGACGGCAGATGGGTGCTGACGATGACGCGCGAGTTCGCGCATCCGCCCGCCACGGTGTGGCCCTGGCTGACCGATCCCGCACGCCTGGCGCGCTGGTCACCCGTCGTTCCGGACGCACCGCTGGACGCCGTGGGCGCGCGGCGAGTGCGCGAGAATCCCGGCGACGAGCCACTACCCGGTGACGTGATCGCTGTCGACGCGCCGCACGAACTGATCCACCGTTGGGGTGACGATGTCCTGCGCTGGCGGCTCACCGACACCGCGGCGGGATGCCGCCTGACACTCGAGCATTCGATGACCGAGCGCGACCCCGGCCCGATGAACGCCGCTGGCTGGCATCTGTGCCTCGACGTGCTGTCCCCCAACGTAAACGGGACCGACACGCCGCGCGTGGTGGGCGCCGACTCCATGGCCCACGGCTGGGAATCGTTGCGCGACAACTACGCCGAGGCGCTCAGCCCTTAGGCGCGCCGCCGTGGAACACCGCTTCGACGTTGTTGCCCTCGGGATCGCGGACGAAGGCGCCGTAGTAGTTCTCGTGATACTCAGGCCATAACCGCGGTTCGTGCAGCGGTTCGGCGCCCAGTGCGAGTGCGGTGTGGAAGAACGCCTGCACGCTCTCGGGATCGGGGGCCGCGAACGCGATGTGCACCTCACGGTTGGGGCCGGTGGCCTCGCCCGCACCGGCGTCGGCGATCCAGAACGACGGATGACCGTCGGCGCCGTACCCGATCGCGACGCCGAACTCCATCTGTCGCGTGAAGCCCAGCACACCCAGGACTTTGTCGTAGAACGTCTGCGATGCCGCCCAGTCGGTGCAGTTGATTCCAAAGTGATCGATCACGGACTCATCCTGTCAGGCCTCCGTAGATTCGAGGCATGACTTTTGATCTCGTCATCCGAAACGGCAGCATCGTCGACGGCCTCGGCAACCAGTCCTACGTCGGTGATGTCGCCGTGCGCGACGGCGTGATCGTCGCCGTCGGGACAGTCGAAGGATCAGGTCGTCGCGAGATCGACGCCACCGGCCTGCTGGTCACCCCGGGTTTCATCGACCTGCACACGCACTACGACGGTCAGGCGATCTGGAGCGACAGGATGACGCCGTCGTCGGCGCACGGCGTCACCACGGCCGTCATGGGCAACTGCGGCGTCGGGTTCGCGCCGTGCCGGCCCGGCGATCACGACGTCCTCGTCGACGTGATGGCCGGCGTGGAGGACATCCCGGGTGTCGTCATGGTCGACGGACTCCCGTGGACGTGGGAGACGTTCCCCGAATTCCTCGACGCCGTGGAATCGCGGCCACACGATATCGATCTCGCCGCATTCCTGCCGCACTCCCCGCTGCGGGTCTACGTGATGGGCCGCCGTGGTGTCGACCGTGAACCGGCCACGCCCGAGGACCTCGCCCTGATGCGCAAGCTGGCCGCCGAAGCCGTCGAGGTCGGCGCGCTCGGATTCGCCTCCTCACGCCTGACGATCCACAAAACCGAAAGCGGACAACCGATCCCGAGCTACGACGCAGGCCACGACGAGATCGAGGCCATCGCGCGTGGCGTCAAGGACGCCGGCGGCGGGTTGATCCAGTTCGTCCCCGACCTGGTCGCCGGTGACTACGAGCCGGCACTGCAGACCGTGTTCGATGTCGCGGCCGAGGTCGGTCTACCGGTGACGTTCACACTGGCGATCGGCAATGCGGGGCCGCCTCTCCATGTCGACGCGTTGCGGATGGTCGAGAAGGCCAACGCCGATGGCGGACAGGTGTCCGCACAGATCTTCCCGAGGCCGATCGGCCTGGTCATCGGTCTCGAATTGTCCGGCAACCCGTTCGTCATGTATCCGTCGTACCGTGAGATCGCCGACCTGCCGCTGGCCGAGCGGGTCGCCGAGATGCGCAAACCCGAAGTGCGCGACCGCATCCTGAACGACAAGCCGGCCTCGGACGGGCATCCGTTGATGTTCGCGGTGCAGGCGTGGGACTGGATCTTCCCGCTGGGGGATCCGCCGAACTACGAGCCCGACAAGTCGACGAGTATCAGCAACCTGGCCCTCGCCCACGGTGTCAGTCCACTGGAGGAGGCTTACGACCGCGTGCTCGACGACGACGGGCACGCCATGCTGCTGGTGACACTGGCCAACTTCCGTGACTCGTCACTGGACACCGTCGCCGAGCTCGTGCGCCGCGACGACGTCGTGCTGGGCCTTGGCGACGGCGGAGCACACTACGGAATGATCTGCGATGCAAGCTTTCCCACTTATCTTCTCACGCACTGGGTGCGCGACCGGCCGTCGGGACGGTTACCCCTGGCTGATGTCGTCTGCGAGCTGACCTCGGTGCCCGCGCGCGTCGCGGGCCTGGCCGACCGAGGCCGGATCGCCGTCGGCTACAAGGCCGATCTCAACGTCATCGACGCCGGGGCGCTGCGCTTGCACCGCCCGGTGGTGAGCCACGACCTGCCCGCCGGCGGGCGCCGACTGGACCAGACCGCGGACGGCTACGTCGCGACGGTCGTGTCCGGTGAGGTGATCGCCGAGCACGGCACCCCCACCGACGCCAGGCCCGGTCGGCTCGTGCGGGGGCGCCGACCCGAGCCGGGCGTCTGAATGACGTTGCCGCAAAAAACGGACTGTTCGCGCGGCGGCTTTGACTCTGGCACATGAGGTCTATGGTTGATGGATCGCGGGTTTGTCGAGTGCCCTGACAGGTGCCGTCTGCGATTGCATTCAAACGGCGGGAGCGCGTCATCGCAGATGCCGAACCTGACACCGGCCGGCTGGCATTGTGCGGCCGGGACGGCGTTCGCAATGCGATCGACGGCGCGTGGTGGCCGAATACCGATGACCTCGCTGAGGTGCTGCCGGATCTGATGGCGGTCATGGGATCCTGGGTCGGTCCTGTGCGCAGGGTGGTGTACGACCCGCGCATCTGGCCGCACGCCCCCGCGCGCGTCGTCCGTGGCGCCACGTCCATCGCGGTCGACCCTTACCGGCTGGTTGATCGCGACACGATCCTCTTGATCGGCACCCATGCTCGGGATGCCGTGTTGTTCGTCGTGTCCCCGACCACGGCGCAATGGTCGGCAGACCGCGTGTTACGCGCGGTCGCCGCTTCGACGGAGCCGTTCAGTGCGGTCTCGGCGCGGGCGTTGCTGGGATGCCCAGGTTCTGGCGCCGACCCGCCTGAGCTCATCCGCTGACCGGGTTCCGACACCACTGGAGGGGGGTTATCGTGAGCCGATTCACCGACACGATGTACGACAACGCGCACCGGAGCACGAGGGGAATGGTCACCGGCGAGCCCCACGCGCCGGTCCGGCGGACCTGGGGCGAGGTTCATCAGCGCGGGTGCGCCGTCGCGGGTGGCTTGGCGGCTGCGAGGATCGGCCCAGGCGACGCTGTAGCGGTACTGGCCGGCGCGCCCGCCGAGATCGCGCCGACCGCTCAGGGTGTCTGGATGCGGGGCGCCAGCCTGACGATGCTCCATCAGCCAACTCCGCGAACCGATCTCGCGCTGTGGGCGGCTGAGACTGCGGCGGTGCTTGACGTCATCTCGGCACGCGCGGTGATCGTCTCCGATCCGTTCATGGCAGCGGTACCCGCATTGAACAGCCTGGGCACCCACGTCGTGACCGCCGAAGATCTCCTTGGCGCCCGGCCCACCGAACCGTTGGACACCGCAGAGGACGACGTCGCGCTGTTACAACTGACCTCCGGCTCGACGGGCCCGGCGAAGGCCGTGGAAATCACGCACCGCAACCTCGTGGCCAACGCCGACGCGATGTTCGAAGGTGCCCGCTACAACCTGGACACCGACGTCATCGTGAGCTGGCTGCCGTTGTTCCACGATATGGGGATGACCGGGTTTCTGACGGTCCCGATGTACTTCGGCGCCGAACTGGTCAAGGTCACGCCGATGGACTTTCTCGGCGACATCCTGTTGTGGGCCCGGCTCCTCGACAAATACCGGGGCACCATGACGGCGGCACCCAACTTCGCATACGCGCTACTGGCCAAACGATTACGCCACCACGCAACACCCAAGGAATTCGATCTCTCGATGCTGCGCTGGGCGCTGTCCGGCGCCGAGCAGGTCGACCCCGCAGTGGTCGAGGACCTGTGTGCCGCCGGCGAACCGTTCGGCCTCCGGCCACAGGCCGTGGTGCCCGCCTATGGCATGGCCGAAACCACGGTGGCCGTGTCATTTTCGGCGTGTGGTGGCGGAATGGTGGTCGATCAGGTCGACGCCGACATCCTCGCCGCGCTGCGTCGAGCCGTCCCGGAGAACATCGGCCGCACAAGGCGGCTCGCCTGTCTTGGCCCTCCGCTTCGAGGACTCGAGGCCCGTATCGTCGACGAGAACGGCAACGACGTCCCACCTCGCGGCGTCGGCATCATCGAGGTCCGCGGCGAACCGTTGACCCGCGGATACCGGACCGCCGGCGGTTTCGTCGCGGCTCAGGACGAGCAGGGCTGGTATGACACCGGCGATCTGGGCTATCTCACCGAGCAGGGCCATCTCGTGGTGTGTGGTCGAGTCAAGGACATCATCATCATGGGCGGCCGCAACATCTTTCCCACCGATATCGAGCGCGCGGCCTGTCGGGTGATGGGCGTCCGGCCGGGGTGCGCGGTGGCCGTGCGGCTGCACGCCGACCATGCCAGGGAGACATTCGCCGTGGTCGTGGAATCGAACGACCACGCGCAGCCGGCCCACGTCCGGCGAATCGAACGGCAAGTGGCCCACGCAGTGGTCGCCGAGACCAACGTCCGGCCGCGCAACGTGGTGGTGCTGCCACCGGGCAGGATCCCCAAGACGCCGTCGGGCAAGTTGCGGCGCGCGCACGCATTGACGTTGTTGGGCTGAGCGCGTGCGCCTTCCGCGTGATCAGCGCGCGAGGATGGCCTGCGCGGCAGCCCGGCCGGTGCGCACGGCTCCCTCCATGTATCCGGCGACCCAATAGTCGGAGCCCGCCACGAAGAACCGGCCTTCGGGTTGGGCGTGGGTGGGTCCGATGGCCGTCAGGTCACCGGGTGCGTAGTGCGCCATGTACCCCAATGTGTATGGCTCCGTGGACCATTCGCGGGTGAACAATGCCACCGGTCGGCCGGCTTGGGCACCGTACATCCGGGCCAGGGCTTCGAGCGCGTCGCGCTCGCGCGCCGACTGGTCACCGGCCACATGGAAAGAGTACTGCGCGGGGGCCACCAGCGCAGAGATGACGCCGGGACCCTGGATCCAGGTCGAGCCGAACAACCCGTCGCTGTATGCCGAACCGTTCTTGCCAAGCTCCCGCCAGAACGACGTGTCATAGGCGGCAACGACTTTGGCGGTCAATGCGTTGCGAATCCGGCGCAGCGCGTGCACCCGTTCATCGCTCAACCCGGTGATGGCGACCCTCCGCAGCGGTGCGACGGGGATGGCGCACACCACGTTCCCCGCCGTGACCACCTCGCCGCAGGCCAGCGTGACCTCCACCCGGTCGGGGTGTACCGCGATCGCGGTCACCGGGGCGGACAGTCTGATCTCGTCGGCCAGTTCGGCGGCCATCCGCTCGGCCACGGTGGCGCTGCCCTCGGCGACCGTCGACCTGGTCCACTGGTCGATATCGTAATAACTCGCGAGCTCATCACCGGCGATCGCCGATTTGCGGAGTTCGGCCAGCAGCGACGTCCGCTTGAGGCTGTCTGCCGCCAGGCCCGACTTCGAGAGTTCGAACATCTTCACCACGGCGTCGCAGGCGCCGACGCCGCGCAACCAGCCGTAGAACGACATGGCGTCCAGCCGCTTGGCGTCCGGGTGCGACCACGGGTTGTCGGGATCGACGCCCTTGGCGATGTCGACGAACAGGCCCACGACCCGGGCGTAGTCGTCCTGGTCCGCTGCGGTCATGAACGGCGCAGGGTCGCCGACCTGCACCGAATCGTCGATGTCCCAGACGGTTCCGCCGGGCTCGGCGATATAGCTGTCCCTCAGGGTGAGGCCCAGTTCGTCGACCAGCCCGCGGTAGGACGTGTGCGTGGAACCGATGAGCTCACCGCCGAGTTGGACAGCGCGGCCGTCGTCGAGCCTGGTCTGCAGCACGCGACCGCCGATGCGGTCACGAGCCTCGAGCACCGTCACCTCGGCACCGGCGATTTTCAGATCGCGCGCCGCGGACAATCCCGCCAGCCCCGCTCCGAGCACCACAACATCACGCATGAACGACCCCTCTCAGTACTTGTAGAAACCGCGACCGGCCTTACGGCCGGTGTAACCCTGCCCCACGAGATCCCGCAGGATCTGGGGCGGTTCGAATCTGGGCCCCAGCGTTGCGGCCAGATGATCGGCGATGTCGAGCCGGACGTCGAGTCCGACGATGTCGGTCAGCGCCAGCGGACCGACGGGGTGTTTGTAACCCAGCTTCATCGCGGTATCGATGTCAGCGGCCGATGCGACACCCTCCTCGAGCATCCGCATGGCCTCCAGCGCGATCACAACCCCGAGCCTAGATGTGGCGAACCCCGGTGAATCCCGCACCGAAACAGCACTTTTGCCTAGCGTGGACACCCAGGTCACGGCATCGGCCGACAACTGCGCGTCGGTGCGGGTGCCGTTGACGATCTCGACAAGACCGCTGGCGGGTACCGGGTTGAAGAAATGGAGTCCGATGAAGCGGGCCGGTGCCCGCAGTGCGCCGGCCAGGGTGTCGATGGACAACGACGAGGTATTGGTGGCCAGCACACAGCTGCCACTCACCGCGTCCTCGGCCGCCGCCAGCACCTCGGCTTTGAGTTCGATGTGCTCGGGGACAGCCTCGATGACAAGCTCTCGGTCGGCCAGGGCGTCGAGGCCGGTCACGGTGTGCAGACGCCGCGCCACATCATCCCAGCTCTCGGCGATGGTGCCACGTTCGGTCGCGATCCCGACCGACTTCTCGACCCGCTCGGCGGCGGCGCCGGCCCGCTGCGAATCGGTCTCACGTACCACCACGTCGCAACCGACGACCAGGAACGCATGGGCGATACCGGCGCCCATCCGGCCCCCGCCCAGGACGGCGACACGGTGCGGAATCCTGGTCATTTCGCGTGACCTCGCTTGTCCAGGAAGGCCGTCATCCGGGCGTACTTCTCGTCGCTCTCGAACAGCACGGCCTGGGCGATGTTGTCGATCACCGGGTGGGCGGCCTGTGGCGCGTGCATCAGCGCCTTGGTCAACCGCACGGCGTTCGGTGCACCCTTGGCGATCTGGTCGGCTAGCCGGAAGGCGCTGTCCAGCAGCTCATCCGCGCTGACCACCTCGGTGACCAGGCCTGCCGCGAGTGCGTCGTCGGCGTCGAGCACCTTGCCCGCCAGCAGGATGTGTTTGGCCATCGGCTCGCCCACCAGCTCCCGCAGCCGCCAACTGGCACCGGCGGCAGCCGCGATACCCAGCCCCACCTCCGGGTTCCCGAACCGGGCGCCGTGCGCCGCGATCCTGAAGTCGGCCGCATAGGCCAGCTCCGCACCGCCGCCCAGCGCCCAGCCGTCGACGGCGGCAATCACCGGCATCGGCAGGTGCAAAATACGGTGGAACAGTGTGGAATTGATCCCCGCCAACGCGTCGGCGCTGCGCCGCTCGCGCATCTGGGCCAGGTCGGCGCCGGCCGCGAACACGCCGTCGGAGCCGCTGAGCACCAGTGTGCGCGGCCGCACCTCGAGTTCGGTGCAGACGTCGTGCAGTTCGGCGACCATCTCGGCGTCGATGGCGTTCTTCTTGTGTGGCCGCGCCAGTTCGACGTGGACGCACTGCGGCAGATCGGCGATCCGCACGGTCGCGTAGGTGGTTTCGAGTATGGTCATGCGAGGTCCTTCTGGATTGAGCGCCGAACTGCGTGGTATCGGGAGCTAGGCAAGATCGCGGGGCGATGTCTCGTGCCAGCGACGCTCGGCCACAGTTGTGCCGTTCTCCGTGGCGACCAGGTCGATGGTGATGTCGTAGTTGTCCGCATCGGCGATCAACTCCAACGTCGTCACTGCCCTGACAGTTGCTTCGGACCAACGGATTTCGTACACCGATTCCACCTCGGCGCGCTGCCGGAAGTCCCGTTGGTTCACTTCGATGATGCCTGAGTTGCGCTCGACGATGCCCTGGTCGTAGCGGCCCGTGTATTCGCTTCCATAGTCGAGCCTGGCCCGAACGGTCCGTCTCAGCACATCACGCTCGATCTGCCAGAGGCAATCGTCGCCATTGTCACCTGCCTCAACGTTGGCCGGCGACGCCACCTCCGGCTCTCCGAACGGCGAATCGCCACTCCAGCAGGGCAGATCGAGCTCGCCGCCGTGCACCGTCAGCGTGAGAGGTGCGGGCGGCGCAGCGTTGTTGGGCCAGTCGGCCCCGGCCACGCTGAGCCGTAACCTCTGGCCCGGCTCGAACCGGTATGCGCAGGCATCGAGTTCGACGTCGATCTCGTAAATGTCACCGGGCGTCAAAGCGGTCGGCTCCGCGTGGCTGTCACGGTGAGTCAGGTTGAGCAGGCCGCGGCTGACCAGCGCCGAGGTTCCATCGGGGAAAACATCATTGAGCTTCACCGACAGGTACGCCACCGGTTGGTCGACGCTGACCCGCAGCCGGGCCACGGGGTGCCCGATGACCGCCCGTTCTGCACCGTCGAAGTCCCACGTCAGCGATGCCGCGTCGTCGTAGCGGAGGTCGCCGCTCTGACCCCACGGCATCAGGCCTGCGCAGTCGATCCAGGCGTCCACACCGACCGCCGGATTCACCGGATACGGGTCGCGGGCATTCAGGACGAGCGTCTCGATGACAGTACGTGGGCAGGGCCACTGCTCGCGGATCCAGAAGCCTTGATACGTATCCAGATCAGGTGCGGGCACCGTCGACGTCCGCACGAACAGTGTCGAGGACGGAGCGTCACCGAGGCCGTCGTCGACTCCGTTGTCGATGCGCCGTAGCCAACGGTCCCACCAGCGCACCTCCTCGGCAACCTCGTCGAGGCGGGGGCCGGGCAGAGTGCTGTCCAAAGCGCCGTGCGCCCACGGTCCGGCCAGCAGCCGATGCGGGACACCGTTGGCCTTCAGCGCCTCCATCACCCGGAAAGACCCATTCCGGTAGCCGTCGGCCCATCCGGCCACCACCATGGTGGGGCAGGCAATCCTGGAGAGATCGGCGAGCGCCGCGTGGCGCTGCCAGTATTCCGAGTCGCGTTGCTCGCGCATCCACGTCAACAACCACGGCTGATGCTCGGCGAGCCGGGCATGCCATTCGTCGCGCCATCCATCACCCCACACTGCGGGAGTCGGAGGAAGGGCGTTGGAGCTTGTCATGTAGTTGCAGTAGTCGACGAGATCACTGAACTGCAGCGCGCCCCCACGGTAGTGAACATCGTCCGTGTACACCTGATCGCTGCCCTGGATCGCGATGATCGCCTTCAACTCCGGCGGTCGTTCGCAGGCCACCAACAGCGCGGCGCATGCGGAGTACGACGTGCCGTACATGCCGATATCACCAGTGCACCAAGGCTGCCCGGCAAGCCATCGCATGGCGGCGGCAATATCGGTCCGCTCGGTGTCGGGGTACTCGTCGGTCGCTCTTCCGCCTGAGGACCCGGTACCGCGGACATCGATGCGGCATACGGCGTAGTCGTACTCATCACGCAGTCGCATGTACTCGACGTCGTTGTGGGCGTATACATCGTCCTTGCGGTATGGCAGCGCCTCTATGAGGCACGGTTGTGGTCCGTGCGCGGGATCCGGCCGATAGACCGTTGCGGCCAACGAAATACCGTCCGGCATCGGGATCCACACGTCCTCACGAATCGCGCCCGGAGTGTGCGACGTCATCGGGCGACCACTTCCGTTGCACCGTAGAGGTACTGCTCGACCTGGCGGGCCGCCCGCAGACCGGTTTCGATGGCGCCATCGATGTGGCCGATCCAGCCTTGCGCGATATCGGAACCCGCAAAGGCCAGATTTCCGATGGGATCGTCGAATGCCGTGATGTGTTCGGACATCCAACCGGGCTGGTGTACGGCCCACGTGCCATCGGCGCAGGTGTCTGTGGTCCAGTCGTGGTAGATGAAATCCTCGACCGTCAACCCCTCGGCGAGGGCGTCGACGTGTGCCTGCACCAGAGTCACGTCGGCACCGTCCATTGCACGGGCGTCGGGCCCGAATGCAACCAGCAGATCGGACCCGTCAGCGAACTTCCGGTCGGTGAACAGGTGGGCGAACGCCTGACCCACCGCCGAGGCATCGATACGCTTTCCCGTACCACGGGCTTTGATCATCACCTTGCACCCGGTAGAAACCTGACGGCGCGAGACGGCATCCGCCTGCTGCGACGGCAACGCCGGCTCGAACTCTATGCGGCCGAGGACGTTGAGTGGGAGTGCGATCACAGCCGCCCGCGCATCAATTGTTGTGCCATCACCCAACTCGACGCGAACGTGACCGTCGACGCGCCGCACCGCGGTCACGGTGCTACCGAACTCTATCTCGAAATCTGCCTGCTCGGCCATCTCACCGATCAAGGTCCCTGTCCCGTCGGCGAGCACGTACTCGGCAGTGATCGCATCGACGGCGGGCACGGAGAACCCACTCATCGCGAACAGTCGAAACGGGAACAACGCGCCGGCGTCCTCGATCGAGCCGCTGGCCCATTGCGTCAGGCCGGCCGAGAGCCGATCTCGGGCATCGAGTTTCAGATCCAACCCATTCAGCCTCTGTGCCATCGTCTGCGAATCGATCGCCGACAATGACGAGTTGGCCGGATCGAGCGCAAACGGCACACTCAGCGCGTCACGGGCGCCTTCCATGTACATCTGCCATGCCGCTACGGATTCCGACAGCTCATCGCCGGACAAGACCCTGGGTCCGTCGCCGGAATTGAAAAGCATCTCGTCGGCCTTGGGGAAAGACCGCACCCGGACTCCGGTGCGGGTGATCTCACGCCACACGCAGGCTTGCAGGTAGTGGATCCACATTCCACCGAGTTCAATTGTCTCACCGTGCCATTGCAGGGAGTTGGTGCGGCCACCGATGCGATCCTTGGCTTCCAGGAGCACCACCTCGCGACCCGCCAACGCGAGCTCACGAGCCGCGGTGACGCCGGCGAATCCGCCGCCGACCACCAGGACATCGACAACACTCATGAGTTCCCTTTTCTTTCTTTTCTCTTGAGTAGGGGAAAGAGGTCGCGACCGGCCCTGCGGCCGGTGCCCAGTGACGACCTCACCGTGGTCATGCAGAATCTGTCGGCCCGGCGCTTCGCGCCGTCGACCACGATTCGGCCTGTGGGCCGGACAATCTCCTGGTGTGCGGAGTCGATCCGAGTACCGCGGAAAGCAGCTTCGTTGTGTACGGGTGCTGGGGGTTTTCGGTGATCACTGCTGCGGGTCCGGATTCGACGATCTTACCGCGGTGCATCACCGCCACGTGGTCGCTGATTCGTCGCACGACGTCGATGTCGTGCGTGATGAACAGGTAGGCCAGACCGCATTCGCGTTGCAGGCGCAGCAGCAGGTTCAGGATCTGCGCCTGGACCGACACGTCGAGCGCCGAGGTCGGCTCGTCGCAGACGATCAGGTCAGGATCGCACGCCAGCGCACGCGCGATGGCGATGCGTTGACGCTGTCCGCCGGAGAACCCGGTGATCCGCGAGTCCAACTCGATATCGGTCATACCGCACAGATCGAGCAGTTCGCGAACCCGTTCCTTGCCGCCCTTGCGGTAACGGCCTTGGGCGCGAAGCGGTTCGGCAACCACTTCACCGACGGTGAACCGGGTATCGAGTGAGTCGTAGGGGTCTTGGAGCACCACACCGACGGTGCGCTGCAGGGCTCGGGCCGCCTTGCCGCGCCGCGGCCGGGGCTGCCCGCCGAACAGCAGTTCTCCTGAATCAGCCTTCTCCAGCCCGGTGACGATACGCGCCAGCGTGGACTTTCCGGAACCGGATTCACCTACCAGGCTGGTGGTCTTACCGCGCTCAACGGTCAGCGACACGTCGTCGAGGACCGTGACGGAGCCGAATTTCTTGGTGAGCGACCTGATCTCCACGATCGGGGCGGTCTGCACGTCGAGAGTCGCGGTCACTTGGCCACCTCGATGTCGAGCGGATGGTGGCACGCGGTCCAGTGCGCGGGCGTGATCTCACGCGACTGCGGGACCTCAGTGGCGCATTCGTCGTCGGACCGGTCGCAGCGCGGCGAGAATGGGCACCCCACTTTGGTGCCGCGTGCCGACGGGCTGCCCGGTATCGCAATGAACGGTTCCTTCAGGCCGGCCGAGCGGCCACTTTCGAAGCAGCCCAACAGTTTTCCGGTGTAGGGATTGCGCGGCGTGTCGAACACCGAGTAGGCGTCGCTCATCTCGAGCATCTGCCCGCCGTAGAGCACCGCCACCGAGTCGGCCATCTCGGCCACCACCGACATGTCGTGGGTGATCCACAGGCACGTCAGACCGTTGTGCTCCTGCAGGTCCACGATGAGCTTGAGGATATCTGCCTGCACCGTGACATCCAGCGCCGTCGTCGGTTCGTCGGCGATCAACAGCGCCGGTTCGAAGGCCAGGGCCATGGCGATCATCACGCGCTGGCGCATACCGCCGGACAGCTGGTAGGGGTACATCGTTGCGACCCGTTCGGGGTCGTTGATGTTGACCTGTTCGAGCGCGGCGATGGCCTTCCGGTTCGCCGTCGCCTTCTTCTCGCCGCCGCGAACCGAGAAGATCTCGCTTACCTGCCTGCCGATCTTGACGACGGGGTTCAGGGCCGCCAACGCGTCTTGGGCCAGGTAGGCCACGGTATGGCCGCGCATCGCTCGCAGTTCCGAGTCCCGCAGGTTCAGCACGTCGACGCCGCCGACGCTGACCATGCCGGAGGCGACGGTGGCCTCCGCGGGCAGCAGGCGGCTCGCCGCCAGTGCGATGGTGGACTTGCCCGAACCGGATTCACCGACCAGGGCCAGCGTGGTACCCGCCGCGATGTCGAAGCTGACATCACGCACGGCGCGGTGGTCACCGTAGGACACCGACAGGTTCCGCACGGTGACGTCGGAGCCCAGCGTGCGCGTCGGCGCGCTGACCTGTTGGGCGGGTTGCTCACTCAAGGCTGTGTTCACAGTGCTCCTACCTTGGTTCGGGGATCGACGAATGCCCGGACGACGTCCGCGGCTAGGTTCCCGAGGACGACGACGACCGCGGCCACGATCACGGTGCCCATCAGGACGGGGCGGTCGACATCGGCGAACGCCTGCGTCTGCAGTGCCCCGATACCGGGCCAGCCGAAGATCGCCTCGACGAACACCACGCCGGAGAACATGATCGCGATATCCATACCCAGCATCGTGATCGACGGTGGCAGTGCGTTGCGCAGCACGTGACGGGTCACGATGTAGCGCTTGGGCAGACCCTTGGCCACCGCGGTGCGCGTATAGGATGCCGCCAGGGCATCTTTCATCCCGTCACGGACCAGGTTGGCGTAATACGGTGCGCCCAGCACTCCGAGTGTCACCGCGGGAAGCACAAGATGCGACCACCCGGTGCCGCCGTCCACCGGGAACACCGGGATCAGATAGCCGAAGGTCAGCAGCAGCAGGAACCCGAGCGCGAACGCCGGGATCGACAGCAACGCAACGTTGACGGCGGCCAGCGCCCAGCTGCGGGTCTGGCGCAACGCTTCCCACAGGCCGAGGCCGGCACCGAGGATGATCTCGATCATCAGTGCGGCGGCGGCCAGCATCGCGGTGGCAGGCAGGCGCTCGAGGATCAGGTCGAGCACCGGGCGGTTGCGGGTGTAGGACTCACCGAGGTTGCCGTGCAGCACCGACGAGAAATAGTTCCACAACTGGACTGCCAGCGGGTCGTTGAGGTGCAACCGGTCCCGGATACTCGCCAGGAGCTCAGGAGTGGCCTTCGGGCCGGCGATCGAGCGGGCTGGATCACCGGGCAGCAGGTACTGGATGACGAAAGTCAGCAAGATGACCAGGGCGATCGTGAGGATGCCGTACAGCACCCGGCGGGTCAGATATCGAGCCATGAGTGCCGCTCCGAGAGGGTGTTACGACGGTTGATGCCCTCGGCGATCAGGACGAAGGACAACACGGTCAGGATGGTCAGGGCCAGGGGTACCAGCAGCAGATGGGGTGCGTAATCGATGGCCGCCGAACCACTCTGGAGCAGGTTACCGAGCTCGGGTTGCGGCGCCTGGATACCAGCCCCGAGGTAGGACAGACCGGCGCCGATCACCACGACGGCCGCGCCGTTGAGGGCGGCGATGTTGAGCAGCACCGTGGAGATGTGCGGCAGGATGTGGCGGCGCAAGATGGTCAGCCGGGCGACGCCATGCACCCGCGCGGCCTCGACGAAACCCCGCCCCCGCAGTCGCAGCACCTCGCCGTAGACCAGGCGTGCGGTCCACGCCCAGTACAGCGCAGTGACCACCACCACGATGCCCCACATGCCGCGGCCGACGATACTGGCCAGTGCGAGGCCCGACAGCACGATGGGCACCGAGAGGAACACGTCGACCAGGCGCATCAGGCTCTGTTCGACGAACCCGCGGAAGAACCCGGCCAGCAATCCCACCACCGTACCGAGCAGCACTGAGGTGACGTTGGCGACGATCGCGATGATCAGTGTCGCCCGGAGACCGAACGCACTGCGGGCCAACAGGTCACGGCCCAGCGAATCGGTGCCGAAGAAGTGTCCGGGGCTGCCCGGGCCCAGCGGGGCACCGAGGTCGGTCAAGCCGTCCTTGTACATCATGTACGGTGAGCCGAACAGCGGGGCCATCAACGCGAACAGCACCAGCAGAGCGAGAAGGGCGAAACCCAGATAGAGGACCCGGCTACGGCGCGGCGCCTTCCGGGTTTGGGCCGCGACGTCGAGTTCGTCGCGAACGGCGGCGGCAACTATCGTACTCATGTCACACCCACATTCGGTCGTAGTAACTGCCTGTCTCGCAACGCATGTGATAGTTCTGCACGCGCGGAGAACGCATCGCCACAAAGCTCAGGCTGCCGGTGAAGACGCCCGGCGCGTCGTTGGCGACAATGGCCTCGGCCTCGGCCAGGTAGGTGTTCATCTCCTCCACCGTCAGGCTGTTCTGCGAGTCGAGCGCCAGTGCATCGACGTCAGGATTGGAGTAACCCTGGTAGTTCGACGACGCGTCGGTGACAAAGTTGCCGGCCAGCAGGTCCAATCCGGTCGGTTGCACCTGGTAGTAGTTCGAGCCGAAGACGTCGGCCTCACCGTTCTCGATGGCGGTCCAGAATGCCGCGTTGGACAGCGTGGTGACCTTGAGGTTGACCCCGATCGCGGCCCATTGCTGTTGCAGCACTTGGCTGGCATTGATCCAGTAGTCATTTTCGTTGCAGTAGCACTCCAGATCGACCGAATCAACTCCGGCGTCGCGCATCAGTGCCCTGGCCCGATCGGGCTCATACGAGTAGGGCGTCACCTTGCGGCGGTACCCCGGCTCGGCATCTGGGATCAGCGCCCCACATGAAACCTGAAGACCGCGTGCGTATTTAGTGAGCTGCTCGCGGTCCGTGGCCCAGTTGAGTGCCTGCCGGACGCGCGGATCTGCAAGCTTCTCGCTACTCATGTTGATGGCAACCCAGCTGGCACCGAGGGTAGGTATCGGCACGGTGAACTTGTCGCGCACCTCGGTGTTGCCCTGCACGCGCGCGGCGATGCTCGGTGTCAGGCCCTCGCCCAGGATATCGACGTCACCGTTCTGCAGTTGCAGGAACTGCAGTGACGGCTCGATGCCCCACCGGTAGGTGACTTCGTCGAGGAACGGCAGCCCCGCCCAGGGGTAGTACTTGTTACGGACGAAATGCGACTTCTGGTTTTTCGAATCGTAGGAGGTGATCATGAACGGACCGTTGCCCACCGGGGTCCGGCCGAACTGGTCACCGAGCCGCTCGACCTCTTCCCGGGGTAGGGCGGCCGCATAAGGCTGGGACAGCTGACCGAGGAAGGTGATGTCAGGTTGTTTGAGGTCGATCACCAGGGTGTGATCGTCGCGGACGGTGACACCGGGTAGCTCGGTGGACGTACCGGCGATCACCTCGTCGGCACCCTTGATGGAGCTGAAGTACTGCGCTGCCCAGGATTCGGTGGCCGGGTCGAGCACCCGACGCCAGGCGTAGAGGTAATCGGCGGCCACCACCGGGCGGCCGTTGTGGAACTTGAAGTCGGGGCGCAGTTTGATGACGTAGCGCGTGCCGTCCGGCGAGATCTCCGGCATGGCGGCGGCCGCGGCCGGCGCCGACGGTCCGCTCTGGCCGCCGAATCGGAACAGCGGCAGGTACAGGAGGCTGGTGATGGCCTCCCAGGAATGCAGATCGTAACCGATTGCCGCATCGTAGGAATTGCCTTCGGCGGTCCATGCCGTGACCACCGAACCGCCGGCCCGGCCCTTGCTGACGTCCCCGGGCCCTGGCGGCGCTGCGGCGACTCCCGACGGTGGTCCGTCGATCTGAGTGGCGGTGACACCGGAATGGCGCCCGCATGCCGACAGCGCGAGGGCCGCGCTCCCGATCCCGCCGATCACCAGGAAGCGGCGGCGCGACACAACATCGAAGCCCGTCATGACTGATCTCCTGATGGCATCAGCAGTGTCTTGATCTCGAGACACTCACGCAGGCCGTGTATCCCGAGCTCACGGCCATTGCCGGACTGTTTGTAGCCGCCGGTGGGCGCCAGCACGTCGAACGGGGCGCCGTTGATCACCACGCGGCCGGTTTCCAGGCGACGGGCGACATGCAGGACACGGTCGGGATCGGCACCCCACACCGCTCCCGAGAGCCCGTAGACGGAGTCGTTAGCGATGCGCACCGCGTCGTCGTCGTCAGTGTATTCCATCAGCAGTGCGACGGGCCCGAAGATCTCTTCGCGTTCGATCACCATGCCCGGCCGCACGTCGACGAACAGCGTCGGCAAGACCCAGCTGCCGCCACCGAGGCCGTCGGGCAGCTGCTCGGGGGTGGGGACGCCGCCGGCGATCAACCGCGCTCCTTCGGCGACACCGGTCTTGAGGTATCGCAGCACCGTGTCGTACTGCGCACGGGTGGCGATCGGCCCGATGTGCTCGCCGGGCAGTCTCGGATCGCCGATCCGCCAGCGTGCCGTGAGTTCGGCGGCGATCCGCACGGCTTCGTCATACCTGCTGCGGGGCACCAGGATCCGGGCGCAGGCCGTGC
Organism: uncultured Mycolicibacterium sp.; assembly: GCA_945957405.1. GTDB lineage: Bacteria > Actinomycetota > Actinomycetes > Mycobacteriales > Mycobacteriaceae > Mycobacterium. Next base: position 1,140 of record CAMFLL010000096.1, on the reverse strand, counting down.
AGGTCTGACCAGAGTTGTAGAACACGCCCGTCAGGGCGCCGGCCAACGCAGACTCGAGATCGGCATCGTCGAGCACGATCGCCGCTGACTTCCCGCCGAGTTCCAGCGCGACCCGTTTGATCGTGCCCGCCGCTGCGGCCGCCACGCGCCGCCCAGCGTCGGTCGAGCCGGTCAGTGACACCGCGGCGACACCCGGATGGGTCGACATCGCGTCACCCACCACCGAGCCGGGACCGGTGAGCAGGTTCACGATCCCCTGCGGTGCACCGAGATCGCGCGCAACCTCCGTGATGAGGACGGTCAACAGGAAGGCGTCCAGAGGCGCATCCTGGCTGGGTTTGAGCACCACGGTGCACCCGGCCGCCAACCCTGCCGCGAGCTTGATCGCCGCGAGGTACAGCGGATAGTTCCACGGTGTGATCGCGGCGATCACCCCGATGGGCTCGTAGCGCACCACACTGACGCCGATCCGCTCCTCCCAGGAGTACTCGCGGGTCACTGCCGCGTACGAGCGGAACACGTCGATGGCAAGCTGGGTCTGCACGTCGCGGGCGTTGTCGTGCGGTGCCCCCATCTCCGCGGTGATGAGTGCCGCGAACTCGTCACGGCGGGCAGCCATCCGGTCGGCGATCTCGTCGAGAACGCGCGCCCGGAACTCGGGACTTGTGCTCCCCCAGTGCCGCCCGGCGTCCTGCGCCGCGATCACGGCCAGGTTGACGTCGGCCGGGCCGGCGGTGGGCACGTGGCCGACGACACGTCCGGTGGCGGGGTCGTGCACCGGCGTGTCAGCGGCCGGCGCGACCGGGGCGCACCAGCGACCCCCGATCAGCAGGCCGTCAGTCCGCAGTGGCGAAGGACGCTCCGCCACTGCAGAACTCGTCATCGGACGTCCTGGCCGGTGAGTTTGCCCAGCACCCAGCTCTGGTAGCCGGCGATGAGCTTCTCGGATTCCAGCATGATGCGCCCCTGCGGCACGGCACCCGACTTGATACCCCGTTGCACCGACTCGACCAGCACGGTGTCCTCGGCGCCGACCTCATTGACGAACACGATCATGTCGTCGATCCACTGCTGCGACACATCCGGTCCGAAGCTGTCTCTTATACACATCTCCGAGCCCACGAGACTAAGGCGAATCTC
>CAMFLL010000095.1 GCA_945957405.1 uncultured Mycolicibacterium sp. | reverse complement strand
ATCACGGTCAACGCAGCAAGCCCCGCCGGGTGTACGCGTCGGCGGCCTGACGAACCAGTTCGGCGCATCGCGACGCACCTCGCGCTTCGAGAGACTCCTGCAGCGCGGCCAACTCGGCGGCCGTCGACCGGTACGGGCGCAGTGCTTCGTACAGGCCCATCACCTCTTCACCGTCGATGGTGGCCAATTCCGCTGCACGCAGGAAGTTCTCGGCGAGCTGCGGGTTGCCGTCGGCCGCGGCGACCTCGGCCTGGTGGACCAGTACGGCGGGGTCCATCCGCAGATCAGCCGGCCCGAGTTTACCGTCGACGGCGGCCTGGACGGTGAAATCCTGTTCGTTCACGACCGCGCCACCTCCACCGTCATGGGCGGCTGCCCGGGTTCACTTGCCTCGCGTTCCAGTGCGACCAGGGCCACCGCCCGCGCGTGGTACCGCGCCGAGATCGATTCGTCGGTGCCACCGGTGAAGATCGGCACCGGGGTCATCCCCTTGGCGTGCCGGGCCGCGTTCTTGCCCAGCTCGCGGTACATGGACGCGGTCAGCAGCGGGGCCACGCTGAACAGTTCGAGGTTGGCCAGCGGCGCCAGGTCGCGCCGGTGGATCACCGACGTTCCCTTGCCCTGCAACCCGATTCCGATACCCGATCCTGACAGCCGGGCCGCCGTCAGCCCGATCAGGCCTGCGTCGATGGTCGAACGCACCCGGACCAGGCGGGGGACGCAGCCTTCCTCCTCCAGTCCGGCGGAGATCTGGCGGAGCACCTCGCCGACCGTCAGCCCGCACAGCGACAACCACACCGTGCGGCCGAACGCGGGCGACAGCCCGATACAGACCTCACGGGGATCGCTACCCTGCCTGGCCGGTTCGACGTCGACGAGCGTGATGTGCCCGCGGTGGTCAGCCTGATCAGCGGTCAGTTGGGCGGTGGTGCGGGCCTGACGGATGGCGTCGATCTCGGCGCGGCGCGACTCGGTGAGCGCGTAACCCGTTCCGGGCCCGGCATAATCGTTGGGATCGGTGACCTTGGACAGCACCCGCATCTGCTCGTCGAAGATCGCCGAGGTCTGCAACTGGTCACCCTTGAGGCGTTCGCGCGTCAGCCGCATGATGGCTTCGGCTTCTTCGGTGTAGCCGGTGCGCTGCAACGACGCCACGACATCGAACACCGTCAACTGCTTGGCCTCGATGGACGCCGCGGCCTCGGCGACCATCTTGGGGTCACCGGGCGGCAGGTCGCGGGAGCCGTTGACGGCCACCACCAGATCCACCCAGTCGTCGTCGTAGTCGGCCAGACCCAGATCGCGGTAGACGGCCTGCACGGCCGTCGCCGCCCGGCGCCGCACCTGGGCCAGCCGCTCGGCCGACACGGTGCGCAATCCGCCGTCGGCTCCCCAATCACGTTGCAGGACAAGGAAGTCGTCCATGTCGTCGGAGTTGAAATTCGACAGTGCGAACGCGTTGTCATAACGCGGGATGGAGCCGAAGCCGGAGAAGATGAAATCCGCCCCGGCCAGCAGCACAGGCAGGGTGTGTGCGCTGCGGCGGATGTCGGATTCCGAGATCAAGTTGTCGTTGCCCGCGCAGGATTCCAGGTCGCGCATCATGACCATGAGGTTCTCGGCGAGGAGTTCCTTCATGCCCTCGGGCACCGATGCGACGACGCCGACGCCGTCGATGCCACCGTTCTGCACACCTTGGGACCCCAGTGCGCGGGCCAGGGATACACAACGTGATTCCAGATAGAGGATGGAACACTTCTCGGCCGCGCCCATCAGCACCTCGGCGCCGCCACCACTGGTGACGCGCATCTTCAGACCGCGCGATGCGTACGCGGAGGTCAAAATGGCCTTCGAGAATGGGGTGTCGTCGCCGTCGACGAAGACCTGCTCGGTGCCGTAGATCGAGATGGTCTCGGCGTAGCTGGTCAGACCACGCAGTCCGAGGCGCAGTTCGAGTGCCTCTTCGATCGAGCACTGCGCCATCGCGCCAGGCGTGCCGACCTGCGAACCGATCAGCAGCGCAACGGCATTCGACGGGGCGTCGCCGAGGACGGGAACGGTGGTCTCGACCTCACGGAACCCGTAGGCCACCGCGCTGGCGGCGTCGGCCGCGATCAGCAGCGGATCGTCGAGTTGGTTGGTGACGTGCGCCTGGTTGCTCGGGGTGCGCCTGGCGCGCATCTTGCTCATCGCAACCTGCATCTCGGGCGGCGACAACAGCGCCACCACGCGGGCCAGTTTGGCCGGTGTGGTGCCGCCGATGAGGCGCACCACCTCGGCGCGCGGGACGTTGATGTCGACCGCCATCCGCGCCAGCGCGCGGTCCTCGAGGGCCATCGCCTCCGGCGCGACGTCGAGGTCGATGCCGTAGCGCGCGATGAACTCGTCGATGACGTCGAACTCGTCGACCGACCTGCCGTCGAGTTCGACGACCCGCCCGTCGCTGATCACCAGCGACGGATCGGGATCGAACGGGCTGTTCATCGCGGCCAGCCCCAGTTCGGGTGCCGCGACGGAGAACCCGTCGAGGTTGACCGGTTTCGCATCGAGAACGCGCATCCGGCCCAGTTCGCCGGGTGCGTCCGGACCGCGGGAGGTGTCGGGCATGGACCAGATCCTGCCCCGGCGAGACCGTTTACGTAAAGGGTCAGTCCATTTGTCGACGCGACCGCGGCTGCCAGACCACCAGCGCGGTGCTGGTGGTCTGTGCGGCACGTTGGTTGGCGCTGAGCACCTCGACCTGATTGGTCAGTTCGGACAGCCGCGACTGCAGCGCCTCGACCTGATTGGTCAGTTCGATGATGCGCTTGATCCCGGCCAGGTTGACGCCTTCGTCCTGGGACAACCGCTGCACCTCGCGCAGCAGGTCGACGTCGCGCTGCGAGTACCGCCGGCCTCCGCCGGAACTGCGGCGCGGTGACACCAGGCCCAGCCGGTCGTAGGTGCGCAGCGTCTGCGCGTGCATCCCGGCCAGTTCGGCGGCCACCGAGATCAGGAAGGTCCTGGCCTCATCGGATTTCGCCATGGGGCATCACATCCGATTCCCGGCCCAGCCGGCCCGCGGGTCGAACCCACTGGAGCGTTCGGCGGCGGCGTAGGCCTCGAGCGCCTCGAGGGCTTCGCCTTCGAGGTTCGGCGGCACCGCCACCTTCACCGTGACCAGCAGGTCACCGTGGCCGCCACTGCGCTTGGGCACGCCGCGCCCGCGCACCCGCAGGATGCGGCCGTCGGCCGTACCCTTCGGTACCCGGACCCCGACCTTGCCCTCCAGCGTGGGAACGGAAAGCGTTGTCCCCAAAGCCAACTCCGTGAAGCTGACCGGTACCGCCACCGTCAGGTCGTCACCGTCACGGCCGAACACCTTGTCGGGGCGCACATGCACCGTGACGTAGAGGTCACCCGACGGGGCACCCCGCAGACCGGCCTCACCCTGACCGGCCAGCCGAATACGTTGGCCGTCCTCGACTCCCGGTGGGATCCGCACGTTGATGGTGCGCGTCCTGGTGGTGACTCCGGTGCCCTTGCACTCGTCGCAGGGGTGCTCGATGATCGAGCCGCTCCCACGGCATTCGGTGCACGGCTCGGAGAACCCGAACGCGCCCTGGTTGCGGTTGACCACACCGGCGCCGTTGCAGTTGGGGCACACCTTCGGACTGGTGCCGGGGCGTGCGCCGCTGCCGTGGCAGTTGGTGCACGGCGCCGGGCTGGTCAGCCGCAGCGGCATGGCGACACCCTTGGTGGCTTCCAGGAAGTCGAGTTCGGTCTCGGTCTCCAGGTCATTGCCACGCCGGGGGCGCGTCGGGCGGGGTTGTGCGCCACGCCCGAAGAGCCCGCCGAAGAGGTCACCGATATTGGTGCCACCGCTCTGGCCGGCCGCGTCGAACAGGTCACCGAGGTTGAACTCGGCGCCGTCGGACCCGTAACCGCCGCTGAACCCGCCGAAGCCGCCTCCGCTGTCCCCACCGTTGTTGAACCGCCGTCCGAAACCGCCACCGGCGAACAGTCGCCGGGTTTCGTCGTATTCCTTGCGCTTGGCGTCGTCCGACAGCACGCTATATGCCTCGGAGACGGCCTTGAAGCGCTCGGTGGCCGTGGGGTTGTCGGGGTTCTTGTCGGGGTGCAGTTCGGAGGCCAGCTTGCGGTAGGCCTTCTTGATCTGATCCTCGGTGGCATCAGAGGAGACGCCCAACTCCTTGTAGAAGTCCTTCTCAACCCATTCGCGCTGGGCCATGCTGCGTCACCTCCTCACCTTTCACCATTGTGCTCGTTGTCTCATTCTGATTCTGATGTCGATTCTGCGTTCGGCTGGTCAACTGCGCCGTCGGCGGTGACCGTGTCGGCCGCCGGGACGGCGTCGACCACACCGACGAGCGCGTGTCGCAACACCTGCTCGCCCAACCGGTAGCCCTGCCGCATCACGTGGCCGATCACCGGGTTGGAGCCGTCACCCTCATGCTGGACGGCCTCATGCAGCGCGGGGTCGAACTCGTCGCCCTCAGCACCAAATGCCGTCAGGCCCAACCCGTCCAGGGCGGCGGCCAGCTTGTCGGCGACCGATTTCAGCGGGCCTGACTCGAGGTCACCATGGCTGCGGGCGCGGTCCAGATCGTCGAGCACCGGCAGCAGTTGGACGACCACGGTGGCCTTGGCCCGGTCGGCCGCCGCCTGCTCCTGGCGCGACGAACGCTTGCGGTAGTTGTCGTATTCGGCCTTGACGCGTTGCAGCGTGGACTTGAGGTCGGCGACCTCATCACTGTCCGGGACGGCAGCAGCACTCGGGGCAGCCCCCGGCGCGGGCCCACTGGGGGCCGCGCCGGAGGACGCCTCACGTACTTCGCCGGTTTCCGGATCAACGCGCCGTTTGTCGGTGACTGTCACTGGCTCCGACGAACCGCGTTCGCTCACTTCTTCTCCTGGTCATCCTCGACGACCTCGGCATCCACGACGTCGTCATCACTGGAGGCCGAGCTTCCACCTTCGGCACCGGCCTGATCAGCCTGGGTGGCCTCGTAGATGGCCTGCCCCAGCGCCTGCGACTCCTGGCCCAGGCGTTCCATCGCGGCCTTGATCGCCGAGATGTCGTCACCGGCCAGAGCCGTCTTGGCCTCGGCGATGGCGCCGTCGACCTTGGTCAGCGTGTCCTCCGGGACCTTGGATCCGCCTTCGGCTTCGCGCTGGTCCTTGACGAACTTCTCCGTCTGGTACACCAGCGACTCAGCCTGGTTGCGGACGTCGGCCTCTTCGCGACGCTTGCGGTCTTCGTCGGCGTGCGCCTCGGCGTCCTTGATCATCCGGTCGATCTCCTCCTTGGACAGGCCGGAGCCTTCCTGGATCTTGATCGTGTTTTCCTTGCCGGTGCCCTTGTCCTTGGCGGTCACGTGCACGATGCCGTTGGCGTCGATGTCGAAGGTGACCTCGATCTGTGGGACGCCACGCGGGGCCGGCGGGATGCCGGTCAGCTCGAAGCTGCCGAGCAGCTTGTTGTGCGAGGCGATTTCGCGCTCACCCTGGAACACCTGGATCTGCACCGACGGCTGATTGTCGTCGGCCGTGGTGAAGGTCTCGCTGCGCTTGGTGGGGATGGTGGTGTTGCGTTCGATGAGCTTGGTCATCACGCCACCCTTGGTCTCGATACCGAGGGACAGCGGCGTGACGTCCAGCAGCAGAACGTCTTTCACCTCACCCTTGAGCACGCCGGCCTGCAGGGCCGCGCCGACCGCGACAACCTCGTCGGGGTTGACGCCCTTGTTGGGCTCCTTGCCGCCGGTCATTTCCTTGACCAGCTCGGAGACCGCGGGCATGCGGGTGGAACCACCGACCAGCACGACGTGGTCGATCTCCGACACCGAGATACCGGCATCCTTGATCACCGACTGGAACGGCTGCCGCGTGCGGTCGAGCAGATCCTGGGTGATGCGCTGGAATTCGGCGCGGGTCAGCTGCTCGTCGAGGAACAGCGGGTTCTTGTCGGCGTCGACGGTGATGTACGGCAGGTTGATCGAGGTGCTCTGCGAGCTCGACAGTTCGATCTTGGCCTTCTCGGCCGCTTCACGCAGCCGCTGCATCGCCATCTTGTCCTTGGTGAGGTCGATGCCGCTGGTGCCCTTGAACTTGTCGACGAGCCACTCGACGATCCGGTCGTCCCAGTCGTCGCCGCCCAGGTGGTTGTCACCCGAGGTGGCGCGGACCTCGACCACACCGTCGCCGATCTCCAGCAGAGACACGTCGAACGTGCCGCCGCCGAGGTCGAAGACCAGGATGGTCTGTTCCTTCTCACCCTTGTCCAGGCCGTACGCCAGCGCCGCCGCGGTGGGCTCGTTGACGATGCGGAGGACGTTGAGGCCGGCGATCTGGCCGGCTTCCTTGGTGGCCTGACGCTGGGCGTCGTTGAAGTACGCGGGGACCGTGATGACCGCGTCGGCGATGTCCTCACCCAGGTAGCTCTCGGCGTCACGCTTGAGCTTCATCAGCACGCGGGCGCTGATCTCCTGAGGGGTGTAGTTCTTGCCGTCGATCTCGACGGACCAGTCGGTGCCCATGTGGCGTTTGACCGAACGGATGGTCCGGTCGACGTTGGTCACTGCCTGGTTCTTGGCGGGCTGACCCACCAGCACCTCGCCGTTACGCGCGAACGCGACAACCGACGGGGTGGTACGGGAGCCCTCGGAGTTGGCGACGACGACGGGGTCGCCACCCTCCAGCACTGCGACGACGGAGTTGGTGGTCCCGAGGTCGATACCGACCGCACGAGCCATAGTTACTGCCTCCTGATTAGCTTCTTTTAGGATCTGAGTGAACCGGACTCAAGACTGCCCCCGCCGACCGTCTCGTGTCAAGCCGGAGTTGAGCCTAGTGCACTCAAGTTGTCGAACAGCACAACGGGCCGCTCACAGAGTTTGTTCCCGGTGTGGGCAGCAATTTCTGCCGAGCGTGCAGCCACGTGCATCTGCGGGGTCGGAGAATGCCCACCAGTGCACGCTGGCGCAGGAGAAAAGTCCAGGTCAGAAGTCTGCCGGGTCGGGCCGGGCGACCGATCGCGGGGTCAGGCCGAGGCTGCGGACGTGCTCGGCGATCGCCCCGAGACTCGCCACCCAGACGTCATCGTGCGAGCAGACGTACTCCATCAGCGAGTTCAGCGCCGCGGCCCGCGACGGGCGACCCGACAGGAACGGATGGTTGGTCAGCACCCAGCAGCCGCCCGCATCCCGCAGGGCGTCGAACTCCAGCGCCCACATCTCGGCCGCCTTGCGGGGGCTCTCGATCAGGCCGCTGCCCGAGAAATCCGGCACGAAGCAGTACTGCTCCCAGTCGTCGAGAGCCCACTGGATCGGGATCTCCACCAACGGTCCCCCACCCTCGACCGCGAGCTCGTAGGGATGATCGGCATCCATCAGCGAGCTGTCGTAGAGGAAACCCCGCTCACGCAGCAGCCCCGGCGAATGCCAGTTCAGTTCCCACATCGGCGCGCGGTACCCGGTGGGCCGCACACCGGTGACGCGCTCCAGCACATCGGATCCGCGATCCAGGATCGCGCTCTCCTGCTCGGCGGTCAGCCCGGCCATCGCCTCGTGGAGGTAACCGTGGTGGGCGATCTCGTGGCCGGCGTCGGCGATCGACGCAATGACGTCGGGATAGCGCAGTGCGGTGTAACCGGGCACGAAGAACGTCGACGTGATCTGATGTGCGGCCAGCATTTTCAGGATCCGCGGCACGCCGGCCAACGGGCCGTAGGCCTGGTGGCTGACCGCCGACATGCGATCGGCATTGGCGTGGGACACGGACAACAGCGCCGACTCGGCATCGACATCGAAGCTGAAGGACGCCGCGCAGCGGGCCCCGCCCGGCCATTGCACCGGGACCGCGGGCACCGCCGAATCACCGCTCATGACAGCTTGTTCCGGGCGAACAGCGAGATGAACTCGTACGCGAGATTGGCCGCGGCGACACCGGTGATCTCGGCGTGGTCGTAGGCCGGCGCCACCTCGACGATGTCGGCGCCGACGAGGTTCAGGCCGTCGAACCCGCGTAGCACCTCCAGCAGCTCACGACTGGTCATGCCGCCCGCCTCCGGTGTTCCGGTGGCAGGCGCGTGCGCCGGATCCATCACGTCGACGTCGACGGACACGTACAGCGGCCGGTCGCCGATGGCGTCGCGCAACTGGGCGACGATGTCGTCGACGGACCGGCGCTGGAACGCCCGGCAACCCACGATGGTGAACCCGAAACCGGCATCGTCCACCAGATCGGCTGCGCTGTAGAGCGATCCGCGGATGCCGACGTGGGCGCTGTGGCCCGGGGCGAACAGCCCCTCCTCGGCGGCTCGGCGGAACGGCGTGCCGTGGGTCACCGGCTCGTCGAAGTAGGTGTCCCAGGTGTCCAGATGCGCGTCGAAATGCACCAGCGCCACCGGGCCGTACCTGCGGTGATGGGCGCGCAGCAGTGGGTACGCGATCGTGTGGTCACCGCCGAGTGCCATGATCCGCACGCCCGCATCGATCAGTTCCGTTGCCTGCGTGTCGATCTCGTTGACCGCGGTGGTGATGTCGAACGGGTTGACGACGAAGTCGCCTGCGTCGACCACCTGCTGGTTCGCGAACGGAGCCACCGCGAGCTCTGGGTTGTACGGGCGTAGCAGACGGGAGGCCTGCCGGATGTGGGACGGCCCGAACCGCGCACCGGGCCGGTAGGTGACGCCGGTGTCGAACGGGATCCCGACCACCGCGACATCGCAGCGGGCGACATCCTCGCGGCGGGGCAGGCGGGCGAAGGTGGTCAGTCCGGCGTAGCGCGGCACCACCTGACCATCGACCGGTCCACGGATGGCGTTGTCACCGCTCGAGCTGCTCATACCCGGCACCGTGTCGATCCTCCGTTGATCTGAAGCGTCTGGCCCACCATCGCACCGAGGCCCGGCCGGGCCAGAAGTGCCACCGCAGCGGCGATCTCGCCGGGTACCCCGATGCGTCCGGCCGGGATGTCGGCCCCGTAGCGATTGCGCATCTCGTCAAGACCGATACCGGCGGAGTCGGCGTCGACCTGCAGTTGCGGCGTGTCCGTCACCCCCGGCGCGACGGCGTTGACGCTGATGTTCTCCCGGGCGAGTTCGCGGCCGAGCGTCTTGGCAAGGGCGATCAACGCGGCCTTGGATGCCGAGTACGCGGATGCCTCCGGCCACCCGATCACCCCCCATTCGGAGGCGATGATCACGATGTTTCCTCCGCCGCGCCTGCGCATGCCGGGCAGCACCGCCTGGATCACGTTGACGGTGCCGCATACGTTGGTGTCGACGACCTTCCACCAGTCGTCGTCGGGGTGTTCGAGAAACGGCGCCATCGTCATGTAGGCCGCATTGCACACCGCGATGTCCACCGGACCCCGGTCGCGCTCGATACCCGCGACCATCTCGTAGACGGCGTCACGGTCGCAGACATCGGCCACTGCAGGAAATCCCGCCGTCGCGGCGACGACGTCGGCGAGGCGCTGATCGTCGGCGAGATCGTTGGCGCCGACCACAGCACCGTCGGCGGACAACCGCCGCGCGATCGCCGCCCCGATCCCCTGCGCCGCGCCGGTGACCAGCGCCAGCCGGCCCGACTGCACCGAGCCGGCCATCAGATCACCACCCCGCCGTTGGGCGAGATGATCTCACCGGTGCAGAACGCCGCGTCGTCGGAGGCCAGAAACCGCACCACCGCGGCGATCTCGTCGGGCCGGGTCAGTCGACGGTTTGGTACCGTCGCCAGGAATTCCTCTGCCCGCCACGGTGATTCGGCATCAAGCAGCGGCGTGTCGGTGGGACCGGGCGCGACGGCGTTGACCCGCACCCCGGTGCTCGCGACTTCGGCGGCCAGGCTGCGCACCAGGCCGATGACCGCACCCTTGGCCGCGGCGTAGTGGGCGTCGGTGTCCCCACCGCCGATGGCAAGTTCGGAGGTGACCGCGACGATGGCGCCGCCGTGGCGCTCGATCATCGACGGCAAGACCGCACGGGCGGTGTTGCGCAGCCCGCCCAGGTGCACCCGCAGCATGCGGTGCATCGCGTCAGCGGTGATCTCGGAGATCGGCGTCATGACGTAATGGCCTGCGGCGGTCACCAGGGCGTCTACCGGGCCCAGGTCGCCGGTGATCGCCGCGAACGCGGCGTCGACGGCGGCGCGGTCGGACACGTCGGCCACATAATCGGCGCCCGCGGCCATGTCGAGGCCCGCCACCGTCCAGCCGTCGGCGCGCAGCGCTTCGGTCACCGCGGCGCCGATACCGGAGGCCGAACCGGTGACAACGGCGTTGCGCGACATCAGCTTCGGGGTTCCGTGACGCGGCCTTCGTCGGCGAAGCGCTCACCGATCGGCGCCTGGATGCCGCGGCGCACCGACAGGAAGACAGCGATGCCGACGACGGTGAGCACGACGGTGGTCAGCACGCTCGCCCAGTTGATGTACCACGGTTGGCCGGGCTGCGTCCGCGGCCATGCGACGTTCACCGTCTCGAAGATGATCCACAGCGACGCGATGTAGGTGACGGGGGCGCCCCACTTCCCGAGTGTGAACGCGCCCGGTTGCCATTTGCCGGTCAGGCGTGCGATCGCCGCGCCGATCACGGGCACACCGAACGCGATGTAGAACCCGATGATGTTGAAGTTGACCAGGATGTTGTAGAACTGCGAACCGGCCAGGAAGATGAAGACGATCGCGATGACGCCGGTGAGCGCGATGGCATAGACCGGCAGGCGTTCCGGGCCGGCCAGTCCGCCGAGCACTTTCGATCCCGGTAGGCCGCGGTCACGGGCCGCGCCCCAGATGCAGCGCGACACCGCCGCTTGCACTGCAAGGAAACTCGAGATGAAACCGATGACGAACATCGCCAGCAGCGGTTTGGTCACGCCGGCACCGAGATGCGTCGTCAGCGTCTGCGACACCACGTCACCGGTTTGCGAGGACACCACGTCGGTCAGGTTGGGGATCGCGAGAATCAGTGCGGCGCTGGAGAACATCACGATGATCCCGACCAGCAGCAGGCCGAAGAAGATGGCCTTGGGCACGTTACGCTCGGGCTCTTCGACTTCTTCGGCCACCGAGCCGGCCGCTTCGAAGCCCAGGAATGACCATCCGACGTAGGCGATTGCCAGCAGCATCGGTCCCGATGTCCAGGAGGCCGCATCGGGCAGCCCGGCGCTGGTGAACAACACCGAGAACGGGTTCTCGCGGTAGAACAGCAGCAGCACGGTGCCCAGCCCGATCGAGCCGATGATCTCGCAGGTGATGCTGAGCGCGACCATGGCCTTGAGCACGTTTCGGCCCACCATGTTGACGGCGCTGCCGATCAGGATGATGACGATGGCCACCGATGCGGTCTGCCACCGGGTCGGCGCGTCGACCCCGAAGATGGCCAGCAGGAATCCGCTCGCGGCGTACGACAGGGTGCCGAGCGCGATCGTGAGCCCCCACATGTAAGCCCATGCCGCGGCCCATCCCCAGGTCGTCCCGCGCACGTGACGCGACCACTGGTAGACGCTGCCCGCGTAGGGCCACCGTGACGCGAGCTCACCGAATACCAGCGCCACCAGCAGCTGGCCGACCAGCACGATGGGGAACGCCCAGAAGAATTTCGGGCCTGCCGCGAAAAGTCCGAGCGTGAAGATCGCGTACACCGCCGCGATCGGCGAGACGTCGGCGAAGGCCAGCGACAACGCGGAGCGGAAACTGAAACCGCGGCTCAGCCGCAGCGGGTGCTCGCCGTCCTGGCTGTCGCCGGAGACGGGCGTCACGGCATCGGGTCCGGTCATCTGCTGCTCCTTCGAGGCACTCGTGGTGGGGCAACCTTGTCCCTGGTCAGCTGTGATTTGAAGGTGTGGATCGTCTAGAAATCTCACCAGGCTCTAGATGATCGTCTAAAGTCGGCACCTGTTGACGGCGACCTGGGCCCGGCCACGGTCCCCGCCGCCCGCGAACGTGCCGGTCCGCGTGGCCGTGACCAGGCACTTCACGGCCCCGGCGCCGGCGTTGCCGATATGTGAATCCGAGGGCGGTGCTCAAATGACCTACCGGGTGGCCGACCTGGCCGACACGCCGCATCTGCGGCTCGTGGTGCGGGCAGGCTCCGATGGCCTGGCCCGCCCCGTGTCCTGGGCTCAGACCTCGGATCTGGAGGAGCCGTGGTCGTGGCTGGCCGGTGGCGAACTGCTGATGAAGAACGGCCGCACACTGCCCGACTCGGCGCGTGGCCAGACGGCGCTCATCCGCGGGCTGTCCGAGAAGGGCATCTGCGGAATGGTGATCGGCCTCGACTCGGCCACACCGGAACTCACCGAGCCGGCCGTCGCCGTGGCCGACGAGTTGAGTTTCCCGGTCCTCACGGTGCCGTATTCGGTGGGGTTCGCCGCGATCGGACGGGCGGTCGCCGAGGCCGCGGCCGCCGGGGAGAGCCGCCGGATCGTCCTCACCGAGCGCGTGTACGACATCATCCGCCAGTCGGTCGGCAATCCGGCGTCGGCGAAGGTGCTGGGCCAGCTGGGCCGCGATATCGCCTGCCGGCTGGCCGTGCTGGACGCCGCCACCGGCGATGTCGCCCTCGATGCCACCGACCCGGTGCCGGCAGACCTGCGCCGGGCGGTGGTCGACGACATCGCGGCGCGCCGCGGCGCGGTGCCGGGGGTGTTGCACGTCGACGTCGGCGATATGCGTGGCCTGGTGGTCGAGGTGCCCGACGAGGAACCGACGGTACTGGTGGCCTACGAGTTCCGTTCCACGCCACCGGATGTCGTGCAGTTGCAGCATCTGGCCTCGGCGGTGGCCGTGCTGCTCGCGCAGCAGAATGTCCGCCGCGAGCACGATCGCAGGATCGGCGCGGAGGTGATGGCGCAGCTGTGCGACGGGCGGCTGGCCGGACGCGACGCGGCGAGCACGCTGACGGGACGCGGTCTGCGACCCGCATCGTCGTCGCTGATCGCGGTCAACGGCGCCTCACCTGACGCCGAACGGCAGCTGCATCTGAGCCTGGGCCGGCGCGGCGTGCCGCACCTGCTGCTGCGCCGGGGCCAGGTGCTCTACGTGTTGATGCCCACCGGCGATGACGCGCTGAGCGCACTACGCCGCCGACTGGGCGCTTCGGCGTCGCTGGGCATCAGTGACCCGCTCGGGCATCCGCGGCGCGGACCTGCCGCCGTACGCGAGGCCACCTGGGCGGTGCGCGCCGCGCAGACCGAGGCGGACCGCACCGCACGCTACGCGGACGCGACGATGCTGGCCGTGCTGCGCGACGCCGAGGAGGCCCAGGTGGTGGTCGACCGCGTGCTCGGCACGCTGATCGCCTACGACAGTGCCCGCGCCAGCGAGATGGTCCGCACCCTCGACGCGTACCTGTTGTGCAACCGGTCGTGGGTCAAGACCGCCGAGTTGCTCGACGTCCACCGCCAGACCGTCGTCTACCGGATCCAGCGCGTCGAGGAGATCACCGGCAGGCGGATCAACGAGACCGCGACCGTCGCCGAATTCTGGTTGGCCCTGCGCGCCAAGGATCTGCTCACGCCGTTGCGGTGAGCCCGCTACACCGTCCGCGCCAGCCGGTCCGCCAGCAGCCCCGCGAACTTCGCCGGGTCCTCCAATGTGCCACCTTCGGCGAGAAGTGCAGTGCCGTAAAGCAGTTCGGCTGTCTCGGCGAGCGCTGCGTCGGTCTCGCGGCCAGAAAGCGCGGCCCGTAGGCCGGCGACCAACGGATGATCCGGGTTGAGTTCGAGGATGCGCTTGTCCGCGGGTACAGCCTGGCCGGACGCCTTGAGCATGCGCGCCAGCGCCGGTGTGATCCCGAAACTGTCGGTGACCAGGCACGCCGGCGATGCGGTCAGCCGGGTGGACAGCCGCACCTCTTTGACATGCTCCGACAGCGTCTCCTGCAGCCACCCGAGCAGGTCGGCGAACTCCTTGTCCCGTTCAGAGCGTTCATCTGCTGCAGCCGCCTTGTCGTCCTCGGTGTCGAGGTCCACCTCACCCTTGGCGACCGACTGCAACCGCTTACCGTCGAACTCGGCCACCGAGTCCACCCAGACCTCGTCCACCGGGTCGGTGAGCAACAGCACCTCATACCCCTTGGCCTTGAATGCTTCCAGGTGCGGTGAGCTCAACAGCTGCTGGCGCGATTCACCGGTGGCGTAGAAGATCTGCTGCTGACCGTCTTTCATGCGTGCGACATACTCGGCCAGTGTGGTCAAGTCTTCGTCACTGTGCGTCGAGGCGAACGACGACAACGCCAGCAAGGTGTCTTTGTTGTCCGGATCGGAGAGCAGTCCCTCCTTGAGGACCCGGCCGAACTGCACCCAGAGGGTGCGGTAATCGGCCGGCCGCTCGGTCTGGATCTCCTTGACCGTGGAGAGCACCTTCTTGGTGAGCCGGCGACGGATCGCCTTGATCTGGCGGTCTTGTTGCAGGATCTCGCGAGATACGTTGAGCGACATGTCCGCCGCGTCGACGACGCCCTTCACGAAGCGCAGGTACGGCGGCAGCAGTTCGTCGCAGTCGGCCATGATGAACACCCGGCGGACATAGAGCTGGACACCCACGCGGGCGTCGGCGTTGAACATGTCGAACGGAGCGTGCGAGGGGATGAACAACAGCGCCTGATACTCGAATGTCCCCTCGGCCTTCATCGAGATGACCTCGGCCGGGTCGTCCCAGGCGTGCGCGATGTGCTTGTAGAACTCGGAGTACTCCTCCTGGGAGACTTCGTCTTTGGGCCGCGACCACAGCGCCTTCATCGAGTTGACGGTCTCCGTCTCGACGGTGACCTGGTCCTCCCCGTCACCGTCGGAACTGCGACGCTCGACCTGCATCCGGATGGGCCAGGCGATGAAGTCCGAGTACTGCTTGACCAGGGAGCGGATCTTCCAGTCCGCGGTGTAGTCGTGCAGCTCGTTGTCGGTGTCCTCGGGCTTGAGATGCAAGGTGACCGAGGTGCCCTGCGGCGCCTCGCCGTCAGCCGCGTCGACCGCGGTGATGGTGTAGGTGCCCTCGCCGGCGGACTCCCACCGGGTCGCCGTGTGCTCGCCCGCCCGTCGGGTCAGCAACTCCACCTTGTCGGCGACCATGAACGACGAGTAGAAACCGATACCGAACTGTCCGATCAGCTGCTCGGAGGCCGAGGCGTTCTGGGCGTCGCGCAACTGCTGGCGAAGTTCCGCGGTGCCGGATTTGGCCAGCGTGCCGATCAGGCCGACGACATCGTCGCGGGTCATCCCGATCCCGTTGTCGCGAATGGTGAGCGTGCGGGCGTCTTTGTCGATGTCGATCTCGATGTGCAGATCGGAGGTGTCGACGTCGAGATCCTTGTTCCGGTATGCCTCGAGGCGCAGCTTGTCCAGCGCGTCGGAGGCATTCGAGATCAACTCCCGCAGGAAGGAGTCTTTGTTGGAGTACACGGAGTGGACCATGAGGTCCAGCAATTGCCGGGCCTCGGCCTGGAACTCCAGCTGTTCGACGTGTTCTGTCATGGTGAATCCGTTCGCGGTGACGACGTTCTTTGCCGGGCAGGATGATAGCGAGCCGTGCGCGCCCGCCGTTGCACCGAGGCCTATCGACCGCCGCCCAGCAGGTCCCGGGACCGCAGCGCGAGCCACAGCTGGGCGATGTCGGCGGTGTCGGACAACCGGGCGCCGGTCAGCTCCTCCACCTTGTGCACGCGGTACAGCACGGTCTGCCGGTGCACGTTCATCGCGGCCGCGGTGCGCTGCCACGACCGCTGATTGGCCAGGTAGGCCTCCAGCGTCTCGACCAGCTCGGTGCGGTGCTGCGCGTCGTGCTCGATGAGGGGGCCCAGCCACCGCTCCACCATCGCCCTGGCGTCCTCGACGCCGCCGACACCCACCCATGAGGTGGCGGTGCCGTACCGCACCACCGCGTCGTCGGTGCGCTGCGCGGTACCCAACGCCCACGCCGCCTCCCTGGCGCACTCCACCGAACGGGCCACCGTTTTCATCACCCGGCTGGCCCCGATCCTGGCGGTCGGCCCGAGCGACGCCGCGATGGCGTCGACGGTTTCGTCCGTGGTCGGCACCACCGCGTGGGCGACGCCGGCCTGGAAGGCCGTCACATGCGGAATCTGCCTGCGCCACAACGCGACATGAAGGTCACGCAGACGTCGCTCATCGTCGCAACTGACGGCGACGACCATCGCGGTCGCCGGGTCCAGACCCGACGACAGCAGCTGGCGACGCCCGCCGCGCTGGTCGACCCGGCCGTCGAGCAGCTGGGCGGTGAGCTCGGCACCCGAACGCCGGGTGTGTTCGAGCGCCAGGTGGGTCTGGGACAGTTCGAGCGCGACGACGGTGGCGGCGTGCTGGATCAACACACCGTCGAGTGCGACGCCGCCTTCGCGGATGACGGCGAGCACCGCACTGTCGTGCGTCGGCACCTCACCGACGAGCACTTCCACACCGGTGGGGGTGAGGATCGAGCGCGCACCGGCGGCCAAGGTGCCCTGTGATGCCGTCCGGACCGTCTCCTTGACCTCGTCGGACGGATACGGCCCGCCGGGGTGGTAGGCCTCGCCGGTGACGCGGTCGCACACGAACACCGCGCACCGCAACTCCTTGGTCAGCGCGTCGGCGATCCGCGAGTGCGCCACATCCCCTGCGGTGGTGCGGCGCAGCGCGTCGTAGATGCGGGCGGTGCGCATCAGTCGCTGGGACTGTTCGAGCAGGGTGGCCTCGGCGATGGCCCGCGAGATGGCCACGAACGGCATGGGATAACGGATCCAGAGCACCGGCAGCCCCAGGCGTTCGCTGGCCTTGGTGAACCGTTGCGTCAGCCTG
Source organism: uncultured Mycolicibacterium sp. (assembly GCA_945957405.1). GTDB lineage: Bacteria > Actinomycetota > Actinomycetes > Mycobacteriales > Mycobacteriaceae > Mycobacterium. The sequence goes on along the minus strand of CAMFLL010000095.1, from coordinate 5,996 downwards.
GGGCAGAACATCTCTTCGCCGATCGCCAGCCCGCTGGCTCCGACTCGCTGCAGCTCGTCGAGCAGGTGCTCCTGGTCGGCCGCCGCCGCGGGGAACGACATCCCGTTGGTCATCAGCAGCTCGCCCGCACTGACCCACTGCCAGGGCTCGGGCAGGTCCGAGGTGTGTGTCCAGCTCACCTGGCGGTCCAACCCGGCCTTGCCGGAATGCAGTCGCAGCTGCAGGTGCGGCATGTCCAGCAGCTCGCGCACCGTGATGCTCACCAGCCAACCGTATCGACTCGACGACAGCGCGGGAAGCGCCATCGATCGGATCGGGGCGTCAGTTCGGAGATTCAGTTAGGGGATATGTCGGCCACGAACGCGCCGCGCTGCCGTTTGGCCAGCGTCATCATCGTGAAGTAGTAGAGCGGCGACACCACGACGAGGCCGACGATGAACGAGATATCGGTGTAACCAAGGAGTTTGGCCATGGGACCGGTATAGGCGGTGCCGATGATCATGAACGGGATCTGCACGGCGACACCGATCAGGTAGCAGATCACCGCGGGCCAGTTCACCCGCCCGTACCGGCCGCCGTCCGCCTTGAAGAAGTCCTCGACGACATAGTCGCCGTGGCGAACCAGGTAGAAGTCGACCAGGTTCACCGCGGTCCAGGGCACCAGCGAACCCAGCAGCAGGATCAGCAGGTTGTTGTACTTGGCGACGAAATCATCACCGGCCGACAGCGCGACGACGACCGCGAAAGCGCACAGCGCGGCGGCGATCAGGGCGCGTTCGCGGGCCCGGGCGGAGAAGCGGGGGAAGAAGGTCTGCAGGATCGTGATGGTGCACAACGTTCCGCAGTACAAGTTCATCGCGTTGGTCGCGGCGACGCCGATGCTGAACACCGCCACCACCAGAACACTGATCCCCGCGGTGGCCTTGGTGAGCGCAATGGCCGGGTCGTCGTCGAGCGCGAGCAGGCCGATACCGGCGCCGAGCAGCATCGGCAGGATTGAGCCGATCGTGGTGCCCCAGTAGCTCATCCAGAACGCCGGCTTGGCGCCGGTGGCCTTCGGCAGATACCGCGAGTAATCGGAAACATAAGGAGCATAGGCGATCTGCCAGACGGCACCGGCAGCGAAGGTGCCAAGGAACCCGGCAATCGTGGCACCGCCGCTGTGGAAGAACTCGCTCGGCACCGGGTGTACGACGAACGCCCAGACAAAGGCGAGCAGCAGCGTGATACCCGAGGCCCATGTCATCAGGCGGGCGTAGGCGTGGATCAGCTTGTAACCCCAGATCGTCGCCGAGATGCTCACGGCGGCCAAGATCAGGATGCCGCCCTTGGCCCCGAGGAACGGCAGCACCGAGGCCAGCGACTCACCACCGAACACCAGGATCGAGATGAAGAACCCGGTGTACATACAGACCACGACGAGCACGATGAGCACCGCGCCCAATGACCCGAACTGCCCCTTGGTCTGCACCATCTGGGGCACACCGAGCGTCGGGCCCTGCGCCGAGTGCAGGGCCATGAAGATCGCGCCGAACAGGTTGCCCAGCACGATGGCCAGCGCCGCCGACCAGGCCGGCTGACCGAACACCGTGGTCGCCAACGCGCCGGTGACGATGGCCAGGATCATGATGTTGGTGCCGAACCAGATGGTGAACATGTCACGGTTGCGGCCGTGACGCTGGTCCTCGGGCACCGGCTGGATGGTGTTCTCCTCGATCGAGGAGATGGATTCGGTTGGTTTGACGAGGTTTTCGGTCATGAAAGGTCCTTCTCGTGATGGCCGGCTGGGTCAGCGGATGGTGAAGCCACGGTCGACGACGGCCTCGAGCATGTCGACGTAGGAGTCCATGTCGTCCCGCGCGGGGCGCGGTGCCGCGTCATAGGGCATCGCGGCTTTCACGGCGGGGCTCAGGAAATAGGCCCCGGCGGTCAGCACGGTGAGCGCGTCGAACTGGTCCGGATGGTCGGCGGCCAGCCGGTCGAGCGCCGATTCGGGGGGCTGGCCGTCGCATGCGGCCACCCCGGCGGTGAACGCGTCGACAAGGTCGGGCCGGTAGCCGAGGACCTGGTCGAGCAGGGTGTCGGCGACCCCGGCGGTCGCGGCCGACGGCATGGTGTCGGTTCCCGGGATCAGGGTGTCGGCCAGGGCCGCGAAGACCTGGCGCTGATCGGCAGTGAGCATGGTGTCCTCAGATCGTGGTCGGGATGCTGTGGCGCGTCTCGGCCAGATGCCGCATCGACCGCAATGCGATGGCCATGATGGTCGCGGTGGGATTGACGCCTGTCGAGGTGACGAAGACGCTACCGTCGATGATGAACAGGTTCGGCACGTCGTGCGCCTGTCCCCACTGATCCACCACGGAGGTGGCGGGATCGATGCCCATGGTCGTGGTACCCAGCAGATGCCAGGCGCTGTGTCGGACCACCGGAATCGGTTGCACCTCAACAGCACCGGCGACCTGGTGCGCTTCGATGGCCCGCTCGACGTTGAACTTGAGCATACGTTCGCAGTTCTCGCCGATGGTGTAGTGGATCTTGGCCGCCGGGATGCCGTCGGAGTCGGTGACGTCGGGATCCAGTGTCACGGTGTTGTTGTCGTCGGGCAGGTCCTCGGTGGTGATCCCCCATTCGGTGTACCGGCCGAACGTGCGGTTCAGCCGGCGATGGAAGTTGGCGCCGAAACCCTCGCGCCAGTTCGTGCCCGGTTCCCAGAGCGTCTGTGCCAGTGGGCCGCCGGTCGGCATCAAATTCCACTTGGCGCCACGCACGAAGCCGCGGTCGGTGTCGGTCTCGTAGAACTGCATGGACTGCAGTGCCTGCCCGGCCGGGCCGAGCCAGGTCTCCATCTCGTCGTCGTAGGCACCGTAGACCGACGCGTAGGGGTGTGTCATGAGGCGCTTGCCCACCAGGCCCGAGGAGTTGGCCAGTCCATCGGGGAACAGCGACGAAGTCGAGTTCAGCAGGAGGCGCGGCGTGCCGATTCCGTTGGCCGCCAACACCGTCACCCGCGCGGCCTGATGCCGCAGGGTGCCGGTGCGGTCGATGTACTCGGCCCCGGTGACCAGACCGCCGTCGCTCACGGTCAGCTGGCTGACACGGGCCCCGGTGACCAGTTGCACGCCCAGCGAGACCGCCTCGCGCCAGTGGGTGAGATCGGTGCTGGCCTTGGCGCCGACGGGGCAGCCGGATTCGCACGCACCGTAACGCAGGCAGCCGTCCCGGTTCTTGAATTTGCGTGACGCGATGGCATTGGGCGCCGGCCACCAGTGCCAGCCCAGCTTGTCCATACCCTTGGCGGCGACCAACCCGTACTTGCCGATCGGCAGCGGCGGCAGCGGGAACGTGTGTGCCTCGGGGTAGGCCGGATCCCCCTCGAGTCCGGATGCACCGATGTGATGGGTGACCTCGTCGTAGAACGGACGCAGATCGTCGTAGGTGAACGGCCAGTCCTCGGCCACCCCGTCGAGCGTCTTGACGCGGAAATCCGACGGCATGGCACGGACCCAGTGTCCGGAGAACATGATGGTGCTGCCGCCGACCCCGTTGAACATCAACGGCTCGACGGGGCTCTCGGTGCTGTCGACCGGATAGTCGGCCGGGTTCTGCCGGACGTTGGGGCTAGCGTTCCACTGCTTGAGCCGGGTGAGCTCCCACTCCGGCTTTCCCGCGGTGAAATCGTCGGGCAGGTTCCAGTCCCCCTGCTCCAGACACACCACTTTCAGGCCGCGCCGCGCCAGTTCGAGGGCCGCGACCCCACCGGCTGCTCCGGCTCCCACGATCAGGACATCGGGTTCGTCGATTTGTTGGCTGTTCACCACACGCACTCCAGGTCAGATGGGCTGCTGTGCGAATAATGATGCGTGCGTCACACCTCGCGGGGCGAGGAGCGATCCGCACAAAACGGTAAAGCTGCCTTGTGCATCCGCACAAGGCAGGTGTCATGGCGCAACGTCCAGCGTGCGGCGGGCCGCGACGGCCACCGCCAGGGTGGTCAACTGTCCTGGTTCGTCGAGGTCCACATCGAGTAGGCGGGCCACCTGCTCCAACCGGTAATACAGCGACTGCCTGCGGATATGCAACCGCTTGGCGGCCTGCGCCTTGCTGCCCGCACAGGCGATGAGGACCTCCAGCGTGCGCACCAACTGGCCACCCCTGGCCAGGTCGTTGCGTTCCAGAGCGCCGATCTGGTCGTCGACGAACCGGCGCAGCCCGTCGGTGTCGCCGTGCTGAGCCAACAGCCGCTCCAACGCCAGCGCCCGGACGCCGATGACCGGACCGGTCTCGCCGAGGTCCTGACCGAGCCGCAGCGTGGCACGCGCCTCCACCATGGCCCGGGGCAGCATGTCGATATCGTCGACGATGCGACTGGTCGTGGCGCACAACTGGTTTCGCGGATGTCGCGCCGCCCGCACCGCATCTCGGACCGCCGCGGCGGTGTCGGTGGCCGGCCCGGCCACCGGGATCGCCAGGACGCCGCACAGTAGACCGTCGACCAGACCGAACACTCCATGGCCCAGGTGGCGCATCAGGGCGTCGGCGACCTCGGCGGTCGACTCGACATGCTGAGGGTCGACTGCGACACACACGTAGCGCCGGCCCGATGTCCCGATCCCGGCGGCACGCAGCCGGGATTCGAGTGCGGCGCGCTGAACGGGTTGATCGGCCACCAGCTGGTCGAGCACCAGCTGCTGGGCCCGTAGCGTGCCCGCGATACCGGTCTGCTCGCGCATCAGACACAGGCCCAGGACCGTCGGCGCGCGGTCGAGCACTGCGGCACAGAGCAATTCGGGCACATCGGTGGGGTCCACCGACAGCCTGCCCCACGCCGTGCCGTCGACCATGACAGGAACCTCGGAGCGCGGACCGTCGGGGTGATCACCGTGCCCGGACTCGACCATCACCCGGCCCGCGTAATCGCTGAGCCTGGCCGATGTGCCGAGCATCGAGGCGACCTGATCGATCAGCTCATGCAGGGACGCGCCACGGGCCAGCGCTTCCGACAGGGCGCGCGACGTCTCGTCGGCATGACGCAACCGCGACACCGACTGGTCGATGAGCTCGCTGTTGACGGACTCGGCCACCTCGGTGAACCGCACCGTCGGCGCCAGCTCGATGACGGGGAATCCGAGCCGCTGCGCCTCCTCTACCATCTCCGCTGGCACCTGCGCGAACGTCCGCCCCACCTCGAAGAACAATCCGGCCACCCCGCGGTCGGCCAGCCGCCGCACGTAGAGCCGCCGGGCGGCCTCGTCGACACCCATCAGGCCGACGCCGTTGGTCAACAACACCTCGTCGCCGCGCAGCAGGGCCGCGATGTCGTAGAGGTCCGTGGAGTGCACCCAGCGCACCGGGTGGCCGAGGCTGTCCTGGCCGCTGAGCACGGTCGGCTCCGCCGACCGCAGCGATGGGTGCGCCAGCACGTCTCCTACCGTCAAGGTCATACGACAGTATGTCCCACAACATTGATATGACGTAGGACAGTGCGACCGTTGCCACCCGACGGACAGGGAGGCATTGTGTTGGCCATGACCACACTCGTCACCGGCGGCCGCGGATTCGTGGGCCGTCACGTCGTGGACCAGCTGCTCGCCGACGGCGAGCGGGTGATCACCTACAACCGCGACTACACGGTCGAGGCCCGCGACAACGTGATCGCCGTCCAGGGCGAACTGTTCGACATCCCCAGGCTGACCGAGACGCTGCGCGCCCACCACGTCGACCGCATCATCCACACCGCGGGGCAGAGCCACCCGGGCGTGTCGATCGACCTGCCGGTCACCACGTTCGCCGCCAACGCCGACGGCACCCTCGCGGTGTACGAGGCCGCCAGGATGACCGGCGTGCGGCGCATCGTCTTCTTCTCCTCGGAGTGCGCGCTGGGCAACATCGACGCCGACGGCCCGGTGACCGAGGACATCAAACCGGCGCCCACCACCGTTTACGGCGTCACCAAAGTGACGGGTGAACTGCTGGGCGCCGCCTACAACGCCCTGTAC
>CAMFLL010000094.1 GCA_945957405.1 uncultured Mycolicibacterium sp. | reverse complement strand
GGCGTCGGTCAACGGCCTTGATAGGCCTTCGCCACGCGCGTGATGAACTGGTAGACACCTTCCTCGCCCGGGGCCAGCGGACCGGGCGTCGCATGCGGTGAGCTGAGCCCACGCTGCACCGACTCACAGGCCGCCCAGTCCTGCCGGTTGGTCAGATCCCAGAAGTCCACGGCATAAGACGGATCGAAATCCGGTTGCCCGGCAACATCTTTGGGGAACGCCCAAGCGCATTCGACAAAGGTTCGGTCAACCGACAACGGCGTCAGCCGATGGGTCATCACATAGTCGGGATGCAGGCTGACCAGCAGGTTCGGGTAGCCGACGATGTACATCACGGTGTGCTGCTCGTGCTCCGAGAGTCCGGCGATGGCAACACCACCACTGCGGCCGTCGAGCGACATGGTCTCGGCGCCGTCGATCATCGACATCCAGCCACCCATCCATTTGCCGTCGAAGTCGAGGTTCTCACCACTGCCCGGCGGGCTGATCCGCGACAGTTCCGGGTGGATCGACGGGCAGTGGTAGCACTCCTGATAGTTCTCGGCGATCACCTTCCAGTTGGTCGCCAACTCATACGAGTGCCGGGTGACGATCGTCAAGTCCTCGGGGCGGTACGGCGCGACGACGTCCTCCAGCCCCGCGACATGGTCGGCGAAGTCACCGTCCTGCCCGCTGGGATCGACGAACAGCCAGCCGTGCCAGTCGACCAGCTTGAGCTCCGTCAGACCGAATTCACCGGGGTCGAAGCCTTCGGCGTCCTTGAATCCCGGGGCATTGCGCAGCCCGCCGTCCAGTTTGTACGACCAGGCGTGGTACGGACAGACGATGCCGCGGCGTTTGGTTTCCGCGCCGCAGGCCAGCAGCTCGTGCCCACGGTGGCGGCACGAGTTGGCGAAGGCGCGCACCGTGCCGTCGTCACCACGGACGAGCAGCACCCCGTTGGCGCCGGAGCCCACGGCACGCTGGCTGCCCACCGCCGCGATGTCCTCGGAGTAGCCGACGCAGCTCCACCCGGAGAAGATCGCCTGCTCCTCCCACTCGAAAACCGCGGGGTCGACATACGCCGCCCGCGGCAGCATCCGTGACCTGCCGAAGGGGGCCAACGCGTCGGCCAGTTGGTCGGCGGGCACCGGAGCCGGCGAATTACGCTCGTAGACAGTTGTTTTCGACATGATGGTGATTTCCTCTCTCACTTGTGCGATGTGCTCGCTGTGGGGTTCCAGTTGTAGAAGCCTTGCCCGGCCTTACGGCCGGTATGACCGGCGGCGACCTTGTCACGCAAGATCTCCGGCGGATCGAACCGGACGCCGATCTGCTGGGCGAGGTGTTCGGCGATGGCGAGCCTGACGTCCAGGCCCACGATGTCGGTGGTCCGCAGCGGCCCGGTGCGGTGCCGGTAACCGCTCGTCATGGCGGTGTCGATGTCCTCTGCGCTGGCGACCCCCTCCTCGAGCATCCGCATCGCCTCCAGCGCGATGGCCAGCCCGAGCCGCGATGAGGCGAACCCCGGCGAGTCCTGCACCACGATGGCGACCTTGCCCAGCGCCGCCACCCACGACCGGGCGCGCTCGACCAAGGCGTCGGCGGTCGCCGCGCCGACCACGATCTCGACGAGCTCGCTCACCGGCACCGGGTTGAAGAAGTGCAGGCCGACGAGCCGGTCGGGCCGCCGCAGCACCCCGGCGAGTTCGTCGATCGACAGGCTGGAGGTGTTGCTCGCCAGCCACGCATCCGGTGCCGCCCGCTCCATGGTGGCCAGCACCGCCGCCTTCAGCGACGGGTCCTCGGGCACCGCCTCGATCACCAGTCCGCAGCCGGAGAGCTCCGACGCGTCCGCGACCACCGTCAACCGGCCCGGGACGGCGCCGTTGCCGCCTTTGGCCAGTGACGCGGTGATCCGGGTGCGGGCGGCGTCCACGGCAGCCTCGTCGGCCTCGATGACGGTGACGTCGCAGCCGCCGGTCGCGAAAACGTGCGCGATACCGGCGCCCATGCGCCCACCGCCGTACACGCCGACCTGGGTGGGCAGGCTCATGAGTCCGTCCCGGCCAGGAATGCCGTCATGCGATCGGCCTTGTCCTGGGTCTCGAACAGCACCGCCTGGGCGAGATCGTCGATCACCGGGTGGGCCGCCGCTGGAGCGTGAAACACGGCCTTGGTCAGGCGAATCGCCAGCGGCGCCTGGGCCGCGATCCGGTCGGCCCAGCGGTGTCCGGTGGCCAGCAGGTCGTCGGCGGTGACGATCTCGTTCAACAGGCCGCAGCGCAGCGCCCGCTGCGCGTCCAGTACCCGACCGCCGAGCAGGATCTCCTTGGCGACCACCTCGCCGACGAGTTCGCGCAGTCGCCAGCACCCACCGGCCCCCGCGATGATCCCGAGGCCCGGTTCGGGGTTGCCGATCTTGACCTCGGCGGTGCCGATCCGGAAATCGCAGGCATAGGCGAGTTCGGCACCGCCGCCGAGCGCGTAACCGTCGAGCAGCCCCACCACCGGCATCGGCAGCCGCTGCAGCCGGGCGAACACCGTGGAGTTGATCCCGCGCAATGCGTCGTCGCGGCCGCGGGACAGTAACGCGCCGATGTCCGCGCCGGCGGCGAAGCTACCGCCCGATCCCGCGATGAGCAGGATCTTGGGCGTCCGCTCGAGATTCGCGCACAACTCATGGAGTTCGTCGACCATCTGCTGGTCGATCGCGTTGCGCACCTGTGGGCGGTTCAACCGGGCGATCACCCGGTCGGGTCCCTCCTCGATGTCGATGACGGGCGGCGTTGCAACTGCTGTCACAACGCGATCCAGGTCGACTTCAGCGACTGGTACTTGGCGAGGGCATGAATCGAGCGGTCACTGCCATGGCCCGATTCACCGACCCCGCCGAAGGGCAGTGCCATCGATCCGCGGTCAAAGGTGTTGACCCACACCAGCCCGGCGTTGAGTGCGCGCGAAATGCGATGCGCACGAGTGACGTCACTGGTCCACACCGAGGCGGCCAGGCCGTAACGGGTTCCGTTGGCCAACCGAACCGCGTCGTCGGCATCCTCGGCGTCCAGCACCGTCAGCACCGGGCCGAAGATCTCCTCCTGCGCGATGGACATCGAGTTGGTGGCGTTGGTGAAGATGGTCGGCGCGGCGTAGAAACCGCCGGTGTCGGTGAGCACCCGCTGCCCGCCGACCAGCAGTTCCGCGCCCGCAGCGCGGCCCTCGTCGAGATAGCGCAGGTAGCGCCGCATCTGGGCGTCGTCCACCAGCGGGCCCATGGTGGTGCCCGCGCACCGCGGGTCACCGGGCGCATAGTCCGCGGTGACCTGCAGCAGTGCGTCCAGCAGCGGCTGCCGGACGGCACGCTCGACGATCAGCCTGGAGCCCGCGTTACACACCTGCCCGGCGTTGGTGAAGATACCTGCCGCGATTTCCCTTGCCGCCGAATCGATGTCGGGCACATCGGCCAGGACGATCTGCGCCGACTTGCCACCGCACTCCAACCAGACCGGCTTCATGTTCGACTCGCCGGAGTACACCATGAACCGCTTGCCGACCTCCGTCGACCCGGTGAACGCGATGACGTTGACCAACGGGTGCCTGCCCAGGGCCTCACCGGCCGCCGGTCCGCCGGGCACCACCGAGAGCACCCCCACCGGCAGGCCGGCCTCGACCGCCAACTGTGCGATGCGCAGCGCGACCAGCGGTGTCTGCTCGGCGGGTTTGAGAACCACGCTGTTACCCGCCGCGAGCGCGGGCGCCAGCTTCCACGCCGGCATCCCCACCGGATAGTTCCACGGTGTGACGGCGCCGACCACCCCGACCGGTTCCGGCGTCACAAAGCTGAACGCATCCTGCGTGACGGGCACCACCTCGCCGTAGACCTTGTCGAGCGCTTCGGCATAGAAATCGATACAGCCTGCGGCGCTTCTGATCTCGCCGCGCGACTCCTCGACCGGCTTCCCCATCTCGTAGGTGATCAGCGAGGCCAGTTCGTCGGTCTGTGCGCGCAGGTGTTCGGCCCAGGCGTGCAGCGTGCGCTTGCGGACAGCGACATCAGCGCGCGACCACGCACCGCCCTCGAAGGCCGCCTTGGCGGCGCGGACCGCGGCGTCGATGTCCTCCGGTCCACCGTCGGGCACGACGGCGATCGAGCGTCCGTCGATGGGGCTGATCACGTCGAACGTCGCGCCGGTGAGACCGCCTGCCATGCTGCCGCCGATCAGGATGCCTGCGGGCAGATCGAGTTCGGTCAGTGCGTGTGTGTCATACATAGGTGTCCTCAGGTTCCTGGCTGTGCTGTGCGAATGGGGTGATGGGGCCGGCCGCCTCGGACGTCGAGAAGCACGCCAGCGCATCGATTCCGACGACGGTGTCGGGTGCGTGCGTGGGCACCACCAGCGGATTGATCTCGAGGGAGAGCAGCCGGTCGCCGAGCGCCTGGCCCAGTTCAGCGAGCCGGTATGCCACTTCGGTGATGGCGGCGATGGGCGCCGTGGCGTCGACCTGTCCTACCATCGTGGCGATCTCGGGCGCCGTGATCGGCAGTCGGCGCACCAGCACCCGGCCGTCCTGTTCGACGTCGACGCCGCCGCGGCCGAACAGCAGCAGCAGGCCGAACTGTGGGTCGCGGTGCAGTCCGATGAAGTATTCATCGGCGATGTCGACCATCCGCTGTACCAGCAGCCCGTCCCTGGTCGTCTCGATCGGGTGCGCGGCCAGCAGACCGTCCACGGCGACGATGGCGTCGACGGAGTCCATCAGGTTCAGCAGAACTGCACCCGCGGCGTTGCGGTGCAGCAGGCGTGGTGAGATCACCTTCAATGCGACTGGTGCACCGAGTGCGTCGACGGCCTCTCCCACTGCCAGCGAGTGCCGCACGAAGCGACTGGGCGCCATGGGAATTCCGGCCCGCGCGAGCAGGGGTGTCAGTTCGGCTTCGGTGGCCACCTCATGTCCGGCATCGAGGTGGCCGGCTTCGATGTGGTCGGCGATGTCGGCTAGCAGCGTGGGCTCGCACGCAGGCACCTCCACGCAATACCGGGGCCGCATGGCGAGGCGCAGCCACCGGGCTGCGACGCGGTGCGAGCGGAAACTCGACACCCGCGCCTGCTGCAACCGGGTGAACGCCTGGGCTCCCTGGCTGCCCAGATCCCACGCCACCACCAAGGGTTTCGTGCTCTGGACATGCCTGGAAATCAACGTGTCGGCGACCTCGTTGACCGGTAGCAGCGTGCTGTCTGCGTACACGACGGCGGCCACGTCGGCATCCCCCTCCAACGCGGTCAGGCCGGCAGTCAGCACCTCTTCGGTGACCTCGGGCCCGACCGCATTGGACACCAGGTCCAGTGGGTTGGTCGACGCATCGGCCGGCACACCGGCCGCGGCGAGAGTGGCCGGCGACAGCGTGGCCAACGGCGCGCCTTCGCCGGCGCACGCGTCTGCGAACGAGCCACAGCAGCCGCCGGACAGCGACGCCACACCCAGTCCGCCACCGGTGAAGATGGCGATCCTCGGGTCGGCGTAGACGATCGACAGCAACTGCTCGACGTCGTCGACCTGCAGGACGCCGAGTTGGTCGAAGAGACCGGCGTAGGTGCGGTTGGGCACCGCAAGAGCCCCGGAGTGAGCGAGCGCGCTGCGCTGTCCGGCATCCGAGGTGCCGATGCGAAACACACTGACCTGCTTGCCGTTTGCGTGTGCTCGCCGGACTCCGTCGATGAATTCCTGTGGTGCGGGCAGGCCTTCGATGACGCAGGCGATCGTCGTGGTGTCCGGGTCGTCGGCCAGATGACCGATCAGCTCGCCGATGCCGAGGTCGAACTCCTGGCCCAGGGACACCGCCTTGCTGATCCCGACGCCGTGATCGGCGGCGCGGTTGAGCAGCGTGCCCAGCAGCCCGCCGGACTGCGACAGGATGCTGAGCCCGCCTGACACCGGTGGCCGGCCGCGAAGGGCGCTCGACATCGATGCCATCACCGAGTTCGGGCAGTCGATGATGCCCATGCTGCCAGGCCCCAGGATGCGGGGTCCCCCGTCGGCGAGCAGGCCGGCGATGAGGGCACGGTCGGCGGCGTCCTGCGGCAGATCACCGGCGATGGTGACCATCCCCACCCCCATGTCGGCGGCATCGGCGTACACCGATGCCAGCAGATCTGCGCGCACCATCAACACGGCCAGGTCGATCGGCTGCGTGCAGTCTTTCAGCGACCGCACCACCGGCAACCCGAGCAGTTGGTCGAGTCGCGGGTTGACCGGCACGATGTCACCGCCGAAGCGGTGGTTCACCAGGTTGTTGGTGACGATGAAACCGTTACTGGTCCGGCGATCCGACGCCCCGACCACGGCGATGCCGCGCGGGGCGAACAGACGGTCAAACGACATCGAGATCTCCTAGTACACGCCGCGCGTTGTCGTTGAGCCAGAGCTGCGACACTCCGTCGGGCAGCGGAAGTGCCCGTACCTCCTCGACGCTGCGCTTGATCGGCAGCAACGGGTGGGCCGATCCGAAGACGATCTTCTCGCGCAGGACGTGCCCGCCGTACGACAGCAGTTCGGTCCAGCCGCTGCCCTCGCGGGCCAGGTATTTCGGCCGCAGACCCGGGATGCCGATGTAGACGTTGCGATGGCGCCATGCCACGGCGATCAGCTCCCGGATCCACGGGAAACCCGGTGGTGCGCAGACGATCCGCAGGTCGGGGTGATCACAGGCGACGGTGTCGACGGCCAGCGGGTCGCCGTACCGGATCGGCTTGTCGGAGAACGACAGTCCGACATGCAGATTCACCGGGATACCGAGCCGGACACAGGTCTCATACAGCGGGCGCAGGATTTCGTCGTCGGCGCGCAGGTTGTGGTGGTAGAGCTGCAGGTTCAGCCCCCGCAGACCGTCCTCGGTCACGGCGCGCTCCAACTCCTCGACGGCCTCGTCCTTGGTGTGCGGGTCAACGCTGGCGAAGCCGATCAGCCGGCCGCGCGAACCCCGACACAGCTGGGCCACATGCTCATTGGAGATGTGCAGGCCATCGGTCGAGCGGGCGTCGATCGCCTTGATCACGGCCAGGGCGTCGGCGGCCTCGAGTTCGTCGACGAGGGCGTCGACCGTCGGGTATTCGGCCGTGGCCAACGAGTACGTATTGCGGTACCCCACCATGTCCGCGCGCTGCAGTTCGGCCAGGAACTCCGCGGTCGGGGGCTGGACACTGAAGTCGATGAAGCTGGTCACGCCGTCTCCTTAGGGGCGCTGTGCGCCGAATGTGTGGTGTCGTAGAGGTATTGCTCGACCTGGCGGGCCGCGCGCATCCCGGTCTCGATGGCCCCGTCGATATGGCCGATCCACCCGTTGGCGAAATCCGAGCCGGCGAAGAACAGGTTCCCGACAGGCGCGTCGAATGCCGCCGCGTGTTCGGACACCCACCCGGGCCGGTGCACCGCCCAGGTGCCCTGGGCACAGGAATCCTGTGTCCAGTCGTGCCACACGAAGTCCTCGACCGTCATACCCTCCACCATGGCGTCGAGGTAGGCCTGCACATCGGCAATGCCCGCGTCGGCCATCTTCCGGGCATCCGGCCCGAACGCGATCAGCAGTTGGGAGCCGTCACTGAAGAACCGGTCGGTGAGCACATGGGCGAACGCCTGATCCACCGCCGCGGCATCGACGCGCTTGTCGCTGCCGCCTGCCTTGATCAAGACCTTGCAGCCACTGGACACCTGCGGCGCCGAGACCGCGGCCGCCTGTGACGCCCCGAGAGCCGGTTCGAACTCGATGTCGCCCAGGACGTTCAACGGCAGCGCGACCACGACGGTGCGGGCCTCGATGGACGTCCCATCGGCCAGTTCGACGCGGACCGAGTCGGCCTGCCGGCGCACCGCCGTCACCGTGCTGTGGAATCGCATGTCGAAATCGGCCTGCGCTGCCATCTCACCGATCAGGGCGCCCGTGCCCTCGGCGAGGATGAAGTCGGTGGTGGTCGCCTCGAGCGCGGGGACCGAGAAGCCGCTCATCGCGAAGAGGCGCACCGGGAACAACGCACCCGCGTCGTCGATCGAACCGTTGGCCCATGAGGTCAGTCCCGCCGAGAGCCGTTCGCGGGCATCAGGTTTGATGTCAAGGCCGGCCAGGCGTTGCGCCATGGTCTGCGTGTCGATCGCCGCCACGCCGGGCCTGCCAGGGTCGACCGCGAACGGCACGTCGAGCGCGTCCGACGCGCCATCGAAGTAGGCCGTCCACGCCGCCGCCGTTTCCGACCGTTCGTCCTCCGACAGGACTCTGGGCCCGTCACCGGAATTGAACAGCGACTCGTCGGCCTTACCGAAGGATCGCACTTTCGCGCCGGCCCGCACCACCTCGCGCCACACGCACGCCTGGAGGTAGTGCACCCAGGTGCCGCCGAGTTCGACTGTCTCGCCATGCCAGACCAGCGAATTGGTCCGGCCACCGATGCGGTCCTTGGCCTCCAGCAGCACGACCTTCCGACCGGCCAGGGCGAGCTCGCGCGCGGCGGTCACGCCGGCGAAACCTCCGCCCACGACCAGGGCATCGACAACTCTCATCACATACTCGTTTCTCATAGGGTTGATTCCGCGGTCCTGCATTCGTGCTCGATCGCGCGCACCATCGCGACCCGGACCTCGCCGAGCGTCATGATGCCGACGACGGACTGGTCGCCGAAACTGTCCGAACACGCCGCGAGGCGTCGCGTCGCCTCTTCGGTGCTCACATCGCTCGACACCGAACCGTCGGCCTTGCCGAGATCGATCCGCTCGGCGATCGACGCGATGAACCTGGCGTGCCGGTCTGTGACAGCGCGTCGGAGTTCGGGTTCGAACATCGACCACCGCCACATCTCGGTCCAGATGATCCAGTGCCGTTGCATGCCCAGATCGTCACTGGCCCAGGCCAACAGCAGGTCGGTCAGCTGTTGTTTGCCGTTTCCGGCGGGATCCACGCAGGAATAGACGTTGTTGACCGCACGGTCGTCCGAATACTCGAACGCCGCCAGGATCAGTTCCCGCCTGGATCCATAGTGGTAGTGCAGCAGGGCCTTGGAGACACCGGCCGCGACGGCGGTGTCCTGCATGGTGAGGCCCTCCACGCCGCGCTCGGAGATCACCCGGCAGGCCGCCTCCAGCAGGTTCTGTTTTGCGGACTCGCTCACGGCCGCAGCTCCTTTCGCTCTCGATGGATCCCAGCTCTTGACGTCATCAGCTTCGCCGCCCGCCGGCCCGCTGGATCAGCGCCACCGCGCCGAGGCAGACGAACGTCACGAGCATCATGACCGCCGCGGTCGCGTTGAGCTCCGGCGTGATGCCGAACCGCAGCGAGGAGAACACGTACAGCGGCCAGGTGGTGTTACCGGCCCCGGAGGTGAAGCTCGACACCACCACATTGTCGAACGAGAACGTGAAGGCCAGCAGGAATCCAGCCAGCACAGCCGGTGCGATCGCCGGCAGCGTCACCTGGAAGAAGGTGGCCAAGGGACCGGCGCCGAGATCGTGCGCGGCTTCCTCGAGTTCGTCGTTCATGTCCAGGAACCGCGACCGCACCAGCAGCAGCACGAATCCGATGTTGAAAATCGTGTGCCCGATCAACATGGTCGTCGTGCCCAGCGGAATGGCGGAGTTGGCGAAGAAGATCAGCACCGATGCCCCGATCACCAGCTCGGGGACCGAGATGGTCAGCAGCACGATGGTTTCACCCGCACTGCGGACACGGCTGCGGGACCGGCACAGCGCCAGCGCCGCGGGCGTGGCGAATACCGTTGCGAGGAAGGCGGATCCAAGGGCGATCACGAACGACCTACCGACCGCCGACCTGATGTTCTCGTCCTGCAGCGCGGTGCCGAACCAGTGGGTCGACACCCCCTCCCAGACGGCCACGTGGGCGCCCGAGTTGAACGCGTAGATCACCACCACCACGATGGGCGCGTACAAGATGATGTAGATCAGTCCGCTGAAGGCCCCCAGCAGCGTGGGGACAGCCACCATGCGCAGCCCCACCAGCAGCGCACCCGCGCCGACGACCGCGTACACCGCCTGGGCCAGGCTCGGCGTCCCACCCAGCAGCGCTGCGAACCCGTTGAGCACCAGCAGCGCGCCGACCACGGTGAGCACCGCCGCCACCCGCGACCGGGCCGGTGACCGAAGAGCATGTCGCATCACAGTCCCACCACTCCTTCACGGGCGACGCCGGCACTGCTGCGGCGGGCGGACAGGATCAGCATCACCGTGATCACGGCGCCCATCAGGGCCATCAGCAGCATCGAAATCGCCGCACCCTGCGGGTAATTCAGGTCGGTGAGGAACCGGCGCTGGATGAGGTTGCCGACCAGGTCGACCTTGCCGCCGCCCAGGATCTGTGGGATGACGTACTCACCGAGCATCGGGATGAACACCAGCAGCGCGCCGGTCACCAGGCCTGGTGTCGCCAGCGGCAGGGTCACCTGCCACATGGTCCGTGACGGTGTGGCACCCAGATCGGCGGCGGCGTCCTGCACGCGCCAATCCAACCGCTCCAGGGCGGCGTACGCCGGCAGAACGAACAACGGCAGGTAGCCGTAGACGATCCCGATCTGCACGGCGGCCGGGGTGCCGAGCAGCGCGATGGGGCCGGTGCGCAGCCCGGCCTGCTGCAGTGCCACCGAGAAGACCGACTCGGGGTCGAAGATGATCAGCAGCGACATCGTCCTGATCAGAAACGACGTCCAGAACGGGACAACCACCAACGCCAACAGGATGTTTCGCCGTTTCGGGCTGGTGTACCGAGCCAGCCAGTAGGCCAGCGGGAACCCCACGATGATCACCAGCGCGGTGCCCAGCAGCGCCATCCGGAGCGTTCGGCCGTACGCCTCGAGATACCCGCTGGACAGTGCCGCGGTGAAATTGTCCAGGTTGACCCCGAACACCACCCCGTCATAGCCGGACTGGCGCGCCAGCGAGAAAGCGACCAGGTAGCCCAGCGGCACGAGGAAGAAGGCGGCGTAGTACCCGAAGGCCGGGCCCATCAGCGCGACCCGGTAGCGCTCCGGACGCGGTAGCACCCGCATCCTGGTGAGGATCTGGGCGCCCGCCACGAACAGCCCACCGGCCACCAGAAGCAGTACCAGTGTCGCGGCCAGACCGGCGCCCAGCAGCGCGATCCAGCTGTAGGCCACGGCGACCACGCCGACGCCGATCACCCCGGTCACCGCACCGATGAGGCGATTCTTCGTCGGTGCGGCCTCGTGACGCTCCGGCGTCTCGACGCCTGAGGTCACCTCGTCGATCACTGATGCGGTCATGCCTTGTACTCATCCCAGAACCGGCTGCGCAGCGCGTCGAGATCGGGGCTGCGGGTGATGGTCTGGAACCGGGCCAGCACATCAGCCGGCAGGTCCGTCGCCGGGTTGCCGGTCGGCTTGACGCCCTGCACCGGGACCGGATAGCCGACGAAGTCCTGCTGGCTCTGGGCTGTCGCGGGGTCGAGCATCCAGTTGATCCAGGCGTGCGCGGCCACCGGATGCTTGGCACCGGCCGCGATGGCCCAGTTGTCGGTCCAGTACACGCCGCGCTGCGGGTCGATGAAGGATTCGAGTTCGACGCCGTTTTTCTTCGCCGCCGCGATGACGCCCGGCATATCGCCGTTCCAGGCGAACGTGACGTCGTACTGCCCCTGCGAGGCGGCATCGATGTACGTCGAACTCAGGCTCGTCACAGCGGATTTGCTCTGATCGAGCAGTTGCAGGGCCTTGTCGTAGTCGGACTGGTCGGTCGAGTTGATGTCCAGTCCCAGCGCCGCCAGCGCGACCAGTGGCATCTCGGTGGGGCCGTCGAGGAAATTGATCTTCTTGCCGTGCAACGACGGCAGCACCTCGAACCAGCCCTGCAAGGTGGTGGGCGGGTTCGGCACCGCGGACTTCTTGTACAGCACACCGGTGACGCCGTAGTCCTTGATCGCCGTGTACTTGTTGCCGGGGTCGTAGGCCAGATCCTTGAACGTCGGCACGATGTTCTTCAGGTTCGGGACCAACTCGGGGTTCAGCGGCATGACCAGATTGCGCGCGATGATGGGCGCCACCGCTGAGCCGGAGGGCACGATGATGTCGTAATTGCTCCCTCCCGCACTGAGTTTCGCGATGAGCTCCTCGTTGGAGCCGAACGTGTCGACGGTGACCTTCGGCCCGAACTGACCCTGGAAGCGTTTGTAGGCCTCGGGGTCGGTGTAGTCGGGCCAGTTCGCGACCATCAGGTCCGATTCGATGGGCCCGGTGGTGTCGGCGTTCTGCTGTGCCTGTGATGACGATTTCCCGCACGCGGCCAGCGTGATCCCGACGGCGACCACACCGGCGCCCTTCAGAACTCCCCGGCGGGTGATGTTTGCGCGCTGCATGTCAGTTCCCCTCGATCGCTGTGGTCGCCAAAGCCTTGGCAGGTGTCTGAGCCGCCGCGCACCGAGCCACCACCATGGCGGCTCCGCGATCGACGGCCAGGTTGACGGTTTCGCCGGCCTGCGGGAACGCGGCCAACGGCCGGCCGTCCCTGGACTGCCTGGTGATCACCCGTTCGCCGGTGCGCAGCGCCACGACGAGCGCCACGGCGTCACCGAGGACCATCGTGGTCACCACGACACCGGGTATCGCCGGAACGCCGTCGGCGAGGCGGACGGCCTCCGGCCGGAAGCCGACCACCACCGCGGCACCGTCGCCGACGTCGACCAGCGATCGGCACACGGGGATCCGCACGTCGGGCGCGACGACGACGGCGCCATCGAGGTAGACCCCTTCGATCTTGTTGAGCGTCCCGATGAACTCCGCGACGAACGGTGTGGCCGGTGTGTCGTACAACTCGGAGGCCGTGCCGATCTGCTCGATGCGTCCCTCATGCATGACGGCGATCCGGTCGGCCATCGCCATGGCCTCGTCCTGATCGTGGGTCACGAATGCGAAGGTCATCCGCAGTTCTTCATGGAGCCGCTTGAGCTCGACCTGCATCTCGTGGCGCAGCTTCTGGTCCAGTGCGGACAACGGCTCGTCGAGCAGCAGGATCTGCGGTTTCAGCACCAGCGCGCGGGCCAGTGCCACCCGCTGCTGCTGACCACCGGACAACTCGCCGGGCCGAGCGGCGCCGCGGTCCCCGAGTCGCACCAGGTCGAGGGCCTCGGCCGCGGCCGCGCGGCGGGCCTTACGGCCGATTCTGCGTTGCCGCAGGCCGAACGCCACATTGTCGATCACCGACAGGTGCGGAAAGAGGGCGTAGGACTGGAACACGGTGTTGACCGCCCGTTTGTAGGGCGGGAGGTCGTTGACCCGTGCGCCACCGACCAGGATGTCGCCGCTGGTCGGGTGGTCGAATCCGGCGATCATGCGCAGGGTGGTGGTCTTCCCGCATCCGGACGGGCCCAGCAGTGCCAGGAACTCGCCCTTCGCGATGTCGAGGTCCACTGCGTCGACGGCGACGGCAGACTCGAAGCGTTTCGTCACCGATCTCAACTGGACGACACAGGTCGCATCGGTCATCGAATGACCCTCCTCGTGATGGGCTGTAACCGAGTTTTGCTGACTGGCCGCATAGTCAGTTTTTGACTTAGTCGTGCCCCTGACTATGCGGCCAGTCAGCGAAACACTAAGGCGCAAGAACAGTGGTGTCAATCACTTCTTCGGCCGCTGTCACACTGTTCGCGGTCCCCTCGTCTATCGGGTATGACCAGTTCACGCATCCCAGCCCTACCGCCCGCCGACGCCCCACTGCTGACCCGGCTGATGTACCGGTACGCCAAACGACGCTTCGGCGAGGTGCCCGAACCGTTCACCGCCTCCGCCCATCACCGCGGCCTCCTACTGGCCGGCGCCGTCCACGAGGGCCTGCTCGAGAAGGCCTCGACGAAACTGCCCGCCACGGTCCGCGAACTGGCCGTCTACCGGACGGCGCGCACCGTCGGATGCGCATGGTGCGTCGACTTCGGCTCGATGCTGATGCGCCTGGAAGGCCTCGACATGGACCGGCTCAAAGACATCGACCAGTACGCGACATCACCGCTCTACACCGACGACGAGCGGGCCGCGATCGCCTACGCCGACGCTATGACGACCGATCCGCACGCCATCACCGACGAGCAGGTCGCCGATCTGCGCCGCCGGTTCGGTGATGCCGGGGTGATCGAGCTGACCTACCAGATCGGGGTGGAGAACATGCGGGCCAGGATGAACACCGCGCTCGGAATCACCGAGCAGGGCTTCAATTCCGGTGACGCATGCCGGGTGCCGTGGGCCGCAGAGGAGACGCCGTGAACTTGTCGGGGTTGGCCACGTCCCACACCGCGCACACCCGGCCGTCCCTGACGGTCATCGCGACGATGTGGGGTGCCATCTCCGGATATTCGTCCTCGGCGGGCACGCCGGAGGTATAGGACCCGAGGTCGCCGTTGACCAGAACCAGCTGGTTCGACACGAAGAACCGCGGCCCGTAGCGATCGGCCAATCCGAACAGGAAGCGGGCCACCTTGTCGGGGCCGACGATGACGCGCGCCGCTGTCGGCGCTCTGCGGTTCGAGTCCCCGGTGAACGTCACGTCCGGATGCAGCAGAGCCACGACCGCGGCCATGTCACCGGCCGCCATGGCGGCCATCATCGCACCCACGACCTCGTCGTGAGACGGATCACGTTGCGGCGGGGGCGATTCCGCGACCAGTCGCCGAGCTCGAGAGGCCAGTTGCCGAGCCGCCGGCGGCGTCGTACCGAGCACGTCGGCGATTTCTCCGAACGGCACCCCGAAACCGTCGTGCAGGACGAAGGCCACCCGCTGATCGGGCGAGAGCCGCTCGAGCACCACCATCGCCGCGAACCGCGCGTCCTCGTGAGCGACCACCGCGGCCAGCGGGTCGGCGCCCGCGCCGATCCCGGTGACCACTGGCTCCGGAAGCCACTGCCCCACATAGGATTCGCGCCGGTGCGCCGCCGAGCGCAGGCGGTCCAGGCTGAGCCGGCTGACCACTGTGGTGAGCCACGCCCGCAGATCGGCGATCGGCTCGCGACCAGGCTCCGACGCGCTCGCCCACCGCAACCAGGCGTCCTGGACCGCATCCTCGGCGTCGGCGAAGGTGCCGGTGAGTCGATAGGCCACGGCCAGCAGGTGCGGCCGCAGCGTCTCGAAGTCGTCTGCGCGGGCGGACGCCGTCATGTCGTCGAGCGTAATCGGCGCACGGTGTACAGGAAATTCCTAGTACCCAACCAGGAGACCTACAGAACCGTATATTCCTCCCATGGCAATCGCGGAAAAGCCTGCGCAGGCGGTCACCGACAAGGGTCTGCAGGCCGGGGCGTTGGGACTCGTCGGCAATGTCGTCATCGGGTTGTCGGCGGTCGCGCCGGCGTACAGCCTGGCGGCCACCCTCGGATACGTGGTGCTGGCGGTCGGCGATAAGGCGCCGGCGATGTTCGTCCTGGCCTTCATTCCGATGCTGCTGGTGGCCTTCGCCTACAAGGAACTGTCGCAGGACACTCCGGACTGCGGCACCACCTTCACGTGGGGCACCAAGGCCTTCGGTCCGTGGATCGGCTGGATCGGCGGTTGGGGCCTGGCCGTGTCGGCCATCATCGTGCTGGCCAATGTCGCCGAGATCGCGGCCATCTACCTGTTCAAATTCCTCGGCCAGGAACAGCTCGCCGAGAACCTCTGGGCCAAGGTCGCTCTCGGCTCGTTCTTCATCATCGGGATGACGCTCGTCAGCGCCCGCGGCATCGTGGTCTCCGAACGCATCCAGAATGTGCTCATCGCCGTGCAGTTCGGCGTCCTGATCATCGTCAGCATCATCGCGCTGGTCCGGGTGTTCGCCGGAAACGCAGGCGCGCAGGCCGTCACCCCGTCGATCTCATGGCTGTGGCCGGGTGGTCTGGACTCGTCGTCGATCGCGGCGGCAATCATCTTGTGCATCTTCATCTACTGGGGCTGGGACGCGTGCCTTGCCGTCGGCGAGGAGACCAAGGATCCCGGCAAGACGCCCGGGATCGCGGCGTTGATCACCACACTGATCCTGGTGTGCACCTATGTGTTGGTGGCTTACGCCGTGCAGTCCTTTGCCGGATTCGGCGAAGTCGGCATCGGCCTGAACAACGCCATGAACACCGACGATGTCCTCACTGTGCTCGGCAAGCCGGTGGCGGGCAGTATCGCCGCGTCACTGCTGCTGTTGACGGTGTCCATCTCGGCACTGTCCTCGACGCAGACCACCATCCTGCCGACGGCCCGCGGCACGCTGTCGATGGCGGTCTACGAGGCCATCCCCAAGCGGTTCGCCAGCGTCCACCCGCGTTACATGACACCGGCGTTCGGCACGATCGTGATGGGCGTGGCGGCGCTGTTCTTCTACCTCCTGCTGACGTTCCTGTCCGAGAACGCCCTGGCCGACTCGGTCGCGTCACTCGGACTGGCCGTCGCGTTCTACTACGGCGTCACCGCCTATGCCTGCGTCTGGTATTTCCGACGGACACTGTTCACCTCGGCGAAGAACTTCTTCCTGCGCGGCCTCTTCCCGTTCCTCGGGGGCCTGGCGATGACGTGGGCGTTCGTCCAGAGCGCCAAGGACATGATCGCTCCCGACTACGGCTACACCGCTTTCGGCCCCATCGGCGGCGTATTCGTCCTCGGCGTCGGCATGCTGGTGCTGGGCGTCCCGCTGATGCTGGCGTGCTTCGCCTTCGGCACCAAGCGGTTCTTCCGCGGGGAAACGCTGAACGCCAACACCGAAGTCAAAGTGCCCGACGTCTACTGACAGCGAAAGGCCAGGAATCACAATGCATCTGACAGTCGGGTATCTGTCGACCCCCACCGGTGACGACGGTGTCGCACTGGCGGCGGCGCTGGCCCGCACGTTCGACGCGACGGTCGACGTCGTGCTCGTGGTGCGCGAGGAACTACCCGACGGCCATCCGGGCCGGGCGCAGTACCAGGAGTTCCTGCTCACCCAGGGCCAGGCCTGGATCGGCAAGGCCGTCAAGGCGTTGGAGCGCACCGGTACGGCGGCGAACAGCCATGTGCTGGTGGGTGAGTCGTTCGCCGAGACGCTGATGACCTTCGCCGAGGAACATGACTCCGACCTGATCGTCGTCGGGGGCGCCCGCGACGGCTTCTTCGGCGGCCACGTCATCGGGCCGGTGTCCAGCGCGCTGCTGCACGCGTCGTCGATCCCGGTTGCCCTGGCACCCAGAGGTTTCGCCGAGGATCCGCCGGCCGGCATCGAAGCGGTGACAGCGGCGATACCCACCCGCGCCGGTGACGACAATCCCCTGCCGTTCGCGCTGACCCTGGCCAGCGCGGCCGACCTGCCGATCCGGATGGTCTCACTGGTATCGGCCGAGAATCTCGCCGAGGCCGAGAACATCGCCGACCTGAGGGCTCAGCAGATCGCCGCCGCCGAGGCGAACCTGGTGGTCGCCGCCCGCGCGCTGCCCGACGCTCCCGAGATCGATTCCCTTGTCGCCGAGGGCATCACGCTCGAGTCGGCACTGAAGAAGCTCAACTGGAACGACACCGACGTGCTGGTGGTCGGGTCCAGCCGGTTCGCCGCACCCAAGCGGATCTTTCTGGGGTCCACCGCATCACGGATCCTGGCGGGCACCGACGCACCCGTCATCGTCATCCCGCGCGACTGACCCTTTCCCCGCGAGCCCGCCAGCCCCGCGAGCAGACGCAAAGGGCCCACCTTTGGCGGCATTGGTGCACCCCTTTGCGTCTGCTCGCGGGGAGAAAATCTAGCGCTTGGTGAAGATCGTCCGGTGCCAGCCCTTGTCGGCCACACCGGTGATATCGCTCATCACGTGCTTGATGGTCAGGTACTCCTCGAACGAGTAATCGCTCATGTCCTTGCCGAAACCCGACGCACCGACACCGCCGTGGGGCATCTCGCTGATGATCGGAATGTGGTCGTTGATCCACACACAGCCCGAGTTGATCTCGCGCGATGCGCGTTGGGCACGATAGACGTCGCGGGTCCACGCCGAGGCCGCCAGACCGTACTCGGTGTCATTGGCCTGGCGCAGTGCGTCGTCGTCGTCGGTGAAGGACCGCACGGTGAGTACCGGCCCGAAGATCTCGTCGCGGTACACCTCGGAATTCTCGTCGACGTCGGCGATCAGCGTCGGCCGGTAGAACGATCCGGGCAGATCCGGGGCGCTGCCACCGGTGACGATGCGCCCACCCTGATCGGGGGCGCGGGACACCATCGCGGCCACCTTGTCGCGGTGGACGGCCGAGATCAACGGGCCCAGGTCGGTGTCGGGGTCCGTCGGATCGCCCACCACCATCTTGCTCATCACCTCGCCCACTCCGGCGACGAAGTCGTCGTACAGCCCACGGGCGACGATCGCCCTGGTGGCCGCCGTGCAGTCCTGGCCTGTGTTGATCAACGCACCGGCCACGGCTCCCTGGATCGCCGCGTCGAGATCAGCGTCGTCGAACACCACGAACGGCGCCTTGCCGCCCAGCTCGAGCTGCGTGCGATGACCGTGCACCGCCGCGGCGGCCATCACCCTGCGACCGACGGCTGTCGACCCCGTGAAGGTCACCACGTCGACGTCGCGATGGCCCGCCAGCGCCGTGCCCGCGTCGGCACCGGCTCCGGTCAGGACGTTGAGCGCGCCGTCGGGCAGGCCGGCCTCCTTGGCGATCCGCGCCAACGTCAACGTGGTCAGCGGCGTCAGCTCGGCGGGCTTGATCACCACCGTGCACCCGGCGGCGAGCGCGGGGATCACCTTCCACACCGCCATCTGCAGCGGGTAGTTCCACGGGGTGATGGTGGCGACCACACCGACGGCCTCGCGACGGATGCTCGACGTGTGATCCCCCGAGTACTCGGCGCTCGCCTTGCCTTCCAGATGCCTTGCCGCACCGGCGAAGAACGCGATGTTGTCGATACTGCCCGGAACGTCGAACTCGGTGGCCAGCCGCACCGGCTTGCCGGTCTGGCTGACCTCCTCGGCGATGAAGATCTCGGCGTTGGCCTCGAGCAGTTCGGCCAGCTTGGCCAGTACCGTCGAGCGATCCACCGGCGTTGCCCTCGACCACTCCCGCAATGCCGCGCGCGCCGAGGCCACCGCGATGTCCACGTCGGCCGCAGTGGCCAGCGCCAGCTCCGCCACCACGCTGTTGTTCGCCGGATTGATCACCCGGTGCGCGGCGCCGGTGGTGACGACGGGTGCCCCGTCGATCCAGCTGCCTGCGATGTTCTTGGTCTGTTCGGAAACCGTCGCGGTCATGGCCCAACGGTAACAAGGACGTCAGTTTTCATCCAGAACGGACCTACGCATTCATTCGGCCAGAGCGTCCTGAACAACGCATATTGACCGTAGTGGTTGCCTCTGACAACTGATTCCGTGCACAATCAACTCCATGCGCGATTCGGGTGTGCCTGCCGGCCCCACGCCGCTTCGCGCGGCGAGCTCAAACGGACCGACGGGTCCGGCCATGCAACTCGACGAGCTCTCCAAGGCGATCATCGAGAAGCTGCAGCAGGACGGACGCAGGTCCTATGCCGGTATCGGCAAGGCCGTCGGGCTGTCCGAGGCGGCGGTGCGGCAGCGCGTCCAGCGCATGGTCGACGCCGGCGTCATGCAGATCGTCGCGGTCACCGATCCGATGCAGCTCGGTTTCGCCCGCCAGGCGATGATCGGTATCCGCTGCACCGGCGACACCCTCAAGGTCGCCGAGAAGCTCTCGTCGATCGACTCCGTCGACTACGTCGTACTCACCGCGGGGTCCTTCGATGCCATCGCCGAAGTCGTGTGCGAGGACGACGACGATCTTCTCGACCTGCTCAACACCAAAATCCGTGCCGTACCAGGGGTGATATCAACCGAAACACTGGTTTATCTGAAACTTGTCAAGCAGCAATACAATTGGGGCACACGATGACGACAACTGATGTAAGAGAATCCACTTCGACCGATCTGTCGGCCAAAGCCGACCGCCACCTCTGGGGCCACTTCGCCCGCCACGGCGCCGGAATCACGCCGCCGATCATCACCCGCGGTGAAGGCGTCCACATCTGGGATGACAAGGGCAAGAGCTACATCGACGGGCTCTCGGGCCTGTTTGTGGTGCAGGCCGGACACGGCCGCAAGGAGCTCGCCGAAGCGGCCGCCAAGCAGGCCGAAACCCTGGCGTTCTTCCCGCTGTGGTCCTACGCCACCCCGCCGGCCATCGAACTGGCCGACCGGATCGCCAGCTACACCCCCGGCGATCTGAACCGGGTCTTCTTCACCACCGGCGGCGGCGAAGCCGTCGAGAGCGCGTGGAAACTGGCCAAGCAGTACTTCAAGCTGACCGGGAAACCCGGCAAGTTCAAGGTCATCTCGCGGGCCATCGCCTACCACGGCACCCCGCAGGGAGCACTCGCCATCACCGGCCTGCCCGACTTCAAGAAGCCGTTCGAACCGTTGACGCCCGGCGGGTTCCGGGTGCCGAACACCAACTTCTACCGCGCGCCCGCGCCGTATGACACCGACATCAAGGCATGGGGCCGGTACTGCGCCGACCGCATCGCCGAAGCCATCGAATTCGAGGGCCCCGACACCGTCGCGGCAGTGTTCCTCGAGCCGGTGCAGAACGCCGGCGGTTGCTTCCCGCCGCCGCCCGGGTACTTCGAGCGGGTCCGTGAGATCTGCGACGAGTACGACGTGCTGCTGGTGTCCGACGAAGTGATCTGCGCCTACGGCCGGATCGGGTCGATGTTCGCGTGCAGCGATTTCGATTACGTGCCCGACGTGATCACCTGCGCCAAGGGTCTGACCTCGGGGTACTCGCCGATCGGTGCCATGATCGCCAGCGACCGCCTGTTCGAGCCGTTCAACGACGGGCAGACCGTCTTCGGGCACGGCTACACGTTCGGTGGACACCCGGTGTCGTCGGCCGTCGCGCTGGCCAACCTCGACATCTTCGAGCGTGAGGGCCTCAACGATCACGTCAAGACCAACGCCCCGGCGTTCCGCGCCACGCTGGAGAAGCTGCTCGACCTGCCGATCGTCGGCGACGTCCGTGGCGAGGGCTTCTTCTACGGCATCGAACTGGTCAAGGACAAGGCCACCAAGGAGACGTTCAACGACGACGAGAGCGAACGGCTGCTGCGCGGTTACCTGACCCCGGCGCTGTGGGAGGCGGGCCTGTACTGCCGTGCCGACGACCGTGGCGACCCAGTGGTCCAGCTCGCTCCCCCGCTGATCTGCGGCCAGAAGGAATTCGACGCGATCTACGAGATCCTGCATGGCGTTCTGAGCGAGGCGGGCCGCCGGCTCTAGCGAGTGCCGAAACCACCCGTCCACCCCGTCCGGTGGCAACCGCCACCGGTCGGGGTGCTGCCGGACTTCGGGCCGGCGGACCTGACCCTGGTGCCGATGCCCGGCGAGGCACCCGAGGACATCGTCGTCGATGACGACGGTGTCCTCTGGACCGGCCTGATCGACGGTCGCGTCGTTCGCATCGATGCCGATGGTTCGACGCGAGTGGTCGCCGACACCGGCGGCCGCCCGCTCGGCCTGGCCGTCAGCCGCGACGGGCGGTTGCTGATCTGCGACAGCCCGCGCGGCCTGCTGGCCATGGACCGGGACACGGGCGCCCTCGAGGTGCTGGTCGACAGCGTGGGCGGCCGCCGCCTCCAGTTTTGTTCGAATGTCACCGAGACACTCGACGGCACAATCTATTTCACCGAGTCCACGGCGAACTTCACCTACGAGCACTTCAAGGGCCCGATCCTGGAGGCGCGGGGTGACGGCAGCCTGTTCCGCCGCGACACCGACGGCACGGTGAGCACCGCCGTGTCCAACCTGTACTTCGCGAACGGGCTGACACCCACGGTCGACGGGACGGCACTGGTGTTCGCCGAGACGCAGGGTCGCCGCCTGTCCAAATACTGGCTCACCGGCCCCGACGCGGGCACGGTCACACCGCTGGCTGTGAACCTGTCGGGCATGCCCGACAACCTGTCGACGGGAGCTGACGGCCGCATCTGGTGTGCCATGGTCTCACCGGTCAACCGCGCCGCCGATCGGCTGGCCACCAGCCCCCCGATGCTGCGCAAGATGATCTGGCGCCTCCCGGATCGGCTCCAGCCGCAGATCGAACCGGTGGTCTGGGCGGTGGCGTTCGATCCCGACAGCGGTGAAGCCGTGGCCGGTGTGCAGATGTCGCATCCACGCTTCGGGACCGTGACAGGTTTGGTGGAGTCCGGCGGCCGGTTGTGGATGACGAGCATCGCGTATCCGGCCGTTGCCCATTGCGCGATCCGCTAAACCACATTCGCAACATAAACCTCATCAGTCACAGCGCGCCTCCCCGTTCGGCGGAAAGCCGCCGCCTACTCTGCACACACCATGGGGAGTTCACGATCCTTGTCGCTGCGGGCCACGGCGCTGGCCGCGGCGCTGTTCTTCGCCTGCGCACCGGCGTTCGCCCACGCCGAACCGGCGCTCGAGGTCGGCCCGGAGGCCTGCCCCTACCGGGTCAGCACGCCACCCGCCGTCGATGCCTCCGAAGAACCCAAACCCGGCGACGCACCGCCCAGCCCACTGACCGTGCCCGCCAAACCCGTGGGCGGTGACGCGCTCGGCGACTGCGGTGTGATCACCGCTCCCGGCACGCCCCCGGTGCCCGGTGACATCTCGGCCGAGGCCTGGGTGATCGCCGACCTCGATTCCGGCGAGGTGATCGCTGCCCGGGATCCACACGCCCGGCACCGGCCCGCATCGATCATCAAGGTGCTGACCGCCATGGCGTCTCTCGACGAACTGAACCTGAACAAGCGGGTGGCGGGCACCCAGGACGACGCAAACGCCGAAGGTACCCGCGTCGGCGTCGCCCCCGGTGGCATGTACACGATCAGCGATCTGCTGCACGGCCTGCTGATGCACTCCGGCAACGACGCCGCGCACGCGCTGGCCATGCA
>CAMFLL010000093.1 GCA_945957405.1 uncultured Mycolicibacterium sp. | reverse complement strand
GAGCGACCCCCATCTCACCAGGACGAATGAAGGAGAAGGTTGTGAGTGTCATTAGTGATGGTCGGACGGTTGTGGGTGTTGAGCATCCGTTGGATCCGTTGTCGCGCGAGGAGATTTCGCGTGCGGTGGCGATTTTGAAGGGGGGTGCCGCGGCGGCGGAGTCGTTCCGATTCATCAGTGTGGAGTTGCGGGAGCCGGCCAAGGAGTTGTTGCGTGCTGGTGGGCCAGTGGCGCGTGAGGCTGATGCGGTGTTGGTGGATCGGGGGTCCGGGCGGGCCTTTGAGGCGGTGGTCAATCTTGATGCCGGGGCGGTGGAGACCTGGACGCAGTTGGCCGAGGGGGTGCAGCCGCCGTTCATGCTCGATGAATTCGCCGAGTGTGAAGAGGGCTGCCGGAAGGATCCGCAGGTGATCGCGGCGTTGGCCAAACACGGCATCACCGATTTGAGTTTGGTGTGTTTTGAGCCGTGGTCGGTGGGCTGGTTCGGTGAAGCCGGCGAGACCCGGCGGATGATGCGCGCGCTGGTGTTCGTCCGCCAGGAGCCCGATGACAGCCCGTATGCGCATCCGATCGAGAACTTCATCGTCATCTACGATTTGAGTGCCGGGCGAGTCGTCACGATCGAGGACGACCGGGTGATCCCGGTGCCGCGCGCCAGCGGGAATTATCTGCCCAAGTACGTCGGGCCGGCACGGACGGATCTGAAACCCATTTCGATCACCCAGCCCGAAGGGCCGTCGTTCACGGTGACCGGAAACCATGTGCAGTGGGCCAACTGGAGCTTCCGGGTCGGGTTCACCCCGCGTGAGGGACTGGTCCTGCATCAGCTGCGTTACCGCGATCAGGGCGTGGACCGTTCGGTGCTCAACCGGGCCTCGCTGTCGGAGATGGTGGTGCCCTATGGGGATACCGCCCCGGTGCAGGCCAAGAAGAACGCCTTTGACTCCGGGGAATACAACATCGGCAACATGGCCAATTCCTTGACCCTGGGCTGTGACTGCGCCGGGGAGATCAAGTACTTCGACGGCATCACCACCGACAGCATGGGCAACCCGTTGACCATCGCCAACGCCATCTGCATGCACGAAGAAGACGACAGCATCCTGTGGAAGCACTTCGATTTCCGGGAGGGCACCGCCGAGACCCGCCGCAACCGCAAGCTGGTCATCTCGTTCATCGCCACCGTGGCGAACTACGAGTACGCCTTCTACTGGCATCTGTTCCTCGACGGCAGCATCGAGTTCATGGTCAAGGCCACCGGCATCTTGTCGACCGCCGGGCAGATCGCTGGGCAGAAAAGCCCGTTTGGGCAGACGCTGAACAATGACGGCCTCTATGCGCCGATCCATCAGCACATGTTCAACGTCCGGTTGGACTTCGAGATCGACGGCCCCGCCAACGCCGTCTACGAAGTGGACATGGACATTCCGGCCGACAACCCCACCCACACCGCGTTCCTGGCGGTGGACCGGCTACTGGAAACCGAACAAGCCGCCATCCGTAAGGCCGACCCCGCCAAACACCGGTTCTGGAAAATTGCCAACCGCGACAGCCTGAACCTCGTCGAGGAACCCGTGGCCTACCGACTGGTCCCCACCGACGCCATCACCTTGGCCGCCGGGGACCAGTCCCATGTCAGCCAACGCGCCCAATTCGCCCGTAACAACCTCTGGGTCACCGCTTATGACCGCACCGAACGGTTCGCCGCCGGTGAATATCCCAACCAGAGCACCGGCGAACACGACGGCCTGCACATCTGGACCCAAGCCGATCGCAACATCGTCGATGAAGATCTCGTGGTCTGGTACACCTTCGGCATGCACCACGTCGTGCGACTCGAAGACTGGCCCATCATGCCGCGCCAAAACATCGGCTTCATGCTCGAACCGCACGGCTTCTTCAACCAGAACCCCACCCTCGACCTTCCCCACGGAACCGGAACCACCACCAACCACTGCACCAACGGTCAGTAACAGTTCATCGCCGGGGTGGTCGCGTCCGCTGGTCATCTGTGTCTTGTCCGGGTGACCAGCGGACCTCACCTGTCGACCCATCGAGGGTCGGGCCGGGCATGCCCGAGTTCAATCCGCCAAAGGAAACGTTATGAGCGAAAATCGGCCGGACGACGTCGGTCACCTGAAGAGATCGATCGACTGGAAGCAGGGGATGGCGATCGCACTGGGTGTGCCGCTGCTGATCCTGCCCTCGTTGGGCTACCTGCCGATGTACCTGTCCGCATCGGCCATCCTGGTCTGGGGTCTGTCGGTGCTGCAGGGCTTCCTGCAGAACACGGCCTATGCCGAAATGGCCACCACCTTCCCCAAGGCCTCGGGGCTGCCCGGGTTTGCCCAGCACATCTTCCGCACCGGAAACCACCGGGGTAGGTATGACAAAGGCAAACTGATCGGCGGATTCACGGCGTGGAGCTACTGGTTCGGCTGGAGCCCCATCCTCGCGATCTTTGCCATTCTGGTCGGTGGATACCTTCATGGCCTGTTCCCGGTGCTGGGCAACACGTTCACCGAGTATCAGCTGGCGTTGATCTCGGGGCTGGTGATCTTTTCGGTGTTGTTCGTGGTCAACTGGTTCGGCCTGAAAGACGGCGCCAAACTCGGCTACATCTTGGCGGCGTTCTCGTTGGTCCCACTGGTCGTGCTGACCGTGGCGCCCTTTGCCACCGGTCACGTGGAGCTGGCCAACATCACCGGCAACTGGATCCCGGCCGACTGGGCCTGGGACATGCACCACATCGTGATCCTGTTCGGCATCTTCGCCATCGCCCAGTGGAGTGCCTGCGCCTGGGAAACCGCAGCCATCTACGGCCCGGAATACAAGAACCCCGCGAAAGACGTCCCCAAGGCACTCTTCGCCTGCGGCATCATCTGTCTGATCTCGTTTGTTCTGGTTCAGGCTGCGGTGATCGGTGTGCTCGGTGTCGACGGGGTGCAGGCCGAGCCCGTCTCGCCGCTGATCCCGGTGGCCCACGCGGTCTTCGGCTCCGCCGGCTCCATGGCCACCATCATCATGTTGATCGCCGCCATGGTCCTGATCATCCAAACCGCCTACCTGGGTTCGTCCCGTGCCATGCATTCGATGGCGGTGGAAGGCAACCTGCCCACGGCGCTGGGTAAGACCAACCGGCACGGCACCCCATTTGTCGCCATGCTAGTCATCGGCATCTTCAATGTGGTGCTGATCTCCATGGGAAATCCTGCGGCCATCGTGGCGGCCTCGGCCATCGGGTACACCTGCGCCAACGGCATCAGCCTGTTCGCCTACGTCAAAGCCAAGACGCACAAAGACTTTGCCGACCTGGAACGACCCTTCAAAGCGCCCAAAGGCTGGAAAAGCGTCGCCATGGCGTTCGGCCTGTTCAACCTCCCGCTCTGCCTGGTCGGCGTGGTCTACCTCAACAGCCTCGAACTCGGGTGGACCTCAACCTGGGTCGGCTTCCTGGTCCTGGCGGCCTACATCCCCATCTGGATCTACTCTCAGCACGAAACGCGCCGCGCCGATAACAGCGCACCCATTGTCGACCACCAGAACGCGAACGCCGGTAGGGTCCTAGCACCCGAGGGGTGACGACGGTGACGTGATCACTCGATACCAGAAGGCAGACCGGTTCACGGACCGGTCTGCCTTTCCTGATGGTGACCCAATGCGGGGTGGCAATGATCGAACCTCAAAGGCAGACTGCTGCAACGGTATTAGCAGAATAATTCAGGATGCCGCAGGTACGGTGTCGTAGATCAGCGAAAGGCCCAGGTGTGGAACTTCGAGAGCCATTCGATGCTGGTCCGGAGTTCCGGATTTGATTCGCTCACCCACGAGGTACATTCCGGAGTTCCCGAGGATGACGCGATTGCTGGCGTTGACAAGCGCAGCATCGCCTGGGATCAGGAGCAGCGTCGGCATGATCAGGGGTTCCAGGTCAGTGAGGCGGATATCGCACCCTGCCACCCCGGTGAAATGTCCATGGACAGAGAACGGGGCCGTGAAGGTGAGGATGTATTCCTCGAAGCCGAGATAGTCGATGTACGGACCCCACACGGTCTGTTCACCTGTTGAGGCCGCAGTCGAGAAGAACGGTAGCTTCTCGTAGTCGTAATAACGATCGCTGCCCGGGGTCAGGTCAGAATCAAGCCTCGCGAGCGTGTCTGATTCTGTGCGATACCACCATTCCAGTGCGTGACCGTTTTCCTCGAAAGATTCCGCCGCAAAGAACGTTCCTGCGCCGGCGGCAAAAGCGTTCTGCATCAAGAACTCCCGCGCGAGCTCGTCCAATCCGATGAGCGCAGACTGGCCAACCTTGGACTTGCCCGCGAGATTTCGGTCAAGAAGCGATGCGACCTCTGTGGAGAGTTTCTTGGTCTCGGTGGCGACACCGCTGATCCACGACGTGAGGGAATCGGCAGCACGCACGACTTCGGTGGGGGAGTTCATTGGCTGTCCTGAATTGTGGGCCTGATGGACGATTCAGGTGCCCGGGGGGAGGAACGTGAAGTCGTCGAACGCGCCTTGGTCCCAGCGGTGGAATTGTTGGTGTTCGCCGCTGCGGGAGTACTCGATCTCGAATGAGCATAGCCCAGAGTGAGTTTCGTATCGATCAGGTGGAAAATGTTCCGCCTGATGTGCTCGATCGCCAGCTTCTGGGCCTTCTCGGGGTGGTCCTGGGCCACTGCCCGGACCAATTCCAAGTGTTCAGCGGTCGCCTGTTCCGGGTCGACGGCGACCGCCGTGGTGAGGGGGGTCCACAACTGCTGGACCGTTTCTTCCTGAAGACGGATCTCGGCATTGGCAAGCCGCGGTGATTGTGCGGATACCGCCAGCTCGATGTGGAAGCGGCTGTCAGCAGGTGCACGCGCCTCGGGCGTCTCGGCCAGGACCAACGCTCGCGCAAGTTCCTGAAGACGGTCGAAGTCGTGTGCCTCCGCGCGCTCACATGCCAGCCGGATGGTCGCGGCGGCGATGGCGGAATGTTCGTCCCCGATATCGCGGATTTCCGAAATGGTGGTGGAGAGGAACCACTCTCGCATGATGTCGGTCTGCGTTCGGGGCTGGTTGACGACGAAGGTCCCCCCGCTGCGGCCCCTGTGGGTCTCGACGACTCCCTGCTCGCGGAGCTCCGCCAACGCTTCGCGAAGTGTCGCGCCGCCAACACCGAACATCTCCGACAGTGCCGCTTCGGGGGGCAAGCGCTCACCCACTTTGAGCAGACCGAGGGCGATCGCCTTCGAGATTCTGTCGACGATCGCATCGGCCCGCTCGATCTCCGGCAAGGACCGGTATATCTGTGACTGGAAGGGCGTCGGCCTGGCCAAAAGTCTGCGCTCCGAGATGGGTTACGGGTTCCATCAATCGT
Organism: uncultured Mycolicibacterium sp.; assembly: GCA_945957405.1. GTDB lineage: Bacteria > Actinomycetota > Actinomycetes > Mycobacteriales > Mycobacteriaceae > Mycobacterium. The sequence continues at coordinate 17,570 of CAMFLL010000093.1, read as the reverse complement.
AACCAGTCCGGCTACCGGGTTTGGGCTTCAATCTCCGAATAGGCGGTGGGCGCGCACGTTGCGGAGACGCCGTGGGAGTGTTCCTACGGGCAGTGCTGGATCCGGCCGGCTCGGCGCCGGGAGCTGGCTGTTCATGCCCAACGAACTGGGCACGAACAGCCGCCGATCCGACGACGCGTGGCGACGTCCGCGCTAGCCTGATCCGCCTGCTTGAGTCTCTGCGACTGCCCTGGCCCGTTCGTCGTCAAGCGGTGCCTGCTCGACGAGAGCATCGTCTGACTTATTCGCGCGCGATCGCAGCTCACGCTGTGTGTACAGCCAGATCGGTATGAATGTCGCCAGCACGACAAACCCCAGCAACGTTGAGGTCCAACCGATTTCGAGGCTGTTGAGGTAGACCACACCGATCACACACAGCGGCAGATTGAACAGGCCGAACGCCAGGGCGACCCATTTCCAGCCCCTGGGCGTCTTGAATGGTCGTTCCAGTTTCGCGAAGGCCGGGTCCGTCTTGGCTTTGACGTAAGCGAACAGGCCGATGCCATTGGCGCAGGTGTAGCCGATGGCTGATGCCGCCAGGATCGCCGGGATGGATCCGACAAACAGAAGTGCCAGGTTGAATGCCGCGGCGGCCAACATGGCAACGAACGGGGTTCCCCGCCGATTGGTCTTGCCGAATACCTTGGGGAGGTTTCCTTCCTCCGCCATGGAGTGCAGCGCGCGCGCCGAACCCAGGTAAGCGGTTTGGATGATCAGGAGCATTGCCGCGATCAGCATGATGATGGTGACGGTGGTACCGGCATCACCGAAGACGGCCTGGGCAACGGGGACGAGGGGTGAGATGGGTTCGGCCTGCACGCCATCGACACCGAGGACGCCGATCACGACGGCTTGCACCAGAACAAATGAGAAGAAGCAGATGACGCCGCAGGTGTACAGCGCTTTGGGGACGTCCCTGCCGGGATTCTTGTATTCAGGGGCGTAGATGGCGGCAGTTTCCCAGCCCCCGGTACTCCACAGTGCGATGGCGAAGAGGCCGAAGAGGATCAGGATGTTATGTGCGTCCCAGGACCAGTCAGCGGGTGCCCAGCTGCTGGTGATGTTGGCCATGTCGACATGACCCGTGGCAAAGGGCGCGATGGTCAAGACAGCCAGGGGTATGAGCGACACGGCGGCAAGGATGTAACCAAGGATGGCGCCGTCCTTGAGGCCGAACCAGTTCACCACGGACAAAAGGGTGAAGATGACCACACCCGAGATCACGCCAAGCTGGTGTTCGGTGAAGTGTTCGGCCAGCGCCGGAAACAGCCCCTCCAGGTAACCGGCGACCAGGATGGCGAAGATCGACAGCACTGAACTCCAGGCGAGGGCGTAAAACCACGCGCAGGAGCCGCCGATTAGTTTGCCCTTGTCGTATTTGCCCTTGTAGTTCTCAGTGCGGAACACCTGCTGCACGAAACCGGGCAGGCCAGAGGCTTCGGGGAAGGTGGTGGCCAATTCGGCGTATGCGGTGTTCTGAAAGAAGGTCTGCAGGATGGACAGTCCCCAGATGAGGATCGCTGCGGCCGCCGTGTAGCTCGGCAGGTAGCCCAAGGATGGCAGGATCAGCAAGGGCACACCCAGCGCAATCGCCAGGCCCTGCTTCCAGTCGATCGACCTTTTCAGGTGACCAACTCCCTCTAAAGTGTCTTGACTCATGAGATTTTCCTTTCGTCTCGATGCGCCCGGGCATGCGTGGCTTCGAGGTGCATCGAACTCAGATTTCGAAGTATCGGAAGGAGTGGGATTCCTTGCCGTCAGGGTTCGGTCCGTAGGTGGTGACCATCCGCGCATAGGCGGGTGCCGAATACCGGCCCGTGCGGCCGGCATTCACGCGAGCGGAGTCCCCCGGTCCCAGGACGACAGACTCACCGTCGCACTCGATATGGAGTTCGCCTTCGACCACGAAGGCCGTTTCGGTGTGAGGATGGAAGTCCTCCCAGCCACAGCTCCACAGCTCCCATTCCGAGAGGATGAAGTCGTCCCAGGCGCCCTCGGGTTCGGCGTTGATGAATCTGCAGCGCATCCGGGGCCATTCGGCTTTCATGGCCTTCATCGGCTCCTTGGGCCAGGAATCGATTGCATTCCCGGTGAGCGTCGACGCCTGGAAAGTGGATTTTGTCATGTCGATATCCGTTTCTTCGGAGCAATCCGCAATGCGGGTGGTTCTAGTCAGTAGTTTGGGAAAAGAAGACAGGGCGTCTCCAATAGGTAGGCAACCCTCACAGAGGCACGGAATTCGTCAAGCCCCTGGATGCAGAGCTTTCGGCAACCACATGCCGGGCACTTCTTCTAAATCTCGCATTGCTAGCAATGTGGAGACTCGGAAGTTGCCCTGCCGATCGATGCCGTTGTGGCAGTGGTGTTTAGACGCCAGCCTTGATCAGAAGCCCATCTAGCATCGTGAAAAACATGCCGCGAAAATCCATGGCCGTCGGGTCGGTCATGTACTGGATGGCCGCTCCGTCGTAGATCATCAGGAATGACCGTACGAGCGTTGTGAATTCCATCCGACAATGCTCACCGTTGTTTTCGGCCGCAGTGGAGAAGATGTTTCCCAACTCCACCACATAGGCGGGATAGATCTTAGGTGCCAGCGGACTGACTTTGGCATTACGGGTTGCCCATAGAATGAGCTCGATCTCGGCGAGGAGGTTTGCGGGTTGTTCGGTCAAAGTGCGCCAGTACTCTTCGGCCACTTCTTCTACGGCCTTGCGGAGTCCCAAGTGAACCGAAATTTCGTGGGAGAATTGGTTCAAGTTCTTCAACCATGCCTCGGCGGCCGCGTCCATGAGTTCGCTCTTGTCGTCGAAGCAATAGTGTGCGGTCGCCAGGGGGGCGTTGGCTTCCTTGGCGATCGACCGCATGGTCACCGACTGAACACCGTCACGCCTCATCAGCTCCAGGGTCGCTGAAATCAGCTGTTCTCGTCGTTCATCGGAGGACACCCGCATAGCCAACCCTTCCAGTCTCCTGGTGACGGTCCGTCTGGGAACTTCCCCCAGACTATTGCCTGGGTTGTGAAGTTCCCATCTTGCTACACCGGGGGACTGGAACATCGGGTCAGCTATGTGTTGGCTGGGGGCGGGACTGGAACACTTCTGCGTGGTGGATCAAGGACGGTCCTGCACCAGCACCAGCTTTGTCCTCCTGTCCGCCGCGTTTCCTGTCGGTGAGACCGGCAGACGCGATGATGTCGTCCTGCGACGGACCGTGAAGGTATCGCTCCATGGTGTCGTCCATGGCGTTGATCCAGCGGGTGTGATGCTTGACCGACAGCGTGCCGGTGATCGCGGACCGATGCACAGCGTCGCGGTAGCCGAGGATGTCCGTGTGCTTGTTGTGCATCCAGTCCTTGAACAACTGGGCGACCGCGTCCAGGTCGAAGGACGGATAGTCGGTGGCGTCGATGAGTTCGCGCACGTACTCCGTCTGGAAATCAGCCTCCGCATCATGATCCTTCAGCGCGGCTTGGCGCTCGAGCCAGCCCTCGATATCCGCGTCGCGCTTGTCGAACGAGGGTATGTCGATCAGCCCGGTCATGACGTCGCGGGCAAACCACGCCTGGGCGTCGAACATGTTGAACGTGTAGTACTGGTCCTGCGCGCCGAGATAGAACAGGTTTGTGTTCTGCTGCCACACCACGCCCTTGTAGAGATTGGCCGGGTACAACACATTCGGCGACGTCAGCGAGAGCTCGCTGGGTAGAAATGGGTATTTGTGCTGGTATCCGGTGCACAGCACGACGGCGTCGAAATCATCTTGGGTGCCGTCGCTGAAATGTGCGGTGTTGCCATGGAATCGGGTGACGAGCGGCCGTTCCACGGTGTTCCACGGCCAGTGATAGCCCATCGGGTTCGTGCGGAAGCTCATCGTGATGGATGCGGCGCCCATCTTGTGGGACTGCATGCCGATGTCCTCAGCGGAATAGCTACTGCCGATCATGAGCAGCCGCTTGCCGAAAAACCGCTCAGCACCTCGGAAATCGTGGGCGTGCAGCACCTCGCCCGGGAAGGTCTTGATGCCCTCGAACTCAGGGACCGAAGGGACAGAGAAGTGCCCGGTCGCAACCACGAGCTTGTCGAATACGTGGGTTTCAGTCTGGTTGGTCGTCAAATCCTCGACCGTGACCGTGAATTCCTGCGTGTGCTCGTCGTAGCTGGTATGGCGCGCAACGGTGTTGAACTTCACGTACTTGCGGACACCGGACTTCTCCACGCGACCCTTGATGTAGTCGAACAGAACCTCGCGCGGCGGGAAGGAGGAGATGGGCCGGCCAAAGTGCTCGTCGAAGGTGTAGTCCGAAAACTCCAGGCACTCCTTGGGGCCATTGGACCACAGGTGGCGGTACATGCTGGAGTGAACCGGCTCGCCGTAGCCGTCCAGGCCGATTCGCCAGCTGTTGTTCCACTGACCGCCCCAATCATTCTGCTTCTCGAAGCACATGACGTCGGGGATCTGCGCCCCTTTTTGGCGCGCTGATTCAAATGCTCTCAGTTGCGCCAGGCCGCTGGGGCCGGCGCCGATAATTCCGACTCGTAAAGTCATGGTATATCCTCATTTTCATGGGCTGTTTGCGGCTAACTTCAATATTGGCTAGCAAATCTTTGATGTGCATTCAGACGGTTGCTGACGGCTCTCTTTGAGCCAACTAGACGCGGTGGGCGAATCAGGGAGCGAAGGTGCGGTCACCGGCGAAGAACCCGAGCCCGTACTCGGGCGTCTCGAACTTGACGGTCGTGCCCTTGGGGAAGAACAGCACGTCGCGTTCCTTGGCGTGGGTGACCTCGCCGGTGTCCTGGTCGGTGAGGATGAACTCGCCCTTCACGACGAGTTTCATCTCGTCGTAGGTGTATGTGTACACCAACGGATCTGACTTCTTCAGCTCGAAGAAGCCGGAGCTCATGACCGTCCCTTCGGGATTGTGCAGGGAGTCACCGATGGCGGCGTCGGTTCCAGGCTCATCCATCTTCGGGAGCCCGAGAAAGCCGTTTTCCACTTTGTGGATGGCCCCGGCCTTGGTGAGGGTTCCTACCTGGTTTTCCATGATCTCTCCTATGTGTGGTGGTGGGGAAAACTGCAAACAACTCAGCTCGAATATTGGCATTCGATGCATATATGGGCAGCGAAACAGACGGTGTTATAGACAACACACAGCAAAACGAAATTAGTGTGCCGGATCGATGGTCAAAAATCCGACTGCATTGATGTCCGGAGTCGCAGGCACATCACTGAATCCAATGCGCTCGGTGTGATTGCGATCACGTTTCCATCCGTATGAACACTGACATGAACAGGCGTTCATGTCAACCGTTCATGAAAGATTTTTTGACCTCCGCACGACGCAAGCGCGCCGGACACGTTCGCGATGCCGACCGCCTGCATGCCGACCGGGTCGCGGTGCCGGCCGTCGTCCACGAGTTCCCCCTTGGTGTCGAGTCACGATCGCGCCCTGGGGGAGTCTGTTGAATTCTCGGGCGCCCCAGATCAACTGAGCACGAGGCAGCCGGCGTCGAGCCGTGGTCGGCGCTACCGAGAACGTGTCCGGTGTCCGGATTGCCGGAGGGGGAGCCGAATACAGGCGCATACCTCGGGCTTTGGGCACGCGCACGCGAGTCTTCCGATGCCCCATCGGGCGGAGCTCACCGGAGATCGAGAAGCCCGACCAATCCCAAAGGGTAGGTAGAACCGTCAGAAAACAGTGTTACCCCCACCCATTCGCTTCGAGATCATTGGTGCCACCAGAAAGTATCCGGTCGGCCGTCATAGGCCCGATGGGCGAATCGAAGGGGGATGACAATCGTGACTTCGACAGCAAGTGCGGATGACATCGCACGCAATCTGTCCCTTGTCAGGGACGAGATCGCGGGCACGACTGCCAACGTCGACGAACAGCAGGTGGCGGTCCTCGCTCGTCACCTCAACGAGCAGAGTCGGGTGTTCGTCGCCGGCGCGGGACGCAGCGGGCTCGTCCTCCGGATGGCGGCCATGCGGTTGATGCACCTCGGCCTGAATGTGCACGTCGCCGGCGACACCACAACTCCGGCAATCGGTTCCGATGATCTGTTGCTCGTGGCTTCCGGGTCAGGGACCACCTCGGGTGTGGTGAAATCAGCGGAGACCGCCAAGAAGTCCGGGGCACGTATCGCCGCGTTCACCACCAATCCGGACGCGCCGCTGGCCGCACTCGCCGACGCCGTGGTGATCATCCCCGCCGCCCAGAAGACCGATCACGGCTCGAGCCTGTCGCGTCAATACGCCGGGTCCCTGTTCGAGCAGGTGCTGTTCCTCGCGACCGAAGCCCTGTTCCAGTCGTTGTGGGACCACACCGACATCCAGGCCGAAGATCTCTGGCTTCGGCACGCCAACCTCGAATGACCGGACCGTCGACTCTCGGCACCCACCGCAAGTAACACCCTCACCGCAGTTCCCAACACAGAAAGAAGAAACACCATGAAGCTCCAAGTCGCCATCGACCTCCTGACCACCGAAGCCGCCCTCGAACTGGCCGGCCAGGTCGCCGAGTACGTGGACATCATCGAACTCGGCACACCCCTGATCAAGGCCGAAGGACTGCCCGTCATCACCGCGGTCAAGAACGCCCACCCGGACAAGATCGTCTTCGCCGATCTCAAGACGATGGACGCCGGCGAGCTCGAAGCCGACATCGCCTTCAAGGCCGGCGCCGACCTGGTCACCGTGCTCGGTGCGGCCGACGACTCCACCATCGCCGGTGCCGTCAAGGCGGCCAAGGCCCACAACAAGGGCGTCGTCGTCGACCTGATCGGCATCGCCGACAAGGTCACCCGCGCACAGGAAGTCCGTGCCCTTGGCGCGAAGTTCGTGGAGATGCACGCCGGTCTGGACGAGCAGGCCAAGCCCGGGTTCGACCTGAACGGACTGCTGCAGGCCGGGGCAACCGCGCGTGTTCCGTTCTCCGTGGCCGGCGGCGTGAAGGTCGCCACCATCCCCGCGGTCCAGCAGGCCGGGGCAGAGGTCGCCGTCGCCGGCGGCGCCATCTACGGCGCTGACGACCCGGCACGGGCCGCGAAGGAACTCCGCGCCGCCATCGCCTGACCCTGCGAATGACGGTGGCGTCCCACACCCTCGGGGGTGCGGGGCGCCACCGCGCTCGTGGAACCGGGATCTTCGCGCGTGACCGTCGAGTGGGGGAGCGCGCGACCTGTCGAAAGCTGGAATCCCCAAAATGTCTGTCCCTGAGGCTGATTCGAATGCGGGTTCCGGGCGCAACCTGCTCCGGGATCCGCGTGACCGTCGTCTGCACCGCATCGCAGGTCCGTCATCCTTGGTCCTGTTCGGAGTCACCGGAGACCTCGCCCGCAAGAAACTGATGCCGGCCATGTACGACCTCGCGAACCGCGGCCTGTTGCCGCCGAGCTTTTCCCTGGTCGGTTTCGGCCGCCGCGAATGGGACAACAAGGACTTCGCCGCACAGGTCAAGGCGTCCGTGATGGCGCACGCCCGGACGCCGTTCGACGAAGCGGTGTGGGAGCAACTGTGCGCAGGCATCCGCTTCGTACAAGGCGAATTCGACGATGACCAGGCATTCAAACAGCTCGGCGCAACGCTCGACGAATTGGACGAACAGCGCGGGACGCGCGGCAATCACGCGTTCTACCTCTCGATCCCGCCGAAGGCCTTCGAACAGGTCTGCCGCCAGCTGTCCGATCAGGGTTTGGCGCAGGCCGAGGGCGGCACGTGGCGCCGGGTGGTGATCGAGAAACCGTTCGGGCACGACCTCGAGTCAGCCCGCCAACTCAACGATGTCGTCGAATCCGTGTTTCCCCCCGATGCGGTGTTCCGGATCGACCACTACCTGGGCAAGGAGACGGTTCAGAACATCCTGGCCCTGCGCTTCGCCAACCAACTGTTCGAACCGATCTGGAACGCCAACTACGTTGACCACGTTCAGATCACCATGGCCGAGGACATCGGCACCGGTGGTAGGGCAGGCTACTACGACGGCGTGGGCGCGGCCCGGGATGTCATCCAGAACCATCTCCTGCAGCTGCTGGCCCTGACGGCCATGGAGGAACCGATCTCCTTCGACGCCGACGAACTGCGGGCCGAAAAGGAAAAGGTCCTGGCTGCGGTGACACTGCCCGACGACCTGTCGAACCACTCGGCCCGCGGCCAGTTCGCCGGCGGCTGGCAGGGCGGCGAGGAGGTCCTGGGCTTCCTTGACGAAGAAGGCATTCCGGCCGACTCCACCACGGAGACATATGCGGCCGTCCGCCTGGACATCCACACTCGGCGTTGGGCCGGCGTGCCCTTCTACCTGCGTGCCGGCAAACGACTGGGCCGGCGCGTGACGGAGATCGCCGTGGTGTTCAAGCGTGCGCCCAACCTGCTGTTCCGGGATTACGCCGAGGACGACTTCGGCCAGAATGCCGTGGTGATCCGAGTCCAGCCTGATGAGGGCGCCACGATCCGGTTCGGGTCAAAGGTGCCCGGCACCCAGATGGAAGTCCGCGATGTCACCATGGACTTCGGCTACGGCCACTCTTTCACCGAGTCCAGTCCGGAAGCCTACGAACGGCTGATCCTCGACGTGCTGCTGGGTGAGCCGCCGCTGTTCCCCCGGCACACCGAAGTCGAATTGTCCTGGAAGATACTGGATCCCTTCGAGAAGTACTGGGCCGGCCTGGGCGAACAACCCGAACCGTATGCGCCCGGGAGTTGGGGACCTGCCTCGGCCGACGAGCTGCTTGCGCGCGATGGACGAAGCTGGAGAAGGCCATGATCGTCGATCTCGCCGACACCACCACCTCGAAGATCTCCAAGAAGATCATGGGCCTGCGCGAACAGAGCGGCGTGATCGCCCTCAGCCGGGTGCTGACCCTGGTGGTGGTCACCCGCGCCGGGCTCGAAGAGGAGGCGATCGACGCCGCCAACGAGGCCAGCCGGGAACACCCCTGTCGGATCATCGTCCACACCGACGGCGGGGCTTCGGCCCCCACCCGGCTGGACGCCCAGATCAGGGTGGGCGGCGACGCAGGCGCGTCTGAAGTCATCATCCTGCGCGGGTACGGCGACCTGGCCGCCGAGAGTGAGTCCCTGATTGCCGGCCTGCTGCTTCCCGATGCCCCGATCGTGGCCTGGTGGCCGTACGGCGCGCCGCGCAGCGCCAGTCAGACCTCCATCGGACGCATCGCCCACCGCCGCATCACCGACTCCGCCAATGAGGCGAAACCCCAAGCGGCACTGGAGAACATCCGCAAGACCTACAAGGCCGGCGATACCGACCTGGCCTGGACCCGCCTGACCCACTGGCGGATCCAACTGGCAGCGGCGCTGGATCACGTGGACGGCTCGGCCGTCACGGCCGTCACCGTCGAGGGGGCCTCGGACTCACCCAGCACGCTGCTGCTCGCTGCCTGGCTCAAGTTGGCGCTCGAGGCTCCGGTGACAGTGGTGGCCGGACGCCCCGGGACAGGTATCCGCAGCGTTCGACTCAGCCGTGCCACGGGGGACATCCAGTTGTCCCGACCCGACCGCTCAGTGGCCGAACTGACTCAGCCCGGCCAGCCCACGCAGCGGATCTCTCTGCCCCGTCGCACCCTCAAGGACTGCCTGGCCGAAGAACTGCGCCGCCTCGACCCTGATGAGGTCTTCGGCGAAACAGTCAGCAGCCTCGGCACTTTCACGGTGCACCACGACGCAGCCTGACGAGACCGTACCCGTCACCGGAGTCCGTGGCTGTGTGCCAGTGCGATGGCCTCCGTGCGCGATCCGACTTCGAGTTTCCTGAACAGGTTCCGCACATGGAACTTGACGGTGTTCTCGCTGATCCCCAGCGCCATGGCGATGGAGCGGTTGCGTTGTCCGGCGACCAGGTGCTGGAGCACTTCGAGTTCCCGGGCAGCCAGGTCCCATCCGGCGATATCGCCTGCCGGGCGTGTCGAGGGCAGGTCCAGGGGGAGTGTGACGAAGACGTCGGCACCCCAGCGGGGCATGACGTCGATCCGCAGCTGTCCGTCGAGCGCCTGGACCTGGCGGTCCAGCCGTCCGATGCTGGGCGCATCGGGGGCGAGCATTCCTCGGCCGTCGTCGCGAACGTTGATCAGCAGGTTCTCGCCATCGCAATCCCATTGTGTCCGTACCCTACTGACCTCGGGCTGCTCCATCATGGCCAGGACCAGCCCCCGGACGATGGCCCGTCCGGCGTGAGCAACTTCGCCGGGCAGGGCCCGCCCGTTCTGCGGTGGCTCGATGAACTCGATCTCGAGTCCGCTGAAGCGCGTGAGCGGTCGCAGGTCCTCCCGCAGCCGTTCGAAGGCAATGGCGACCGGCACCTCGACCAGGTCGGTCGTGCGGTCGCTGAGTGTCCTGAGCCCGACCAGCGCCTTGGCGGCGAGGTCGGTGACGGCTGAACGCGCCGCCGTATCGTCCATCGACGACGAGCGCAGTGCCGCCAGGAGTGTCTCCAGGGTCGTGGAGTGCAGATCGGTCAGCTCCGCCGTCACGCGGACGCGCTCAGCTGAGGCCGCTCGGGATTCAAGCAGATACGACGGCGGCGCATCGACCACTTTCTCCTGGATCCGTTGGGCGGCGATGTGCCAGAGGTAGGTCACCAACTCCAGCTCGGCGTCGTGTCCGGGACCGGCCGGGTGCGGATCCGTGAGCACGAGGAGCGCACCGCTGGAGTCGTGCTTGAGGGCCAGTACGGGCCGGAGCCGACCGGCGAGCTCGGCGTCGCCGAACCAGGGCGTCTCATCCGAAAGGGTAGCGCGCAGCGTGTCGAGCTCCGCGATGGAGACCCGGGAGATGATCTCCTCAGCGCCGGCCTTCTTCTGCGGACGCCCTGTGCAGTCTTCGGTGAAGATGACCAGCGCGCTGCTCTTCACGTAGGGGAGCATGGCGGTGCGCAGCCGTTCCGCGATCTGGATCAGGGGAGCTTCGGCCAACGCGGCAACGGCCTGCAACAGCGGCCAAGGCAGGTCCGCCAACGGCGTGAGGGCTGCGGTCTCGGGCTGATTGGGGGCGGCACTCATTCGGGCAGCTTACCGCGGGTGGAACCGTCCGACCAGTCCAAAAGTGTAGTGATAACCGTCAGAAAACAGTGTTACCCCTGCCCGTTTGGTTCGCAATCATCTATTACAACGCGATCAATCACATCAACCAGAAAATCCGATTCGGCCGCCATGGGCCGATGACCGAATAAAGGGGATCACCAGTGACTCAGACAGCAGACCCGATCGACACCGCGTTCGACGCCACCGCCGCGGTGCAGGACTCGACCTTGAACTGGACGGCCGAGGATCAGCGCGCCGTGGACACCGTCCGCGTCTTGGCCGCGGACGCGGTGGAGAAGGTCGGGAACGGTCACCCCGGGACGGCGATGAGCCTGGCTCCGGCGGCATATCTGTTGTTCCAGAAGCTGATGCGCCACGATCCCAGCGACGCGCAGTGGCTGGGCCGCGACCGGTTCATCCTGTCGCCGGGACACTCCTCGCTGACGCTGTACATCCAGTTGTTCCTCGCCGGCTACGGCCTCGAACTGGAGGACCTGCAGTCCTTCCGCACCTGGGGTTCGCTGACGCCGGGCCACCCGGAGTACAAGCACACCAAGGGCGTTGAGATCACCACCGGCCCACTGGGACAGGGTCTCGCGTCGTCGGTTGGTTTCGCCTACTCGCAGCGTCGGATGCGCGGCCTGCTCGACCCAGACGCCGCTCCCGGCACGTCGCCGTTCGACCACACGATCTGGGTCATCGCATCCGACGGCGACCTGCAGGAAGGTGTGACGTCCGAGGCGTCCTCCCTGGCCGGACATCAGGAACTGGGCAACCTCGTCGTGGTCTACGACGAGAACCACATCTCGATCGAGGACGACACCGACATCTCCTTCACCGAGGACGTTCTCAAGCGTTACGAGTCCTACGGCTGGCACGTCCAGCGGGTGGACTGGACCCGGACCGGCGAATACAAGGAAGACATCGAGGAACTCCACTCGGCGTTGCTGACCGCGAAGGCCGAGACGTCGAAGCCGTCCATCATTTCGCTGCGCACCATCATCGGGTACCCGGCCCCGAAGAAGCAGAACACGGGCAAGATCCATGGATCCGCTTTGGGCGCAGAGGAAGTCGCAGCGGTCAAGGAGGTGCTGGGCTTCGACCCCGCCAAGTCCTTCGAGGTGGACCCGGCGATCCTGGCGCACGCCCGGACGGCAGTGGACCGGGGTGCGGCCGCACGCAGCGACTGGAACACGTCGTTCAAGTCGTGGCAGGCCGCCAATCCGGAAGGCGCCGCGCTCCTGCAGCGCATCGAGGCCAGGGAACTCCCCGACGGCGTCGACGCCGTCCTGCCCGTCTTCGAAGGCGGCAAGGATGTCTCGACCCGCGCCGCATCCGGCAAGGTGCTCAGCGCCCTCGGCCCCGTTCTGCCCGAACTCTGGGGTGGCTCAGCCGATCTGGCCGAGTCGAACAACACCACCATCGAAGGTTCGCCGTCGTTCATTCCGGCCTCGCGCTCGACGAATGCGTGGAAGGGCAACCCCTACGGACGGGTCCTGCACTTCGGCATCCGTGAGCACGCTGCCGCGTCGATCGTCAACGGCATCTCGCTGCACGGTCCCACTCGGGCGTTCTCCGGTACGTTCCTGATCTTCAGTGACTATCAGCGCCCGGCCATCCGCCTGTCCGCGCTGATGGGTGTGCCCTCGGTCTACGTGTGGTCGCACGATTCCATCGGTCTGGGCGAGGACGGCCCGACACACCAGCCGGTGGAACAACTCTCGACCCTGCGTGCCATCCCCGGCCTCGACGTCGTCCGTCCCGGCGACGCCAACGAGGTCGGCGTGGCGTGGAAATCCATCCTGGAGAACCACGAGAACCCGGCAGGGATCGTGCTGACCCGTCAGAACATCCCGACCTTCACCCGTGGTGAAGGTGCCGCCGACGGTGACACTTTCGCCTCCGCGGCAGGAGTCACCAGGGGTGGGTACGTGTTGGCCGAGGCCGCCAAGGACGGCGTCACCGTCCCCGCCAAGGTGCTGCTGATCGCCACCGGCTCCGAGGTCCATCTCGCGGTCCAGGCTCGCGAAGCACTGCAGGCCGAGGGCATCCCCACCCGCGTGATCTCCATGCCGTGCGTCGAGTGGTTCGACAAGCAGGACTCCGCCTACCGCGAGTCGGTGCTGCCCGCCGCCGTGACCGCCCGCGTTTCGGTCGAGGCCGGGTTGGCCCTGGGCTGGAAGGACTTCGTCGGCGACGCCGGCCGTTCGGTCAGCCTCGAGCACTTCGGCGCTTCGGCGGACTACAAGCGACTGTTCCAGGAGTTCGGCATCACCACAGACGCGGTGGTCGCCGCCGCCAAGGACTCCATCGCCGCCGCAGGCAACTGACCCTCACTGCCGCTGTACCCCTCGACTGCACGGCGGCCGGCACGCCGCGGGACGGCCCGATGGCCGTCCCGCGGCGCTCACCGCAAGCCACTCAACATATTTCGATATTCGAAGGAAGAAGCAGAAGCGATGACCAATCCAACCCCCACCGCACAGCTCTCAGACGCCGGCGTCTCGATCTGGCTCGACGACCTCTCCCGGGGCCGTTTGGAGTCCGGTTCGCTGCAGAAGCTGATCGAGCAGAAGAACGTCGTGGGCGTCACGACCAACCCGTCGATCTTCCAGGCCGCGATCACCACCGGTGACGACTACGACGCGAAGATCGCCCAGCTGGCCGCACAGGGCGCAGGCGTCGAGGAGACCATCTTCGAGATCACCACCGCCGACGTGGCCGACGCATGCGACCTGTTCGCTCCCGTCGCCGCCGCCACCAAGGGAGTCGACGGCCGCGTCTCCATCGAGGTCGATCCCCGGCTGGCCTGGGACACCACCGGGACCATCGCCGAGGCGAAGCACCTGTACAAGAAGGTCGCCAAGGACAACGTCCTGATCAAGATCCCGGCGACCCGCGAGGGCCTGGAAGCCATCACTGCCACCCTGGCCGAGGGCATCAGCGTCAACGTGACCCTCATCTTCTCCCTGGAGCGGTATCGCGCCGTGGTCAACGCCTTCCAGTCCGGGCTTGAGCTGGCCCGCGACAATGGTCATGACCTGTCCACGATCCACTCGGTCGCGTCGTTCTTCGTCTCGCGCGTCGACACCGAAATCGACAAGCGCCTCGACGCCATCGGCACCGACGAGGCCATCGGCCTCAAGGGCAAAGCAGGTGTCGCCAACGCCCGTCTGGCGTACCAGGCCTACGAAGAACTCTTCGCCACCGAGCGCTGGGCGTCCCTGGCCAAGGCCGGCGCGCGCCCCCAGCGTCCCTTGTGGGCCTCGACCGGCGTGAAGGACCCGGCGTATCCGGACACCCTCTACGTGACCGAACTCGTCGCCGCCGACGTGGTCAACACCATGCCCGAGAAGACCCTGGACGCCACGTTCGACCACGGCGTGGTCGAAGGTGACACCATCACCGGCTTGTACCAGGACGCAAAAGGCACGCTCGACGACATCGAAGGTATCGGCATCTCCTACTACGAGGTCGTCGCACAGCTGGAAGCCGAAGGCCTGGACAAGTTCGTCGCCAGCTGGAAGGAACTCCTGGCCGACGTCGAAGGCGCCCTCGCCTCGGCACGGAAGGGTTCCTGACCCACCCGGACCATCCGTCATCCATCCCGGCCGCGTGGAGACCTTTGGTCTTCACGCGGCCGGGACGCCCTGACCGCCCCCGAAAGGCAGACACCATGTCCGCTTCACCCCTGAACTGCTGCATCAATCCGAGCATCCTCTCCGCCGACTTCGTCAACCTCGAAGCCGAGCTGGCCCGCATCAGCAATGCCGATGCCGCGCACGTCGATGTGATGGACAACCACTTCGTGCCGAATCTGACCATCGGCCTGCCGGTCGTGGAACGGCTACAGAAGGTCAGCCCGGTGCCGTTGGATGCTCACCTGATGATTTCCGAGGTGGACCGCTGGGCGCCTCAGTTCGCCGACGCCGGCCTGGCCTCGGTGACATTCCACGTCGAGGCCTCTGCCGCACCCATCAAACTCGCGCGCGAGCTTCGTGCGCGCGGGGCGAAGGCGGGCATGGCACTGCGCCCGGCCACGCCGGTGGAGCCTTACCTGGACATGCTTTCCGAACTCGACATGCTGTTGATCATGACCGTCGAGCCGGGCTTCGGCGGCCAGGCGTTCCTGGACGTCACGCTGCCCAAGATCCGCCGTGCCCGCGCGGCAATCGAGGGTTCCGGCGTGAACGTGGCCATCCAGGTCGACGGCGGCATCACCGAAGAAACCATCACCCGCGCCGCAGAAGCGGGCGCCAACATCTTCGTGGCCGGATCGGCCGTGTACGGCAAGCCCTCACCCGCGGATGCCATTGAATCGCTGCGTGCGAACGCCCAACTCGCGTTCGCCTGACGACGCTGCAACCCAACCAGCTTTAAGGACCACACCATGCGCGTTCACATCGCAACCGACCATGCCGGGCTCGAGCTCAGCTCACACCTCATCGAGGCGTTGTCTGCCAACGGCTATGAGATGGTCGACCACGGGCCCGCGACCTACGACGCCGAAGACGACTACCCGTCCTTCTGCATCAACGCCGCGGCCGCCGTCGTCGCCGATCAGGCCGCCGGCGTGGAGGCGCTCGGGATAGTGCTGGGCGGCTCGGGAAACGGCGAGCAGATCGCCGCGAACAAGGTCAAAGGTGTACGCGCCGCCCTGGCATGGAACCTCGACACGGCCAGGCTCGCTCGCGAACACAACAATGCCAACGTGGTGGCCGTGGGCGGCCGCCAGCACACCGTCGAGGAAGCCACGGAACTGATCGAGGCCTTCCTGACCGAACCATTCAGCAACGCCGAGCGCCACAACCGGCGCATCGGCAAGATCGCAACCTACGAAACCACCGGCGAGGTCGTCCAGTAATCCGGCGTCTCGCCGATCCGATCGTCGCGGCATTCACCGATGGGGGAGTGAGGCTTTCGGCGGTCGGTGGCCGTGGCCGGCAGGCCCGGACAACCCGACGATGTCGGACTGTGCCCTGACCAGTTTCGAGGGCCTGTCGACGTAACTCAACATTGGAGTCAGCATGCCCATTGCCACCCCGGAGATCTATGCCGAGATGCTCGATCGCGCAAAAACCGGCGGCTTCGCATTCCCGGCCGTGAACGTCACGTCCTCCCAGACACTGAATGCCACCCTGCGCGGCTTCGCCGAGGCAGAGTCCGACGGCATCATCCAGGTCTCCACCGGCGGCGCCGCCTACTGGTCCGGCGCCTCGACCAAGGACATGGTTGCCGGCTCACTGGGCTTCGTCGCCTTCGCGCGCGAGGTCGCCAAGAGCTACGGCGTCAACATCGCCCTGCACACGGACCACTGCCCCAAGGACAAGCTGGACGGATTCGTGCTGCCACTACTGGCGGCGTCCGAGGCGGAGGTCAAGGCCGGCCGCAACCCCCTGTTCAATTCGCACATGTGGGACGGCTCAGCCGAGACACTGCCCGAAAACCTGCGCATCGGCCGTGACCTGCTCGAACGCGCCGCGGCCGCCAAGATCATCCTCGAGGTCGAGATCGGTACCGTCGGCGGTGAAGAAGACGGCGTCGAAAACGCCATCAACGACAAGCTTTACACCACTGTGGACGACGCGCTGGCCACCATCGACGCGCTCGGCTCCGGCGAGAACGGTCGTTACATCACCGCCCTCACCTTCGGCAACGTGCACGGCGTGTACAAGCCCGGCGGCGTCAAGTTACGCCCGGAAATCCTGAAGGACATCCAGGAACAGGTGGGCGCCAAGATCGGCAAATCCAACCCGTTCGACCTCGTCTTCCACGGCGGTTCCGGCTCGAGCGCGCAGGAAATCGCGGACGCCGTCTCCTACGGCACGATCAAGATGAACATCGACACCGACACCCAGTACGCCTACACGCGTCCCGTCGCCGATCACATGTTGAAGAACTATGACGGTGTGCTGAAGGTCGACAACGAGGTGGGCAACAAGAAGACCTACGACCCCCGGGTCTGGGGCGCCTCCGCCGAAGCCGGGCTCGCGGCCCGCGTTGTCGAGGCCACCCGCCAGCTCGGTTCGGCCGGAAAGACCTTCTGAGGTCTGCCCACGATTCCGCATCACGTCGACACCGGGGCGCCTCGCCGGCGCCCCGGTTCGGCGTTTGATGATGGACCAGCGCAACGCTTCTGACCGCAGGCGGTCGTGGAAAGCGTTCGGCGCCTGGCCATTTGCCCGACGATTCGTCGGAGGTCGGCCTCGATGCGAACCAGTGCGCTCTGGCGCGTACGGCTGATGGCAAATCGATGGGCGTGTCTTCCTGTCCCAAGGCGCCGACAAAATCATTCAGCTCAGTACTTTTTACTGCCTATCTTTCTCACTCGACACGCGAAATACCTCCCGCCGCAGAATCACCGTTTCGTTCTGGCCGCCGGATACATTTGCCCATCTTCGCGGTGGCCGGATTCCCGCGGGACGGCGACGTTGCGGATCGACAGCGGGAAGACACCCTCCCAGTCCCGCTTCGAACGATGCCCACTTCCCTCAG
>CAMFLL010000092.1 GCA_945957405.1 uncultured Mycolicibacterium sp. | reverse complement strand
GCGCTTGGTGTTGGACATGGCGAATTGACGCTAGCAGCGCGGGCATGCCGTCCACTACGCCTTATGCGATGGTCGACACGTGGTGCACGATGGTCACCAGTGCTAGCCCATCCCCGCACCGGCCGACCGTTTGAGTCGCCTGTTCCGCCCGGCACCGGCTGGCCCGGTGATCCGGCCACCCGCCGTACCTCGATAGCCGCTGACCCCGCCGGGGTGGTCGAACAGGCCCAGGGGATCAGCAGCATTCGTGAACTGGACGCCGCGGTCAGTGTCTGCCGGGCCTGCCCCCGGCTGGTCGCCTGGCGTGAGGAAGTCGCCGAGGTCAAGCGGCGGTCATTCGCCGATCAACCGTATTGGGGCAGGCCCGTTCCCGGGTGGGGTGCACGTCGGCCGCGGCTGTTGATCGTCGGGTTGGCGCCGGCGGCCAACGGCGCCAACCGCACCGGACGGGTCTTCACCGGTGACCGATCGGGCGATCAGCTGTTCGCGTCGTTGTACCGCTGCGGTCTGGTGAACCAGCCGAGCAGTGTCGACGCCGCCGACGGGTTGCGCGCGAACAGGATTCGCATCAGCGCGCCGGTGCGGTGCGCCCCGCCCGACAACGCGCCCACTCCGGCGGAGCGCACCACCTGCTCGCCGTGGTTGACCGCCGAGTGGCGCCTGATCGGTGACGGCGTGCGGGTGGCCGTCGCGCTGGGCGGGTTCGCCTGGCAAGTTTCCCTGGCACTGATGGCGCCCGGCCTGCCCAAACCGAAGTTCGGACACGGAGTGGTCGCCGACCTGCCGTCCGGCGTGCAGTTGCTAGGTTGCTACCACCCCAGCCAGCAGAACATGTTCACCGGGCGACTGACCCCCGCCATGCTCGACGACATCTTCACCGACGGCCGCCGCCGCGCCCGCATTCAGCCCTGGGAAGGGTCAGCCGTTGAGTAGCGTTGAGGCTGTCATGCGGCTTTCTGTCCTCGATCTCGTACCGGTGCGCACTGACCAGACCACCTCCGATGCACTCGCGGCGACGGTGCGGCTGGCGCAGAAGGCGGACCAACTCGGCTACACCCGGTTCTGGCTGGCCGAGCACCACAACATGCCTGCCGTGGCAGCCACCAGCCCGCCGGTGTTGATCGGCTATCTGGCCGCGCAGACGCAGCAGATCCGGCTCGGTTCGGGTGGGGTGATGCTGCCCAACCATGCGCCACTGGCGGTCGCCGAACAGTTCGCCCTGCTCGAGGCTGCAGCACCCGGCCGCATCGACCTCGGACTGGGCCGCGCTCCCGGAAGTGATCCGGTGGTGTCGGCGGTCCTGCAGGGGTCCGGCGGCAGTGACGTCGACAAGTTCCCGCAGTACCTCGACGAGATCGCCGCGATGATGAGTGCCGGCGGAGTACGCGTCGAATTGCCTCCGCACCTCGGCCGGCCCGACTACATCCTCAAGGCCACCCCGTCGGCCGCGGGCGAACCCCGGATCTGGCTGCTCGGGTCGTCGATGTACTCGGCGCATCTGGCCGCGGCCAAGGGACTGCCCTATGTGTTCGCCCACCACTTCTCCGGGCACGGCACCGACGAGGCGCTGGACATCTACCGCTCGGAGTTCCGGCCCAGCGATCTGGCTACCGCGCCCGTGACGTTCTTGACCGTCAACGCGTCAGTGGCGCCGACCCGCGCCGAGGCCGAGGCGCTGCTACTGCCCAACCTGCAGATGATGGCGCGGTTGCGTACCGGTCAGCCGTTGCGCGCGCTGGACCTCGTGGAAGACGCGGAAGCCCTTGCGCCGGGCCGTCAGGAGGAGGCGATCATCGCCGCCGGGCAGGCGAAATCCATCGTCGGATCACCGGCCGAGGCCGCCGAACAATTGCACGCGCTGGCCGAACGCTTCGGCGTCGACGAGGTCATGGTCAATCCCGTCGGGTCCGCACACCGCGGCACCGATCCGGCCACCGCGCCAGCCCGCGAGACCACCCTCGAACTATTGGCGAAGGAACTGTTCTAACGCGGCGACAGGACGATCACCTTGATCGGCCGTGACGTCTTGGTCTGATAGTCGCGATAGCGGTTGGCGTTGTTCGCATTGACGATGTCCCACAGCCGGGCGTAATCGGCATCCTCGGGGCCGATCACTCTTGCGGTGGCCGGGAACCGGCGGCCGCCGACGTTGACCTGGACATCGGGATGCGCTGTGACGTTGTGGTACCAGGCGGGGTAGCGGTGGGCTCCGCCGTTGGACGCCACGATCAGGTAGTCGTTGCCGGCGTTGGCGTAGGTCAATGTATTGGTCCGGGGCTGACCGGATTTGGCGCCCGTGCTGTGCAGCAGCAGGTTCGGTGGCATACCGGGTAGCCGGTGGCCGACCCGACCGTTGGTGCGTCGATGGATCGTGTCGTGCACCGTGACGAATCTCAGCATCGCCTTCTCGACGAATCGGTTCACCGCGTCACCGCCAGGGCGTCGCGCAGGATCCGACCCGTTTCCTCACGGTCCGGATCCCGGCGCACCACCAGGCCCTTGGCGAACGACAGCTTGTCGCCGTTTTGCCGAGGCGCGACGTGCAGGTGGATGTGGAACACGCTCTGGAAGGCGGCCTTGCCGTCGTTGATGACGATGTTGTTGCCGTCGGCATGCAACTCCGATTCGCGCGCCGCCACCGCGATGCGCTGGCCGATGGTGACCATGTCCGCGACCGTCTGGGCGGGAGTGTCGGTCAGGTCGACGTGATGCTGCTTCGGTAGTACCAGCGTGTGGCCGCGGACGATCGGTCGGATGTCGAGGATGGCCAGGTAATCGTCGTCCTCATAGACCCGGACGGCCGGGGCCTCACCCGCGACGATGGCGCAGAAAACACAAGACATCTGGCCACGGTAGCCGTTGGCTCAGACATTCTCCTTGGCCCAGTCGGCAAGCCGGCGGTCGCGTTCCTCGGCGCTGACGTCCTCGACCCGGGTCATCACTGCCCAGCGCTGGCCGAACGGATCGACGATCGACGCGAACCGGTCACCGGTGACGAACGTCGACACGTCCTCGCGGATGGTCGCCCCCGCCTTCTTGGCCCGCGCCACCACGTCGTCGACGTCGGGGCAGTACAGGACAACGGAGTGGGTGACCGAATCCTTGCGTTGCGGTGCCTCGAGGCCATACTGCTCGTTGGGGTCCGACAACTGCAGACGGCCGTTGCCGAAGTCGAGTTCGGCGTGCGCGATCTTCGTCTCGGTGCCCTCGGGCTGTTCCATCTTCTCGATCACTTCGGCCCCGAACACCGACGTGTAGAAGTCGATGGCGGCCGCAGCGCCGTCGACGACGATGAACGGGGTCAGACTGGTGTATCCCTCTGGGATCGGTGTGACGCTCATGTCCGACGAGTTTTCTAGGCTGAGCACGTGCCGGCTTGGAAAAACGCGCCACCCGCGCAACCGCTGCGCGGTGTCGTCGGGCGCCCCGGTTCCACGTCGGCGTTCGACCTGCAACGGTGGGCACCGTCGGAGCGGGCCGGCGAGTACGTCGAACACTTCTGGTCGGTGCGCTGGGACCTACGCGGTCGGCCCGCCCACGACAACACCGTCATCACGTTTCCGGCAATGCACCTCACCCATGAATGGGGTACCGATGCACCCCGGCACGGTTACCCGCTACCCAGCACCCTGATCCAGGGGGTCGTCGAACAGGTCTTCCACACCACCATCGCGCAGTGGGGCGCGGTGGTGGGCGCCCGGTTCCACCCCGGCGGGTTCGCCGCCCGATTCGGTCGCGACGCCTCCGACTACACCGGGCGCACCGTACCTGTCGACGACGAACTCTTCGGTGGCCCAATCATTTTCGATGATGACACCTCGGCGGCTGCCAGCGCTATGGATGCGGTCATCGGGGCGCACGCCGGCCCGCCAGATCCGACGTACACCGCGCTGACCCGGTTGCTCGAGCGGGTTCGCGAGGACAACGACCTGCACCGGGTGGAGCAGGTGATGGCGCATTCGCCGTGGAGCGCGCGCACCACGCAGCGGGTGTTCAAACGCTACGTCGGGGTGCCCGTGAAATGGGTGCTGTGCCGATACCGGCTGCAGCAGGCCGCCCTCGACATCGAGACCGATCCAGGCGTCGATCTCGCCGACCTCGCCGCCCGCCTCGGCTGGTACGACCAGGCGCATTTCACCAACGACTTCCGGGCGATGTTGGGGTGCACGCCGGGGGAGTACTCCGCCCGGTACGGGCCGCGATAGATACGCTGCGCCGATGGACTCCATCGAACTGGCCTTCGCCGGAGCCGCCGAACAGGCCCGTCTGCTGGCGGCCGGCACGATCACGGCGCCCGCGCTGACTGACCTCTACCTGGACCGCATCACCCGGCTGGACCCGGAACTGCGCGCCTACCGGGTGGTGTTCGCCGAGGCTGCGCGTGCGGCCGCCGCAGCCGCCCAGGAGCGGCTGGATGCGGGGGAACGGCTGCCGCTGCTCGGCGTGCCGATCGCCATCAAGGACGACTCCGACGTAACCGGCGCCACCACCACCTACGGCAGTACCGCGCACGGACCTGCCGCGGCCAAGGATTCCGAGGTGGTCCGGCTGTTGCGCGCAGCTGGCGCGGTGATCCTGGGCAAGACCGCGGTGCCCGAGATGATGATCTGGCCGTTCACCGAGACCGTCTCCTACGGGGCGACGCACAATCCGTGGGACATCTCGCGCACCCCCGGCGGTAGCAGTGGCGGCAGTGGGGCGGCCGTCGCGGCGGGTCTGGCGCCGATGGCACTCGGCTCCGACGGCGCCGGATCGATCCGCATCCCCGCGACGTGGTGCGGGCTGTTCGGGATCAAACCGCAGCGCGACCGCGTTCCGCTGAGCCCCCACGACGACTCGTGGTGCGGCATGGTGGCCAACGGTCCGCTGACCCACACCGTCGAGGATGCCGCGCTGTTTCTCGATGTCACGTGTGACAAGTCCATGCCCGGCCCGGAGGGCGGCTTCGTGCGGGCCGCGTCGCGGCCGCCGAACCGGTTGCGAATCGCATTGACCACCAAGGTTCCTCCGCTGTTGACCGCGCGCGTGGCTGCCGAGCACGGCGCCGCGGTGCATCAGGCGGGCCAGGTGTTGCGTGAACTCGGGCATGACGTGGTGGTCCGCGATATCGACTACCCGACCTCAGCGGTGTACGGGCACGTCCTGCCGCGCTACTTCCGGGGTATCTACGACGACGTGAAGGCCCTGCCGCACCAGGAGCGGTTGGATTCACGTACCCGCACCATGGCGCGCATCGGACGGATGTTCTCTGATTCGCGGATCGCGAAGATCCGCGACGCCGAGGCCGCGATCTCAGCGCGTGTGCAGTCCATCTTCGACGACGTCGACGTGGTGATCACACCCGGCACCGCCACCGGTCCCTCGAAGGTCGGGGCATACCGCACGCGGGGCGGGGTGTCGACGCTGGCGCTCGTGGCCGCGCGGGTGCCGTTCCAGGCGGCGTTCAATGCGACCGGGCAGCCAGCGGCGGTGGTGCCGTGGGGCCTGGACCGCTCGGGGATGCCGTTGTCTATTCAGTTGGTGGGCAAGCCGTTTGACGAGGCGACACTACTGGCACTGGCCGCCGAGATCGAGGCCGACCGGCCCTGGGCGCACCGCCGTCCACCCGTGAGCTGACCCCCTTTTGACCGCGCCCGCGCGTGTCTGTACGCGACACGCCGCGGGTTGGCGTACAAAAGTGTGCGTTCACGGCCCAGTACATCGCCGACAACCCGCGCTGATGGGTCACACTGAGGTGGTGGGACTCTTCGGAAGCTCGGACGACGACCTGCAGGGACGGATCGAGGAGCTGGAACGCCGCGTCGCAGCGCTGGAGCGGGTGGTGTCCAACGCCGGGGGGATCCCGGTGCCGGTGCCCCGCAACCCCGTCGGCGAACCGAACGAGACGTGGGCCAGCGAGCGGGTGCGCCAGCTCGCACAGCAGGGCAAGAAGATCGAGGCCATCAAGGTCTTCCGCGAGGAGACCGGCCTGGGTCTGCGGGAGTCCAAGGACATCGTCGACCGGCTCGGCTGAGCCTGCGGCGTCGAACGTGCGACCAGTGCGATTTCGGGTGCCGGATTTCGCAGTGGACGCACATTCGGTGGACTAGGCCAGCGCCGCCCGCCACACCGCGAGTTTCGTCGCGAAGGCCATCGTGTGCGCCGGGCTGGTCGAGGGCAGGCGGGCGTACCGCACCGGCACATCGACGGTCACCAGCCTGCGGTAATTCGCCTCGGCGGCCCCGCCGTTGAAGAACACCCGATCGATACCGGGCCGATCGGCGAAGAACTCGGCAAAGTCGTTGGCCACCATACTGCTTCGCTCGACGGCGGCATCGAGACTGCCGACCCGACGGCAGAACTTCAGTACGTCCCACACCGCCACCCGGTGCGATACCAGCGTGGCGCATCGATCCTCATAGGGCGCTGCGGCGGTACAACCGAACAGCTCAGCCATGATGCGCCAGAACGCGTTCTGTGGGTTGCCGTAGTACTGATGCTTGGCCAGCGCCAGCACGCTGGGGGCGTTGCCGAGGATGAGCACCGAAGCGCCGGGCCCGATGATCGGTTCGAACCCGGCGACCTCTGGTGCAGCGCACATCACTGAAGATGATGCACCTCTTGCAGGCCGTACACGGGTGTGGGGATGCCTTCGTGGCGCGCCTTGAGCTGCAGGGCCAGGTAGAGCGAGTAGTGCCGCGACTGGTGCAGATTGCCACCGTGGAACCACAGATTCTCCTGCTGGGTGGGCTTCCACATGTTGCGCTGCTCGCCCTCCCACGGGCCGGGATCCTTCGGGGTCTCCGAGCCCAGGCCCCACACCTTGCCGACCTTGTCGGCCACATCCTGCCCGATCAGGTCGGCGGCCCAACCGTTCATCGAGCCGTATCCGGTGGCATAGACCACGACGTCGGCGGGCAGTTCGGTGCCGTCGGCCAACACCACCGAGTCCTCGGTCAACCGGTCGACCTGCCCGTGCGCCAACTTGATCGACCCGTCGGCCACGAGATCGCAGGCACCCACGTCGATGTAGTAGCCGGAACCGCGCCGCAGGTACTTCATGAACAGCCCGGAATTGTCGGCACCCCAGTCCAATTCGAATCCCGCCGCTTCCAGTCGGTCGTAGAACTCCTTGTCGCGTTCGCGGATGGCGTCGTAGATCGGGATCTGGAAGTCGTGCATGATCCGGTACGGCAGCGACGCGAACGTCAGGTCGGCCTTCTCGGTGGTCATACCGCCGGCCACGGCCCGCTCCGAATAGAGGTCACCCAGGCCGAGGTCCATCAGCGAATCGGATCTGACGATGTGCGTCGAGGACCGCTGCACCATCGTGACGTCGACACCGTTCTCGTACAGCGCCTTGCAGATGTCATGCGCGGAGTTGTTGGACCCGATCACGACGGCCTTCTTGCCGACGTAGCGGTCCGGCCCGGGATGCGCCGACGAATGATGCTGGTCGCCGCGGAAGTCGTCCTGGCCGGGAAGCGTCGGCACGCTGGGCTTGCCGGACATGCCGGTGGCCAGCACCAGGTGCTTGGGGTGCAGGGTCAGGCGCTCACCGTCGCGGTCGACCTCGACGGTCCACTCACCCTTGGCCTCGTCGTAGGAGGCGGATTCACACGTC
Source organism: uncultured Mycolicibacterium sp. (assembly GCA_945957405.1). Classification (GTDB taxonomy): domain Bacteria; phylum Actinomycetota; class Actinomycetes; order Mycobacteriales; family Mycobacteriaceae; genus Mycobacterium. The sequence goes on along the minus strand of CAMFLL010000092.1, from coordinate 15,330 downwards.
GTCTTGGACCAGTACGGCACCTCCATGACGCGCGTGTAGAACTCCAGCCAGTCGCCGATCTTGTCCTTCGGCGCGAACACCGGCCAGTTCTGCGGGAACGGCAGGTAGGGCAGGTGGTCGTACCAGACCGGGTCGTGCAGGCACAGCGACTTGTAGCGTTTGCGCCACTGATCGCCTGGGCGTTCGTGCTTGTCGACGACGATCGCCGGCACGCCGAGCTGCCGCAACCGGGCGCCGAGCGCGATACCGCCCTGACCACCGCCGACGACCAGGACATAGGGCTGCGTGTCGCGACCCAGGGACGCCTCCTCGGCGGCCCGCTTCTCGGCCCAGGACCGCGGGTCGGGATCGGATCCGTGGACGGCGCCGAGAACCCGTGATGGGCCCTTTCGTTCCTCGTGGCCCTTCAGTTCCTGCAGCGCGGTCAGCAACGTCCATGCCTTGTCGCCGTCGACGTCGGCTTTGAGGCGCAGGTGTCCGACGCCGCGGCCGGCGGCGGTCTCGAATTCGATGAACGCGGAGGCCACGCCACCGTCGTCGGTGGGCGCCTCACGGGTCCGGAAACCGGACGGATCGGTACCGGCGAGACGGTCCTCGAGCATGGCGGCAATCTGCTCGGGCCCCTCGACGGTCTTGATGTTCCAGGTGAACGAGACGAGATCGCGCCAGAAGCTGTCAGTGGCAAACTTGGCGGCGGCGCGTTCGACGTCCCGTACGGCCAGCGCCGCCTCGAAATCGGCAAGCCAGGCGTCGATTCTTTCCTGCGGTGACCGTTCCTCGGACGGAGTGGTCTGGGGCTCAAGCGTTGAAGTCATGTGACACAGGGCACACCCAAGCCATGCATCCGCGCAAGGGTTGCGCACAGTTGCACGTGTTCTGGGCACCCATTCAATGCTCGAGACTGCGGTGGGTGCGAGAAAACGCTGGATATCCCGCACTCACCGCAGTCTCGGCGCAAAGAGTGGGAGCGATGCAACCCCCTGCAACTCTGTCGGAGTGTGGCCGCAGTCACATAGAACTTGCCGCATGAAAGCAGCTGTGTACTACGGACCCAACAAACTCGAGGTCGACGACGTCGCGGAACCGCAGACCGCACCCGGCACGGTCAAACTCAAGATCGGCTTCAACGGCATCTGCGGGACCGACCTGCACGAGTACTACGCCGGGCCGATCTTCGTGCCCACCGAACCGCACCCGCTGACACACCAGCAGCTGCCGCTGACGATGGGCCACGAGTTCTCCGGTGTGATCACCGAGGTGGGCGACGGTGTGACCGGCTGGGCCGAGGGTGACCGCGTCGCGGTCGAACCGATCTACAAGTGCGACACCTGCGCGCCGTGCCGGGCCGGCAACTACAACGTCTGTCAACAGATCGGGTTCCACGGCCTGATGTCCGACGGCGGGATGGCGGAGTACACCGTGGTGCCGACCAGCATGCTGCACAAGCTGCCTGACAACGTCTCGCTGGAACTCGGTGCCCTCGTCGAGCCGATGTCCGTCGCCTACCACGCCGCCACCCTGGGTGACGTCCACCCCGGCGACACCGCAATGGTCTTCGGTGCAGGGCCGATCGGTATCGGATTGTGGTTCGCGTTGCGCGGCAAAGGACTTGACGACGTCTTCGTTGTCGAACCGTCGGCCACCCGCCGCGCCGCCATCGAAAAGCTCGGCGCCACGACGTTGGACCCGACGAGCCTGGACGTGCCGGCCTTCATCGCCGAGCACACCAAAGGCGTCGGAGCCGACGCCGTCTTCGATGCCGCTGGGGTGACCCCGGCGGTGGTGACGGCGTTGGGGTGCGTGGGCTCGCGTAAACCGATGGTGAGCGTGGCGATCTACGAAAAGCCCTTGGAAACGCCACTTCTCAACCTGGTGATGAACGAGTCCCGCATCCAGGGTTCGCTGTGCTACACCGGCGCGGACTTCGAGGCTGTCATCGCGCTGATGGCCAAGGGCGCCTATGACACCACCGGCTGGGTGGCCAAGATCCCGATCGGCGACGTCATCGACGAGGGATTCGAGGCGCTGCACGCCGGCAAGAAGATGAAGGTCCTGGTCGACCCCACCGCCTAGAAGGAGATCGAAGTGAGTCTGCACGGGAAAGTAGCCCTGGTCACCGGCGCGGGCCGCGGTATCGGCCGCGGTATCGCGCTGCGCCTGGCGCGCGACGGCGCCGACATCGCGCTGGTCGACGTCCGCCCCGACGGGATCGAGGAGGTGGCCACTGAAATTGCTGAGATCGGTTCTAAATCAACGACATTCGTTGCCGACGTCGGTGACCGACGTCAGGTGTTCGCCGCGGTCGAGCACGCCACGTCGGCGCTGGGCGGTCTGGACATCATGGTCAACAACGCCGGTATCGCGCTGGTGGGCCCGATCGCCGACGTGACACCCGAGGAGGCCGCCCGCGTCTGGGCCATCAATGTCGACGGTGTGCTGTGGGGTATCCAGGCGGCCGTGGCGAAGTTCAAGGAACTGGGCCGTCCGGGCAAAATCATCAATGCGTCGTCGATCGCCGGTCACGACGGTTTCGGCATGCTTGGCGTGTACAGCGCCAGCAAGTTCGCGGTGCGGGCACTCACACAGGCTGCCGCCAAGGAACATGCGGCCGACGGCATCACCGTCAATGCGTACTGCCCCGGCGTGGTCGGCACCGACATGTGGGTCGAGATCGACAAGCGGTTCGCTGAACTGACCGGCGCTGCCGAGGGCGAGACCTATGAGAAGTTCGTCGGCGGTATCGCACTCGGAAGGGCGGAGACACCTGACGATGTGGCGGGTTTCGTGTCCTACCTGGCCGGGCCGGATGCGGACTATATGACTGGGCAGTCCGGATTGATCGACGGTGGGCTGGTCTACCGCTGATGTGTGAGGGGGAGCACAATCGGGGGTGATGCAAGTGCCTGAACCGGCGGTGGCTGTTGGCGAAGATCCGCGCACGTACGCGCGGTTGATGTCGGCCGTCTATGACGCGACGATGGCCGGTGCCCGCGCCCCGGCCCGCCCGCGTGAGGTCATCGGTGACTCGTGGCAACGGTTGATGGCCAAGGGCATCAATCCCGAGAGCCAGGCGTCACCGGTGGTCGAGACCGGCGCAGTCGAGATGCTGCGCCGGTCATCGGGTCTGCTGTCGGTGCTCGACGAAGTGTCCCGCGGCCTGGAATCCATTGTCGCCGAAGGTGACAACATCCTGGTGGTCGCGGACGCGCAGGGGCGGGTGCTGTGGCGGTCGGGCTCACCGTCGGTGCTGCACAACGCCGACCGGCTCGGCTTCGTCGAGGGTGCGCACTGGGGCGAAGGGGCGGTGGGCACCAATGCCATCGGCACCGCGCTGGTGTCGAACCGGGCCGTGCAGGTGTTCTCCGCCGAACACTTCATGCGCAGCCACCACTCCTGGACCTGCGCGGGCGCCCCGATCAGGGATCCGCGGACCGGCCAGGTGATCGGTGTCGTCGACGTCTCAGGGCCGGCGGCCACCGTGCACCCGACCACCGTCGCGTTGGTCGACGTCGTCGCGCGGCTCGCCGAGTCGCATCTGCGTGAAGAGCATGACCGTACGTTGAACCGGCTGCGCGCGGTCGCGGCCCCGATCCTGGCCCGGATCGGTCGCCCCGCCCTGGCCGTCGACACCGATGGATGGGTGGCCGCGGTGGACTCGTTGCCGCTGCACAACCGCATCCTCCTGCCCGACGAGATCGCACCCGGCCGGGCCTGGATACCGAGCCTGGGCATGTGCGAAATCGAATTGCTGCCCGGTGGCTGGCTGGTCCGCCTCGCCGAAGGCGATGACCATCCGGCGATCTCACGCACCGTCCTGGATCTGCGAAACTCCGCAGGCCCGGCGGTCGAGATCGTCGGTCAGTTCGGCTCGTGGCGGCATGACATCTCGCTGCGGCATGCCGAGATCCTGCTGGTCCTGGCCACGTTCCCGGACGGCCGCTCGGCGCCCGAACTGGCCGCCGACCTCTATGGGGACCGCACCCGGGTGGTCACCGTCCGAGCTGAGATGTCCCGGCTGCGCAAGCAGTTGGCGGGGCTGGTGCTCGGCAGGCCTTACCGGTTCCCGCCGGGCGTCGGCGTCGACGTCCGCTGGCCGGCGGACATGACCACGTTGCTGGCGGCCTCGACCGCCCCCGCCGTACGGGCGGCGCGGGCGGTAATTTGAGCTGGTGCAGGTAGATCCGAAGATCGAGGCATCGGGAGTGCTGGACGGGCTGAGCGGGCGCGAACGTGCCGAGCGCATCGAACTCGTGCAGTGGCTGTTGGACAAGGGCATCACGCTGGAGCAGATCCGGCATGCCATCTCGCCGATGCTGCTGGCGTCGCGCCGACTCATCGGCGACGACGGTACCTATCTGTCGACGCGGCAGATCGCCGAAAAGACCGGAATGGATCTCGATCTCGTGCGGCGCGCACAACGCGCCGTCGGCCTGCCCACCGTCGATGATCCCGACGACGCGGTCTATCTGCGTGCCGACGGTGAGGCGATTGTGCACACCGCGAAGTTCATCGACCTCGGCTTCGAACCCGATCAACTGCTGCAGATCACCCGTACCCTCGCCGAAGGGTTGGCCAGCACCGCCGAGACCATGCGCTACGCCGCCCTGGCGCGGATATTGCGGCCCGGCTCAACCGAACTCGACATCGCCAAGGCATCCGAAGCCGTTGTCGCGGCTGCCGCACCCCTACTCGGCCCGATGATCGAGGACATGCTGCTGCTGCAGCTGCGACACTCGATGGAGACCGAAGCCGTCAACGCCTCTGAGCGCGCAACGGGTGAGCCACTGCCGGGGGCCCGCGCGATCACCGTGGCCTTCGCCGATCTGGTCGGGTTCACCAGGCTGGGCGAGGAGACACCGCCGGAGGATCTCGAACGGCTCGCGAACCGTCTCGGCGAGATGGCTCGCACCGTCGCCGAACCGCCGGTGCGCTTCGTCAAGACGATCGGCGACGCCGTCATGCTGGTCTGCCCCGACCCAGTCCCACTGGTCGACGCGATGCTGTCACTGGCCAGCGCCGCCGACGCCGCCGAAGCCGAGGGAGAGCTACCGCGACTGCGTGTGGGCATCGCCACGGGTGACGCCGTCAGCCGTGCCGGCGACTGGTTCGGCAGTCCGGTGAACCTGGCCAGCCGGGTGACCGGAGCAGCCAGGCCGGGATCAGTCCTGGTCGCCGAGTCGACGCGGGAGGCCGTCGGTGAGGCCGACGGATTCGACTGGTCCTTCGCCGGCTCCCGGCACCTCAAGGGGATGAAGGGCGACACCAAACTGTTCCGGGCGCGCCGCGCCGCGCCCGGATAGCCCACCGATGAGACCTACTGAGTCGTCGTGATCGGGATGCCTTCCGAGGGCTGCACGATCACGAACCCGGGGCCGTAGAACGACACCTGTACGGCCTCGCCGGAACCACGTCCGATCAGTGCACCGGCCTTGAAGCTCGTCTTCAACTGGGTCTGCAGGTTCGCCGACCACGCCACGATCGCATTGGTGTCCGCGAAGGTCGGTGCCTCACCGGCGTTGAGCACGACGGGCGGGCCGTCGGTGGTCAGGGCCACCCAGCCGCTGCCGCGCAACGTGGTGTTGAAGAGCCCGCCCGTGGCGATGCTCCCGCCCTTCACGCGTTCGATGTTCCAGTCCAGGCTCGATGAGAACGCCAGGACGTTCTTACCGCTGATCGACAGGCCGGAGTTGGTGAGCTTCAGCAGATGTACGTCGTAGGCGCGGTCCGCGAGGAACACATCACCCTGACCCTGACAACGCATCAGCGGCATGCCCTCGCCGGTGAACGCCTTCTTGATGAATTTCGATGCGCCGCCACCCTCGAAGGCGAAGTCGACGTTGCCCTGGTAGGCGACCATCGATCCCTGCCGTGCCATGAACGGCTCGCCCAAGCGCACCCTAAGCAGCTTGGTGTTCTGGTTGCCGATCGGTTTTGCTTCCTTCTCGCTGAAGCGGCCGTCGACCAGATCGCCACTGATACCGGCGAAACCGCCGTCCCCGAGCGGCTGCATCGCCGCCGGCGCGGGTTGCGGTTCGCGTTCCGGTTGCCTGTGCGGTTGTGATTGCGGATCAGGTTGCCGCTGTGGCTGGGCTTGAGCCATCGGCTGGGAGGCGGCCGCCGGTGGTGGGCCGAGCGGTGCGGTCTGTACCTGACCACCTACGGAGACTTGATCGCTCCACTGCCTGCCGTCCCACCAGCGGTACTCGTAGCGGCCTTCGGGATCGGGTTGCCAACTGCCGGTTTCGGGTCCAGTCATATGTCTCAGCGTATGACAAACGGGTGCTGCCGTCGGGGAACCGGGAATTCCTGTCACATCGCCGGGAACGCCACCACATCGCCGCTGAGCGGCAGTTCGTCGTGGCATGGCCGGTCGCCTTTGCTGATGATGGGAATGGGCGCAAGACTGTCGTAGTAGGGCAGTGCATCGGCCAATGGGGGCGTCCGTCCAGTCACGTCAAATGTGTTGAATACGTATGGCATACCGTCGCCGAACACGACGGAGGGGCGGTCGGTCACCTGGAAATGAAGATGTGGACCGCCGGATGTACCGGAGCTGCCGACGTCGGCGATGTGTTGCCCGCGCGTAACAGCTTCACCCGCTTTCACTCTCACGCTGGTGCTCTTCAGGTGCGCGTACACGGCGAACCGTCCGTCACCGATGTCGATGATCACCCGGTTACCGCCGGCGTTGTCCGGAGTCGGGTCGTCGCGGTGTTCGCCGACCTTCAGATCTGGGTCATGGTCCTCGGCCACCACAATGGTTCCGTCGGCCACCGCGTGGACTTGCTGACCGAACGTCGGAAAGCTCCCGGGCAAGCTGGGGTCGCCCACTCCCGGTCGGTTGTCGGGCTCGAGTTTGTTGAAATCTATGGCGAAGCGCTGACCGAGGTACCACCGACCGTCGATCGGGTAGAGGGCACGCCGGTGCGGACCGTCGCAGCAACTACCCAGCGCGGCCCACTGCGGACCGGCCAGCGGCGGGCTCAGTACGACGGGCTTGCGTCGATCGACCTGGGTTGCGGCACCGGTATAGCTCAGCGGTATACCCGGCAGCTGCACACCCGGTGCCGGTGCGATCGACACGGTGTGCTTCACCGCAGTCGGGACGGCGTCGGAACCCCCCAACGGAATATCGAGCCACACAATGCCAGTCGACGCCGGCGGCAGATCGAGAGTGGGTGTGTCCGGCGCGGTGGGCAGTGACGTCGCCGAGCGCAGCGCATCCCCCGTCAGATGCATCAGCAGGGCGTCGGTATCTGCGGCGCGGACGTCGAGTGAGGTCAGGGAGATGGGTGCCGGAATCACATTGGTGAGCATCAGCTCGTAGACCAGATGCACCTTGGCGTTGGATCCGGTGAACCAACGCGGCGGTGACAGGGTGCTGTCGAGCAGCGGGGTCAACTGACCATTTCCGCTGGGCGCCAGGGACGCTGAGACCACGTCGTCGGAGCACCCACCGAGTATCAGTGCTGCGGCGAGCCCCACTCCCACGACGCCACCCACCCCGCGAGATGGCGGCGACTGGTGCGCCATGCCACGGAATCGTAGGCTTCTCGTCGCGACCTTGGATGCCGAGCTGGAGAAATAGCTTCTGCGGGCACGCTCCGGACGGCCCGTTGAGCTGGCATTGTGGATTCATGGCGGGTAAAGAAATCGACCGGGCCCGGGCGCAGAGCGCCCTGGAAGTGGTCAAGCAGCATCCGGGCATGGCGTTGTTCGTGGTCTCACCGGCGATCATCGCGCTGGGCGCGGTGTGGTGGTTGTTCGGCAGCGGTTGGGCGATCCTGCTGCTGATCGCGATGGTGGCGGGCGGCACCGCAACGCTGTTGCTCAAGCGCTGACATAGCCGAGACGGATGATGTTCTCCCTGGGAGAACGCCGTTCCATCAGCCTTGTAACGGTGTAATCATGTAATCATGAGACACCATCATTCAAACCGCCGCGCGCAGCCAGACGCGGCCGATGCTGCGGACTGGTTCGCCGGCCGCCTACCCGAAGCGTGGTTCGACGGAGACCCGACTGTTGCCGTCGACCGCGAGGAAATCACCGTCATCGGACGCCTCCCAGCTGTCAAAGGCGAAGAGAACAAGGCCCGTGCCTCCGGCCGGGTCGCCCGCTTCCGCGAAGAGACCAGATCCGAGCGGATGCGCATCGCCGACGAAGCCGAGGACCGCTTCGGCCGGAAGGTGTCGTGGGGTGTCGACGTCGACGACGAGCACATCCTGTTCACCCACATGGCGGTGCCGGTGATGACCCGTCTGCGCCAGCCCGAACGCCAGGTACTCGACACACTCGTCGATGCCGGGGTGGCACGAAGCCGCTCCGACGCCCTGGCCTGGTCGGTCAAGCTGGTCGGCGAGCATGCCGATGAGTGGCTGACCAAGCTGCGTGAGGCAATGTCCGAAGTCGACGATCTTCGCACGCAGGGTCCTGACCTGTAGCCCCCTCGCGCCGAGCGTGCAGATGTTGCACACGTTTCTCGAGTAGATGCGTCAACAACTGCACGCTCGGCGACAAGGCTAGGCCTGCGTCATCTCCCAATAGGTTCCCCGCTGCGCCATCAGCTCGTCATGCGTGCCGTGCTCGACGATCCGGCCTTCCGTCATCACCACGATCTGGTCGGCATCGCGGATCGTCGAAAGGCGGTGCGCGATGATGAAACTCGTGCGATCGCGGCGCAGCTCCGCCATCGCCTGCTGGATCAGTAGTTCGGTGCGGGTATCCACCGAACTCGTCGCTTCGTCGAGCACCAGCAGATGAGGCTTGGCCAGAAACGCCCTGGCAATCGTGATCAACTGCTTCTCACCGGCGCTGATGTTGCCGCCGTCGTCGCTGACCCAGGTGTCGTATCCGTCGGGCAGGGCGTGTACGAACCGGTCGACAAAGGCGGCCCTGGCGGCTTCGACGACATCGTCGGCGTCGGCGTCGGGTCGGCCGTAGCCGATGTTGGCCGCGATGGTCCCGGCGAACAGCCAGGTGTCCTGCAACACCATGCCGATCCCGGCGCGCAGCGAATTCCGGCTCACCGTCGCGGTGTCCACGCCGTCGATCAGGATGCGGCCGCCGTCGACGTCATAGAACCGCATCAACAGATTCACCAGCGTGGTCTTGCCTGCACCGGTCGGCCCGACGATCGCCACCGTGCTGCCGGGTTCGGCCACCAGTGAGAGATTCTCGATCACCGGTGTGCCCTCGCGGTAGCTGAAGCTCACATCGCGGAACTCCACCCGCGGCGCCGAACCACGTTCGGGGAGTTGGGCTCCAGGGTCTGGCGACTGCTCGGGTTCGTCGAGGAAGTCGAAGACGCGTTCGGCGCTGGCGATACCCGACTGCAGGGTGTTGTACATGCCCGCGACCTGGGTCAGTGGCTGGTTGAACTGCCGGACGTACTGGATGAACGCCTGGATGCTGCCGAGCGTGATCTGGCCGCCGGCCACCTGCAGGCCGCCGATCACGGCCACCGCGACGTAGCTGAGGTTGCCGACGAACGTCGTTGCGGGGGAGACCAGCCCGGAGAAGAACTGCGCACCGAAGCTGGCCTGGAACACGTCGTTGTTGTAGTCGGAGAACTGTTCGCGCGCCGCCGCGCGGTGGCCGAACGTCTTGACCACGGTGAAACCACTGTACGTCTCTTCGATGTGCGCGTTGAGCCGGCCGGTGTTACGCCACTGCGCCACAAAGAGTTTCTGTGAACGACGGGTGATCGCCCGGGTCGCCCACAGTGACAACGGCACCGTCAGGACGGTGATCAAGGTCAGCAACGGCGAGATCGTCAGCATCATCACCAGTACTGCCACCACGGTCAATACGGAGGTGAGCAGTTGGTTGATGGTGATCGACAATGACGTCTGGACATTGTCGATGTCATTGGTCACCCGTGACAGCAGCTCACCGCGCTGACGGGAGTCGAAGTGCGACAACGGCAGCCGATGCACCTTCGCTTCGACATCGCTGCGCAGCGCCACCATGGTGCGCTGGACCGTGACGTTGAGCAGGCGCGCCTGTATCCACACCAGCAGTGCGGCAACCAGGTACAGCCCCAAAGCCAGCAGCAGGGTGCGGCCCACCGCGGCGAAGTCCACCCCATGGCCGGGTACCACGTTCATCCCGGACAGCAGGTCGGCGAAGGAGTTGTCACCGCGGGCCCGTGCTGCCTCGATGGCCTGTTCGCGGGTGAGGCCCAACGGTAGTTCGCGGCCGATGACACCGTTGAACAGCAGGTCGGTGGCATGACCGAGGATGCGGGGCCCTGCCACACCGAGCCCGATACCGATGATCGACAAACCGATGACGGCGATGGTCAGGCCACGCTGCGGCGTCAGCCGCCGCACCAGACGCACCGCGGCACCTTTGAAATCACGTGAGCGTTGCGCCGGCGCCTGTTCCATTGCGCGCAGCCCACTGCGCAGCGGGCCGCTCACGGACGCTGCCCGTGACGTGCACCGACCGACTGCGAATCGGCGAACTGGGTGTAGATGGGGCAGTCGAGCAGCAGCCGTTCGTGGGTGCCCATACCGACCACCCTGCCGTCGTCGAGCACCACCACCTGATCGGCGGAGACCACCGTGGAGATGCGTTGTGAGACAACGATCACCGTCGCGTCGGCAGCGACCTCATGCAGACGGCTTCGGACCTGTGCGTCGGTGTGCACGTCGAGTGCGGAGAAGGCATCGTCGAACAGGTACACCGCGGGACGGCGGATCACCGCGCGGGCGATCGCCAGGCGCTGCCGTTGCCCGCCCGAGAAGTTGATACCGCCCTGCGCGACACGCATCTGCAGGCCGTCGGCGTGCGCGCCGACGAAACCGTCGGCACACGCCACCCGCAACGCAGCCCACATCTCGTCCTCGCTGGCATCCGCCTTTCCGTAGCGGAGGTTGTCGGCCACAGTGCCCGAGAACAGGTACCCCCGTTGCGGGACAACGCCGATCGACGACCACAACGTCTCGGTGTGGTAATCCCGCACATCGATACCGTCGACCAGTACCGCGCCGGAGGTGACGTCGTACATCCGGCAGATCAGCGACGTCAGCGTCGACTTGCCCGATCCGGTGCTACCGACGACCGCGGTCACAGTGCCCGGCAGTGCCCGCAACGAGATGTTCTGCAGCACCGGTTCTTCGGCGCCGGGGTAGCGGAAGGTGGCGTCGGCCATCTCCACCACACCGGTGATACCCGCGGCAGGGGTCAGCGGGTGCTCGGGCTCGACGATCGCGGTCTGCGTCGAGAGGACCTCGGTGATACGTTCGGCGCACACCGAGGCGCGGGGCAGCATCGCCAGGAAGATGGTGGCCATCAGCACCGCCATCAGGATCTGCATGAAGTACGACAGGAACGCGATGAGGGACCCGACCTGCATCTGACCGGCATCGATCCGCATTCCGCCGAACCAGATCAACGCCACACTCGAGATGTTGATGGTCAATGTCGTCGCAGGCAGCATCAGCGCCTGCCAGCGACCTGCCGCCAGTGCGGTATCCGACAGCGCCCGGTTCGCCGAATGGAACCGAGCGCGTTCGAACGGCTCGCGGGCGAAGGCCCGGATCACCCGGATACCTGAGAGTTGTTCGCGCATGACGCGATTGATGCCGTCGATGAGCCGCTGCATGTTGCGGAAGATCGGCAGCAGCTGCCGGATGATCCAGTAGTTGGACAACGCCAGCACCGGCACGCTGACGAGTAACAGCCAGGACAGCCCCGCATCCTGGTGCACCGCCATCAGCACCCCGCCGACGCACATGATGGGCGCGCTGACCAGGACGGTGAACGTCATCTGCACCAGCACCTGGATCTGCTGGACATCGTTGGTGGTGCGGGTCAGCAGCGACGGTGCGCCGAAGCGGGCCGTCTCGTGCGCAGAGAACGTCGTGACGTGATGGAACATCGCCGCACGCAGATCACGCCCGAAACTCATGCCCGCCCGCGAACCGAAATAGACCGCGCCGATGGCACACACCACCTGCAGCCCGGTCACGGCGAGCATCACCAGGCCCAGCCGAACGATGGTGTCGGTATCACCAACGGCGACTCCGCGGTCGATGATGGCCGCGTTGACCGTGGGCAGGTACAGCGACGCCATGGAGCTGATCAGTTGCAGCACCATCACCACCGCGACCAGGCGCCGGTACGGCAGCACGTACTGTCGCAGCAGTGCCCGGAGCATCTGGTAAGAGTGGCACTCGATGATGGAAGCGGCAAAAGACCTGGTCAAGCGGCGTGTCGGTGGTTCGCCACATGTGCTGCCGCTACAGTGCATGCTGTGAGCAGGAAAGCGTCGACAGCGACGGCCATGATGCTGGGTGCAGCATTGACCACACTGTTAGCTGGCTGCTCGGATGACGGTTCCAACCAGCCGCAGCAGGGGCCCACCGGTCCGACGCAGGCGGCCGAGGTGAAGCACGGGCCGGTCTTTCCCGAGTGTGGCGGTATCAGCGATCAAACAGTCGGTGACCTGACCCGGGTGCCCAGCCTGGTCAACACCGCCAAGACTTCCGTCGGGTGCCAGTGGCTCGCCAATGGAGGCATCACCGGACCGCACTTCTCCTTCACCTGGTTCCGAGGCAGCCCAATCGGGCGGGAACGCAAAACCGAGGAACTGTCCCGGACCAGCGTCGAAGACATCAACATCAACGGTCATGACGGTTTCGTCGCCGTCGGGACTGACCCCGCCATGGGCGACAACCTGTGTGAGATCGGTATCCAGTTCGACGACGACTTCATCGAGTGGTCGGTGAGTTTCGCCGCCCAGCCCTTCCCCAACCCGTGCGACGTGGCCAAGGAACTGGCCCGCCAGTCGATCGAGAACTCGAAGTGAGCGGCCACATGGGCAAGCGACTGTGCATCGGAGTGATGACCGCGGTGTCCGCGCTGGCGCTGGTGACCGGATGCTCGTCGACCGTGGACGGTACCGCGGTCAAGGCGGGCGGCGCCGGTCCCCGCAACAACGACTCGCAGGAGAACTACCCGAACCTGCTCAAGGAATGTGATGTCCTGACCAGTGACGTGCTGGCCAAGACCGTCGGCGCCGATCCGCAGGACATCCAGAGCACCTTCGTCGGCGCGGTGTGTCGCTGGCAGGCCGCCAATCCGTCCGGCTTGATCGACATCACCCGGTTCTGGTTCGAGCAGGGCAGCCTCGACAACGAGAAGAAGATCGCCGGCGACCTGAACTACCAGATCGAGAACAAGACCATCGCCGGCGTGCCGTCCATCGTGATGCGGACCAATGACCCCAATGGCGCCTGCGGTGTGGCCAGCGACGCGGCCGGCGTGGTCGGCTGGTGGGTCAACCCGCAGGCACCCGGTATCGACGCGTGCGGTCAGGCGCAGAAGTTGATGGAACTGACCCTGGCCACAAACTCCTAGGTGTGTCCCTTAACGCGGCACGTGGAACGTGATCAGTGCCGCGTTGCCGGGTTCGACTGATGCCCACGGGCCGCCGACGCGCAACATCGCCAGCGCCGACGTCGGATACTTCAGCGAGATGTCCTGCGCGGCAGCCGGATTGCTGCCCGCAGCGCCGGTGAGAACCAGCGCGAGCGACGACATCGCCGGCTCGTGACCGATGACCAGCAGCGTGCGCGGGTCAAAACCGAACGTCGACTCGGTCCGATTGATCTCGTCGATGATCGTGCCGGGAGTGGCCCCGTACAACCGATCGACGAACTCGACCGGGGCGTCGATACCGGTTCGCGCCAGGGTCTGGCGGGTCCGGGTCGCCGTCGAGCACAGCACCGCCTGCACCGCCGGCTCGACCGCACCCGACCTCAGCCACTCGCCGGCCAGGCCTGCCTCGCGCTCGCCGCGCGCCGCCAGCGGCCGCAGGTGGTCGGCGATGCCATCCGGATAAGCCGACTTGGCGTGACGTAGCAGCACCAGCGTTCGTTCGTCGCTCACGGGTGCCACGGTACGATCTGCCGATGCCAGCCGCACGCACCGACGTCGGCGGCGCGGCGGCCATCTGGCGCGGCGCCCTGGTCGGCGCATGTTCGGCGGCGGTCGCGGTCGGTGCGCACGGCGCCGCAGGAGGACAACTGCCCGGCGGAGCGGCCATTGCGGTACTGATCGTTGCCTGTGGCGTGATCGGTACCGCCGCAACCGGCCCGCGCAGCCGTAGCGCGATCGCACTCGTCGGCTACCTGTGTGTCGGGCAGGTGATCGGACACATCGTGCTGTCGGTCGCGGCCGGTCACCTGCACGGTATGGCCGCGGCACCGGCCATGATCGGATCCCACCTTGCCGCCGCGGCGCTGTGTGCGTTGCTCATCGCCGCCGCCGAGCGACTGTGGCTCGCCCTGGCCGGCCACGTAGTCCGGCTGGTGCGCTGGCTGACCGCCGTCCTCGGCGAATCCGACGTCGACAGGTGCCCGGGCTGGCGTCACCACCACTTCACCATCCAGATGCTGCCGTGGTGCGCCTCGGCAATCCGAGGGCCGCCGGCTTTCCCCGCAGTGTGATTCATGGACTTCCAGCGGCGCCCAGCGCTGCTGGACGCCCACACCTCGCCTGAGCTGCCGCATCGGCGCCTCTTGCCGTGCGGCGACCCCTGTCTGCCCAACGGAAAGCCAACCTCACCATGTCCGAAACCACATCTGATCAATCCGTCGACCCTGTTCCACCGGCCGCGGCAGCACCGCCACGCGCCATCAGACCACTCATCATGCGACTGCACTTCTACGCCGGCGTGCTGGTGGCGCCGTTCATCCTGATCGCTGCGCTGACCGGCGCGCTGTACGCGATCGCCCCCACTGTCGAGAAGTTCGTCTACCGCGACGTCCTCGTCGTCGAACCGTCGGGACAAGCACTGGGCCTCACCGACCAGGCTGCCGCCGCACGGCAGGCGTTCCCGCAATACGCGATGACCGGGATGCGGCCCGCTGCCGACGACACCTCCTCGACGCGCGTCTACTTCGCGGATCCGACGCTGCCGCCCGACACCCAGCTCGCGGTCTTCGTCGACCCGTACACCGGACGTGTGCTCGGTGACGAACCGACATGGTTGGGCTACCTGCCGTTGAGTACGTGGCTTGATGGTTTGCACCGGCATCTGCAGCTGGGCGAGCCGGGGCGTGTGTACAGCGAACTGGCCGCATCGTGGCTGTGGCTGGTGGCGCTCGGCGGCCTCTACCTGT
This sequence comes from uncultured Mycolicibacterium sp., assembly GCA_945957405.1. Taxonomy (GTDB): domain Bacteria; phylum Actinomycetota; class Actinomycetes; order Mycobacteriales; family Mycobacteriaceae; genus Mycobacterium. The sequence goes on along the minus strand of CAMFLL010000092.1, from coordinate 199 downwards.
GGGTCATCCGGCCAGTGGCGGTCCGGCGGTCGAAGAGTTCCCGGGCGTCAAATGTGCGACGCCACGGAACCGTCGGCATCGTCGCGTTGGCGGTGCTGCTGTTCCTGTCGGCCACGGGTATCACGTGGTCGACGTATGCCGGGGCGCATGTCACCGACCTCCGTGCCGCTCTGAGTTGGCAACGGCCGCAGTTGGACAC
>CAMFLL010000091.1 GCA_945957405.1 uncultured Mycolicibacterium sp. | reverse complement strand
TTCGGCGATCTCATGTTCACCCCACCGGCCCTGGTACTGCACACCATGGCGTCGGCCACTCATCGCATCCGGCTGGGGGTTGCCGCGTACTCGCCCTGGACGCAGCACCCCGTGGAGATCGCCGGTCAGATCGCCTACCTCGACCAGTTGTCGGGCGGGCGCGCCTTCTACGGCATCGTGCGGGGCGCCTGAATGGACCAACTGGGAATCGACCAGAGCCAGGCGCTGCCGGCCATCCGCGACACCGTCGCCATCGTCACAGCCTTGCTGGCGGGCGATGAGACCGGTTACCAAGGAGCCGTTTTCAGCGTTGCGGCGGGCACCAGGCTGCTGTTCTCACCGATGCGTTCCAAGACGCCACTCCTCATCGGATCCTGGAGTCCACGACTGGCGCGAATCGCCGGGCTCATCGCAGACGAACTCCAGGCCGGCCGGTGCGCCAATCCCGCCATGGTGCAGGTTCTGGCAGGTATGGCCGCCACGGCTGATCCACCGCGGGCGGCACCGGGGATCTGTCTCAATGCCGTCGCCGTCGTCGATGCCGATCGCCGGGCGGCCCGCGCCGCGGCCAGGACCGCGGTGGCGCCGTACTTCGACGTTGTCGCCCGATTCGATCAGACCCTGGAGATCGACCCCGACCTGCTGGCCCGAATCGGCCGCCATTGCAGCATGGGCGATCACATCGAGGCCGGCCGGCTGATACCGGACGACCTCCTCACGCGATTCGCCTTCTGCGGCACTCCCGACGACGTCGCCCGGCACGCCGCGTCGATCCTGGACGCCGGTGCGCAGCGCGTCGAGTTCGACACGCCTTTCGGGCTGACACCGGCCGGCGGGATCGACCTGCTGTGCAATGAGGTCATCGGTCGCGTCCGCGCCGAGCTGTGAGCCCTCAGCCCACCGAGAGCGGCGGCGACGGCCGCTCCAGAAGCACCGACTGCGCGATCAGGCTCGTCGTCCACGCATCGGGCAGGTCGGCGATGAAGAGATTCTCTGTGCGGTAGTGCGCGATTCGCCAGCCGAGCGGCGTGTCGCGGAACCGTACGTGCAAGCGGCTCGAACGCAGCAGAGCCTCGCCGTTGTCGTAGATCCACGGCTGGAACTGGACCCAGGTGCCTTCGGCCGAGTCAGCGGTGGCGACCAGGCTCTCGGTGGTCAGGTAATGGGTGTTGAACACCAACCGCGGATTCTGGACGCTGAAGAAGGCCGCCATGTGCTCGGATATCGCTGCTGGCCCGGTCTTCTGACCGAACTGGGCGCCGTGGGCGCCGCCCACCCCCTCCCACACCGCATCGACGGTGAACAGGTCGGCAATGGCACGGGCACGTTGTTCGTCGCTCATCTGATACTCGGGTAGCGGTGCATCACAGAGAAACATGTAGCGCCCGAGCAGCTTTCGCGCCTGCGACTCCGCCCGTAGCGCCTTGACCTCGGCCGCCAGTTCGGCAATCTGGTGCTCCAGCTCCTGGCTGATCATCGCACCGCTCCGCTCTCGAGAATCTCGACCACGGTCCGCGCGTCGGCGAGCCACTGTTTGACGGTGTGGCCGCTGGCGCGCGCCGGCAGTTGCGCCAGTCGCAGGGTCAAGGTGTAGTTGCCGCTCCGGTCACGGACCGGCAGGACCAGTGAACCGATGTCATAGCACTCGGTGTCGTCGAGTTCCCGGGTGCGGTAGTCCACGGCGGTGTGTCGGATGGTCTCCCGAATCTGGCGCTCCTGCAACGGTGTCAGCCGCCCTGTCTCGTACTGCCTGGTCGCTTCGCACATCGGGGTGTAGGCGGACTGTCCTTCCGCAGGCAGGAACGACGCGAGGTAGCCGTGCCGGCGGACGAACTCGAGCCGCTCGCGGTGGATGTTCTTCTCCGCCTCGTCGCCGGTGCGCAGCTTGCCGATCCACCGGTCCTGTTCAATGGCCGGACGGTCGAAGATATGCGTGTCGCCGATCGGCGGTGAGATCGGAATGCGTTGCGCCAGATTCTCTTTTCTGTCGATACCCGGCGCGGTCGCCGAAAGGACGGCCGCCATCTCGTCATCGCTGACCGCTGTGAAAACCGACACCGCACAGCCGATCCGGGCGGCCAGAGCCTCCACATCTGCCCGCGCACCATGCGCGGCATGGATGGCGGGCAGGATCTCGTGGTCCATGCGGGCCATCAGCGATGTGCACACAAAGCTGCCGTACCCACCCTGGAAGAAGATCAGCGGGGCGACCGGGTTGGTGACGGCCATGTCGGTGACCGCGCACAAGGCGATCCAGTGGTCGCCGGCCTCGACGATGTCATGGACGCGGGTGTCGATCCACGCGATCGAGTCGGCCAGCACCGGATCCCCCGACGGCGACGGAAACCAGTCGATACCGTCCAGCTTGTTCTCCCAGCGCTGCGCGATGGTCAGCACTTCGCGTTCCTGTTCGCCGCCGACGATGTTGACGCACAGCGATTCGCACTGCCGCATCGTTTCGAATGTCCGTGATGTCTTCATCGGCATGAACGACACCAGCGGGGGATCCAGTGACACCGAGCTGAACGTTCCGACGACGAGCGCCAGGATGTCTCCGTCGGCGCTGCGGCCGGTGACCACCGCGACACCCGTCGGGTAGTGGCCGGTGACCTCTCGGAACAACTTCTGATCGATCCGGATCGGTGCGGCACTGGACATTTGCGGCCTCCTGCGCATTCCACATTGGGGTCGGTACACGTTGCGCTGCCGACAAGCTATTTCGGGTTTTCCTACAGCGGTAGAAGAGAAATCTTTACTGTTGCCCGGCCCGTTGTCCCGGCACACTCGACAGAGACAGAATCGAAGGAGTATCAGGTGAACGCGCACCTGTGGCAGCGGCCCATCAGCGAACAGACGACCGCCACCGCGTCGGCGAACGGCACGGCGGAACGGCTTGCCCGGCAGACCCGGCGACAGATCGAACTGTCCGAGTCCCGCCTCAACGCCTGGGTCACGCTGTCGCCCGATCTCGCCGAGCAGACCGCGTTGCTGGACCAGGACGGTGCCAAACTGCCGCTGCGCGGTGTGTCGCTCGGCGTCAAGGACCTCATCGATGTCGCCGGGTTCCCAACCCGGGCGGGCTCACCGATCACATCGTCGGATGCCGTGGCCGCTGACGCCGACTGTGTGGCGCGCCTGCGCGCCCTGGGCGCTGTGGTCCAGGGCAAGACCGTGACAACGGAATTCGGATATTTCGCTCCGGGACCGACGTCCAATCCCCATGCCGCCGATCACACTCCCGGCGGATCATCGAGCGGGTCGGCGGCCGCCGTCGGCGCAGGCGTCATACCGTTGGCCCTGGGCACGCAGACCGCCGGATCCCTGACCCGTCCCGCGTCGTACTGCGGCGCCGCGGGGATGGTGCTGGCGCACGGCGCAACCAGCATGGCGGGCATCGTTGGACTCAGCGAATCCCTCGATTCCCTCGGGCTCTTGACCCGCACCGTCGACGACCTGCGGTTCGTCTACCGCGCCCTGTACCCCGACGCCTCCACAGGTCATCGTGTGGGGAGCACCAACACCGTCTTCGCCTGGCACGGTAGTGAACTCGACGTCATCGCCCCGTCGATGGGGCGCCTCGTTCAGCAACTTCCGCTGCTGATCAACAAACTCGGGGTGGAGTGTCAGCCACTGGAGTGGGACGACCACGTCCGAACACTGGCGGCCGATCACCTCACGGTGATGGCCCACGAGGCCGCGACAACCCGAGCCGCCGAACTCGACGCGCACGGCGCGCAGTTGAGTGCGCCGTTGCGCCAGCTCCTCGAACAGGGAGCGGGCGTCACCGTCGGAGAGCACCGCTGCGCCCTGACCCGACGTGACCGCTCATGCGACCTCCTTGGCACTCTATTGGGTTCGAATGCGCTGGTCATCGGGCCCGCTGCGATTGGCCCGGCCCCCGCGGGGCTGACCGCCACCGGCTCGCCCGTACTGAGCCGGCCGTGGCAGCTCCTGGGGCTTCCCGTTGTGGTGGTGCCGGGCGCCATGACACGTGCCGGTCTGCCCATCGGTCTGCAGATCATCGGCCTCCCGGGCCGCGAGCACGACATGCTGCACCTCGGTGTCGAACTCGAGCATCTGCTACGCGGACTCCACCCGCTGCCCGACGAATCACAGGATGAACTCCCATGATCAAGCCACGTCCCACCACCCATCACCGCATGTTCCTGACCTGCTACGAGGACACGTTCAACTACGGCTGGCACCATGTCGACCTGTTCGTCCACGACGAGCTGGGCCGCGAAGTCAACTGGGTGCACTGGACGGTCGAGGCGGACGGCCCCGAGGCCGCCGACGCATCGGTGCGCAGCGAAGAACCGTGGCTCGAGCGCACGACACCCTGGCAACACCAGGTCAGCGTGCTCGGAGCCAATTACTGGACCGCCGACGCATCCTGGAACGAATGATCGCAACCAGCGCGATTTCGCCGGACGACGCGCGTCTCCGCTTTAGGATCGGGAGCGGAAACGAGGGCGCATGACTGACCACACTCCTGATCCGACGGTATATGTCGTTGACGACGATCCCGAACTGTGCGAGTCGGTGGAATGGCTGCTGGACAGCATCGGCATCAAACCCGTCATCTGCCACAGCGCCGATGCCTTCCTGGCCGTCTACGACGGCGACCATCCCGCCTGCATCGTGCTGGACGTGCGCATGCCGCAGATGAGCGGTACACGCCTGCAGGAGAAGCTCAACGAGTTCGCTCCCCACGTGGCGATCATCTTCGTGTCTGCGCACGGCGATATCCGCATGTCAGTGTCGACGCTGCAGGCCGGCGCCCTCGATTTCCTGGAGAAGCCGTACGAACCCCAGCGGCTACTCGACGCCGTCCAGGCTGGTGTCGAGCAGGCCAAGACGCGCTATCACCAGTCCGATGCCCGCAAAAACGTTCAGTCCAAGGTAGATTCGCTGACTCCGCGGGAACGCGAGATCCTCGCCCTGGTGGTCGAGGGGTTGCCCAGCCAGAACATCGCCCGCAAACTCGGGATGAGCGTCAAGACCGTCGACGTGCACCGCACCCGGATCAAGAGCAAGACCGACGCCGACAGCATCAGCACACTGGTGCGGGACATCCTGCGCTACGGCGTCGATGTCCCCCTCGACGACCGAGCTCAGTAGTAGTCGAGCACCAGCCGGTCGCCTCTGGTACGCGACACGCACACTGCCATCACATCGCCGGACTGGCGTTCGGCGGCGGTCAGAACGTTGTCGCGATGCTCGGGCACGCCGTGGAGTACCTGCATGATGCAGGTGCCGCAGATACCTTCCTGGCATGAGGTGTCGACATCGCAGCCGTTCTCCTCGAGTACCTCGACGATGGTGCGGTCGGCAGGGACATGGTAGGTCTCGCCGTCCAGTTCGACGTCGAATGCCTCGTTCTCGGACGCATCCGGTTGCTCGGATGCATGGAAGTTCTCGTAGTGCACATTGTCCGCAGGCACGTGGCGGCCGGCGACCGCCACCGCCTTGGACATGAACCCGTCGGGACCGCAGACGTAGACATGGGTGCCGGCGGCGCATGTGCCGATCGCGCTGTCCAGCACCGCTTCTTGCTCACCGCGGCGCACCCCGAGATGCGTGTGCAGCTTCTCCGGGCACCGGTCCCGCAGCAGTGGCAGGAACGCCGCCTCCTCCTCCGTACGCGCGAAATAGTGCAGTTCGAAGCTGATTCCGCGCACATCCATGTATCGCGCCAAACTGAGCATCGGCGTGATGCCGATGCCGGCTGCGATCAGGACGTGATGCGCCGCATCGGGGGCGATCTGGAGCAGATTGCGCGGCTCGCTGATCTTCAGGGCGTCGCCGACCTTGAGCTCGTGCAGGGCCGACGAGCCGCCGCGCGAATTCTCTTCGCGTTTCACGGCCACCACGAAGCTCTCCCCCGCGTCGGGGCGGCTGCACAGCGAGTACTGCCGCGTGACCGCGGTCGGTCCCACCACGTCGATATGCGCGCCAGGGAGGTATTCACCCAGCGGTGTCCCGTCCGGGCGGGCCAGCTGAAAGGATTTCACCGTCGTCGTCTCCTCGACGATGTCGGTCACGATCACCTCGATAAGTGCCACGGCGATATCTCCTCTCGATTGGTATGGCAACAAGGTTGGTTCAGCGGACGTACAGTCCGCCGTTGACGTCCCAGCACGCGCCGGTGACGAAATAGGCGTCCTGCGCGGACAACAGCGCAACCATGTCGGCGACAAAGGAAGCACTTCCCAAGCGGCCCACCGGGATCCCGGCGACCACCGCGTCCAGTTTGTCGGCGGGCACTGTAGCCCTGACCACCGGCAGATCATGCGGTCCGGGGGCGATGGCGTTGACCGTGACGCCGCGGGCGGCCAGTTCGCGGGCGAAGATCTTGGTGACAGTGAGAATGGCGCCCTTGGAGGTCGCATAGTGGCCGCCGGTCGCGGTGCCGCCGTTCTGGCCTGCCAGCGAGGCCATGTTGACGATCCGGCCGTAGCCCGCATCGGCCATGGCGGCGCCGATGACCTGACAGCCGAAGAACACGCTGTCGACGTTGGTGGTCAGGACCCGGTTGAACTCGTCCTCACCGAGTGACATCAGGTCAGCCGCCGCCGTGACGGCGGCGTTGTTCACCAGGATGGTCGGCACACCCCAGATATCTTGGCAAAAAGCCAATGTCGCGGCGAAGTCAGCACGGCTGGCGACGTCGAGACGTGCCGCCCTGGCCGTTGCGCCGTCCGGGGACAGCTCCGCTGCCAGCAATTCGGTTGCCTCGGTGTCGATATCGGTCAGCAGGACGTTGCGACCATCCTTGTGCAGTCGTCGGGCGATGTGGGCACCCATGCCACCGGCGGCACCGGTGACCACCGCGATACCGGCGCTCACAGCAGGAACCCGGAGGCACTGACAGCGTCTTCACTGTCGATCAGCCGTGCCACCTTGAGCGCGATCTTGTCGTCACCGCCGTCGGGACTCAGCGAGATCGTATGCGTCAGTTCGGCACCGATGGTCGAGAACTTGTCGCGTTTGAAGGCGTTGAGAATCTGCGCCGACAGCAAGGTGACCGACGTGTCGTCGACGCTCTCGACGGTGAACCGGGACACGATCCGGACGGTGCGGGCCGCAGCGACCGCGGACGGTGAGTAACCCTGCAGCATGCGCTGCACGCGCAACGCCCGCATGCGCTTGTCGTCATACACCATGTTCAGTGAGGACTCGAAGTCCTTGGTGTCGGGGTCGATCGGGATGACGTACCGGGCCTCATCGGTGTACATCGACTCCCACGACGTGTAGTCCTTCGCGTCCAGGACCGCCGCTTCCTTCCACACCAACTGGATGGCGCGCAGTACCCGGGGATCTGAGAAGGCCAGTGCCTCAGTCATTGCTCATCATCCTTTTCCACATCTCGTATGACTCGCGCATCCCGGTTTCGTCGGTGACATGGGACGTCGGCCAGCCTTCTGGGGTGAGCCGCTCACGGTTCTCGCCACGGTTGACCAGGATCGGCATCAATGGGTTACCGCCGGCGCCGATCTGGACGCGGTCCCAGCCCTCGGCGTCATCGGGGCTGCCGAAACCGAACGGGCCCTGGAAGTGCTCGTGGATGCGCAACCGCTCCCGGTTGATGCTCTCAGGCCCGCCGTCCATGCCGATTGCCATGTGCCAGACCTCGGTCTCGTCGACGCTGATCGGGATCAGGACCCGGAAGAACGACGACGACATCGCGATGTTGGGAAACATGTTGAGGTTGAAGCCGCACCCGTGCATGGAGCGCATGTAACGCCGGATCCGCTCCGGAGTCTCGCCGGCGGCCCTCAGTTCATCGACGAGGTGTTGGAAGCGCGGCTGGATCTCCTCGTCACCGGTGTCGACGTCGAGGTCGGCGTGCGCGGCCGCCATGATCGCCACGCTGTGTCCGTTGCCGAGCGCGTGGGTCACCGCTTCGGGATCGTCCATGAACGACATCATGTTCGCGGTCTCGGCGTCGACCGATGCCATCCACGACTTGTGCACCATCGGGAAGTGGTAGCCATCGGTGGTGTTTTCCAATTGGATCTTCCAGTTGCCGCGGAACCGGAACTTGTGCGCGCCCAGCACCTTGGTGGGAAAACCGTTACTCTGCTTGAGAAAGCGTTCCATCCAGATCTTGGCGTCGCCAAGGAAGTCCTCGAGCGGTTCGGCGTCGGCGTTGAACGTCGCGAAGATCATCCCGAGATAGCTCTCGGTGCGCAGGGTCTGCAGCGGGTAATCCGCCTTGTCGACCACACCTTCGTATCCGTCCGGGTAGGGAATGCCGCGCAGGCGACCGTCGAGGGTGTAGGACCAGTTGTGGTACGGGCAGGTGAAACCGTTGGCCTTGCCACTGCGCTGGTCGCACACCGTCGCGCCACGGTGGCGGCACCGGTTGAGCAACGTGTTGAAATTGCCCTTGCGATCACGAGTGACGATCACCGGCTGGTCGCCGACCTGTGTCGTCTTGAACGAGCCGGCCTCGGGGACCTCGCTCTCATGCGCAACCCACACCCAACTGCGGTAGAAGATCTTCTTCATCTCCTCGGCGAAGATGCCGGGATCGGTGTACAGCTGACCGGCCACGCGGTCCTTACCGGCCAGCTCGGCGTACTGCGTCGGCGCAGTGGGCTTCTCGATGGTGGTCATGGTGTCCTCAGATCTCGACGTCGTCGCGGATGGTCAGCTCGCGGCCCATTCGGGCCTCGATCTTGAAGTACTTCCAGAGGGCGTGGTCCCCGATCATCGTGGTGCGCAACAGATTGCACGCTGCCTTCACCGTCGGCTGATCGCGGACATCGGCCAGCACGTAACAGGTCCACGGCCAGCCGTCGGACGGCCCCACCATGTGGGAGTCGTCGTCGAAGGTGCCGATGATGTCGACGCCGTCCATGTTCTTGAGCGTCGACAGCATGGTGGAGATGCCGATCCAGACGGGCCCGATCTCGGCCTTGGGCAGATCGAAGAAGTTCTGGTTGTTGCCGATGCAGAACAGGGTGCGAAGCGGTTCGGTGCTCAACGCGCTCTCCTTGAAGGTCTCGATGATGGATGGGGGTCAGTGATCACGGGAAGCTCGGGATACCGGCATCCAGGCCGAGCATGACCGCGCCGGCGGCCTCATAGGTGTTGGTCTGCAGCATCGCGTGCTGGGCGGGGACCAGAGCGTCACGCAGGTATCGCTGCAGCGGATGGGCCTCGTAGATCGCGCCGGTCCCAGCGAGGTCGAATGCCTGCAGGACCACGCGACGCCCGACATGCGCAGCGTGCGTGGCGCCGAGGCGTAGCATCGCCTGGTCCTGTGCGCTGATGGGCTGGCCGGTGACGGCCTTGTCCCAGACTTCGTCGGTGATCTCGTAGAAAAAGGCACGGGCTGAGCGCAATTCCGCTTCGGCCGTGGCCAGCCCAGCCTTGAATGCGGGGCGGTTACCTTTGGCGCCGCCACCGGTGATCGACGTACGGGCCGCCCCTACATCGAGCGAGAAGTCCAGCGCGCCGCGGGCTGCGCCGAGTGTCACCACTGCCAGCACCTGTGCCGCGTACGCCAACGAGGGATACCGCGTCAGCGGCTCGTCGATCTGGGGCGCACCACCCCGCACGAAGGTCATCTCGGTGGGCACGAAGAGTTTGTCGACGCGGATGGCGTGCGAACCGGTGGCCTTCATGCCTGCCACATCCCAGTTCTCCACGATCTCGACGTCATCGGGCGAGACGAGGGCGGTCAACGGTTTGCCGTGCGTGTCAGGGCCGCCGGTGAGTCCGATGCCGAGGATGTCAGCGCCGCGACACCCGCTGGCGAACTGCCAGACACCGCTGCACAGGTAGCCGCCGTCGACCGCTTCGGCATCCTGCAGCGGGAAGAGCCCGCCGGCGAAGGCGATATCGGGGCCGGCCGCGTAGATCCGACGCTGGGCGTCGACCGGGAGGGCCGCGAAGTAGACAAGTGCCGAACCGAAGCTGGCCACCCAGCCGGTGGCGGGGTCGACCGACGACACCCGTTCGACCAACTTCATGAACTCCGACGGCGCCATGGGCTCGCCGCCGAACATGACCGGCGTCGACGCCCGGTACATACCGGCCTTCTTGAGCAGCTCGATGAAGTCTGCCGGGACGTAGCGCTGCGCGTTGAACTCGTCGCGGCGGTCGCGCAGCACATCGAGGGCGTCCTCGAATGCACGCTCGCGCGCCGGCCCCGTGGGTTCTGCCGCGACTCGAGGCGCTGCGCTCTGTGTCAGCATCGCTGTCTCCGTTCAGAATTGAAATCGACTGAACGGAACGCTATGGGTGCGAGCCACGCCGCGGTATCGGGATTTACTCCGCGGTGGGTAAAGCTATCCCCTATTGCCGGGCCCCGGAATCGGGCAAACGATGAGACGCCCGGACCCCGAAGGTGGTGAGCGTGTTCCCCGATTGCGGCGATTTCGAGATGCTGGTCCGCGATGCCGCCACCGGGATCCTGATCCACGACGCCCACACCAAGAACATCCTGTGGGCCAATCCCGCGGCATGCCGCATGTTCGGCCTGTCCGTCGACGAGCTGCGTCCCCTCAAGGCACACCACATGAGCGCACAGGAGCGCCAGTACCGTCGCGAAATCGGTGTGGCGTGGCTGCATACGGCCGTGGAATGCGGCCAGAGCCGCCGGCAGTGGAAATACCGATCGAAGAGTGGCGAGGATTTCCTGACCGACGCCTGCGCGACGCTGGTGTCCTGCGACGACGGTCCCGTGGTGATGGTCGAATTCCGCAACATCTCCGACGAAGAGAATCTCCGCGTCGAGCTCGACAAGGTGTCGGACTCACTGCAACGCCTCATGACGCACACCGCCGCCGGCATCGTGGTGCTCGACGACGACAACCGCATCGACGACATCTCCGGCCCCGCGGCCCAGCTGTTCCGCCGTGCGCCCGCCGACCTGGCCGGAGTCCACCTGGATGAGCTGGGCCGGTGCGAACCGGCGCTGGAGTCCGAACAGGTGGTCCACAAGCTTGCCGCCGGCGGCGCATCCGTCAGCGTGCTGCTCGAGGTCGCCACTGACGAGCGCGAATCCATCTGGCTGGCAGGGGAATTGGAGATCATCACACATGACGGTATGACGTCGCGGGTGCTCACCGTGCGGGACGTGACCGACCGCGTTCGGTGGGAACGCCGGAACGCCTACCAGGAAGCCAATCTCCAGTATTTGAGCCGCTACCACGCGATGGGCGACATGGCGATGATCCTGGCCCATGAACTGGGGCAGCCGCTGGCAGCGTCGACGAACTATCTGAGCGGTGTGAAGGCGCGACTGAACAACGGCGAGAACGTGGAAAGCCTCGGTTACGGCCTCGACCGGATCGAGCGCCAACTGACCCGCGCCGCCGACATCGTGGCGTCGGTCAAACGCTACGTTCGCCGGATCGAGAGCACCATGACGCTCCTCGACCTCAACGACACCGTTGACGAGAGCTTGTATTTCGTCGGGCTGCGGGCCGCCGAGCACGGTGTGCGGGTGATGGCGAAACAGACCCTTGATCCGCTGCCGGTCCACGGTGAAAGCGTGCTGATCGGGCAGGTCATCATCAACATCTGCGTCAATGCCATCGACGAACTTGCCAGGCCCTCCACCGAAGTCAAGGAATTGGTGGTGCAGACCGGGATTGTCGACGGTGCGGCGTGTATTTCGATCCGGGACCACGGCCGCGGCATGGACACCGCCCCGGGCAACCGGCTGGCGGCCGGCGCGTTCTCGAACAAGCAGGACGGCGCCGGTATCGGCTTGATCATCTCCGAGCACATCGTGGAACGCCACGGTGGCGAGATCCAGTACCACCCGAACCAACCCCAAGGCACCGAGGTTCGGATCCTGCTGCCGTTGGCGTCCGGGGCCATGGCGGTAAAGGATCCTGTAGCCGCCCGTTGGAAAGATCCGATGGAGGCCGCCACGGCACGTCGATAGGTTGAGCTGGACATCCCCATCCGCGTCCGTCTCGTGACGCTGTCCGGGAATTCTTGGACCAAGGAGATCCGATGATCGACATCTCTTCCGTCAACACCTCGCTCTTCGTGGGCGGATCGTGGACGGAGACCGCGCAGACGTATTCGACGCTGAACCCGGCGACCGGGCAGCCACTGGCCGATCTCGCCGCGGCGTCGGCGGCCGACGTCGACGCGGCCGTCGCCGCGGCCACCACTGCCTTCAAGGGCGAGTGGGGTGCGCTGGCACCGTCGCGCAAGGGATTGCTGCTGCACCGGCTGGCCGATCTCGTCGAACGTGATACCGAGATCCTGGCCCAACTCGAATCACTGGACATGGGACGGCCATTCGGTATGGGCGCCCAGTTGATGATCCCGAATCTGGTCGCGACCCTGCGCTATTACGCGGGCTGGGCCGACAAGATCAACGGCGAACAGATCGCCAATGACGGCTATATGGGCGCACCCATCCCGACGCACGCCTACACCGTCCGCGAGCCTCTCGGGGTGGTGGCGGCCATCGTGCCGTGGAATGCGCCGCTGATGATCCTCGGCTGGAAACTCGCACCGGCGCTGGCGTGTGGTAACACCGTCATCATCAAGCCCGCCGAGGACGCGTCGCTGTCGATTCTGCATCTGGCCGCACTCGTCGACGAAGCCGGATTCCCGGCCGGGACGGTCAACGTCGTCACGGGGTACGGCATGGTGACCGGTGAGGCGCTGGCATTGCACGCCGGCATCAAGAAGATCTCCTTCACGGGTTCCACCGAGGTGGGCCGCGCCATCCTGCGCAACTCCGCGTCCAACTTCAAGCGCACGGCACTCGAACTGGGCGGAAAAGCACCGCAGATCGTCTTCGACGACGCCGACCTCGACGCCGCCCTGCAGGGGTGCGCGATGGGGATGTTCTTCAACCAGGGCGAGGTCTGCGCCGCCGGCACGCGAGTGATCGCCCACCGCAAGGTCTACGACACCATCGTCGAGGGGCTCAAGGCCGCGGCCGAAGCCCAGGTCATCGGCGATCCCTTCGACCCGGCCACCACCATGGGTCCGCTGGTCAACGCCCGCCAGCGCGACCGTGTCGCCGGGTATCTGCGGGCCGGCACCGACGACGGCGCCACCGTCGTGACCGGCGGCAGCACTCCTGACCGGCCCGGTTTTTTCGTCGAACCGACGGTGTTCGCCGGGACCAACGACATGCGGGTGGCGCGGGAAGAGATCTTCGGACCTGTCGGCATCGTGATCCCGTTCGACACCGATGACGAGGCGCTGAGCCTGGCCAACGACAACGTCTACGGTCTGTCCGCCACGGTGTGGACGCGTGATGTGGGCCGTGCACACGCGGTCGCCGCCAAGATCGAAGCCGGCGCGATCGGCGTGAACGGCTGGTCGCCGCTGGCCCCGCAGCTGCCCTGGGGTGGTGTCAAGGCCAGCGGGGTCGGCCGTGAGTTGGGCTACGAGGGCATTCTGTCCTATACCGAGACCAAGACGGTGACCATCGTTCTGTAGCGGCTCCACCGCACGACCAGGCCCGCCGTCCCCGGGACCGGCGGGCCTCGTCGTCTTTCCAGGTCCCCCGGGCCTCTCGAGGCCACCCGTACTAAAGGTTTCCCCGTCTGGCGCCACAGCACCGCGCCGTTGTACGCTGCATCACACGCATAGTTCTACGATTGTAGATCCAAAACAGATCCAGGTGGTTCACATGCCCAGTTCTCCCAATCACCCCGACCCCCAACCGCGCACAGTGATCGTGGTCGGCGCAGGTTTCTCGGGGTTGGTCGCAGCCCGAGAACTCGAGGCAGCCGGCGTCGACGTCACGGTGTTCGAAGCGCGTGACCGCATCGGCGGCCGCGCGTGGACCCACGAGCGCCTGGGCGGCCATGCCCTGGAGATGGGCGCCACCTGGGTGCACTGGATGCAACCCTTCGTGTGGACCGAGATCACCCGCTACGGCCAGGAAATCTATCCCAGTCCCGATATCGATCAGGCGTACTGGGTCAGCGGTGACACCGTGTTCGAAGGTAACGAGCATGACCTGGACGCTGCCCTGACTCCGTTGCAGGACAAGATCTTCGAAGGATCACGGGAGTTCTTCCCCTACCCGCATGATCCGCTGGCCATCCTGGCCGACGAGTCGACCACCGACGAACTGCGGGACCGGTTCCTCAAAGCCGACACCGGCAGCGTGCTGGACTGTCTGCGCAACGGTGAGTTCACCCAGGAACAGATCGACCTCGCCGACTCCTACTGGTCGGCGGCCTATCAGGGTCCTACCGCCACGGCCTCACCCCTGATGGCCAAACACTGGGCAGCGCTGAGTGATCACCGCAGCGCACTGATGGACGAGCAGACGTTGCGGTTCAAGCTGGTGGCAGGTATGCGTGGCCTGTACAACGCGATCGCCGCGGATCTGCGCTGCGACATCCACCTCGAGACCGCGGTGCGCAGCATCGATCACAATGCCGACGGCGTACGTGTGACCTTGGAGAACGGCACCGTCGAGGACGCCGACGCGGTGATCGTCACCGTGCCGATCGGCGCGCTGAAGAACCTCGACTTCACCCCAGCCCTGACCCAACCCCAGGAAGACGTGGTCCGCGAAGGTTCCAATTCAGTGGGCTTCAAGGTGTGGATCAAGGTCGAGGGACATCATTCGATCATCGCCGGCGCCCCCGGCGACAACCCGATCTCGCTGATGCGCAGCGAGAAGTTCCTCGACGACGAAAACGCCACCATCCTCGTGGGATTCGGCTCCGATCACACCGCCATCGAGTTGGAGGACATCGACTCGGCGCAGCGTGCCGTCGACGTCTGGCGCCCCGACCTCAAGGTCATCGACTGCGGTGGCCACGACTGGGTCGCCGACAAGTGGTCGGGCCAGACGTGGGCGACGCTGAAATCCGGGCAGTTCTTCGGCGGCTGGAGCCTGTTCCAGAAGTCGGACACCCGGTTGAAGTTCGCCGGCGCCGACTACGCCAGCGGGTGGAACGGGGTGGTTGTCGACGGCGCCATCGAATCCGGCATCACCACCGCCCGTGCGCTGATCAACGAATTCCGGGCGGGCCGGTAGCGTCACTGCGCCAGCGGCAGCGCGAACTCGAACACGGCACCGTGCGGGGCGTTCTCGCGCGCGGTGATCGTGCCGCCCTGCCTGGTGATGATGCGGTGACTCAACGCCAGACCGATTCCGTGACCAGTCGCCTTGTCGGTGAAGGCACCGTCGAAGATGCGCGCGTCGGGGATGTGGGACAGCCCCTTGCCGCCGTCGGCGACACTGAACAAGCCACTGCCGGCATCGATTCGGGTGGACACCGATACCACGCGCCGGTCTTCGGGCCAGTTCATCATCTCGTCGATGGCGTTGAAGCACAGGTTGAGTACCACCTGGCCGGTCAGGACACGCTCGCAGAGCAGATCGACCGCCGAATCCGCGTACGAGTACTCCATCCGGACATGGGCGTCCTTGGCCCGCAGGTCGATGAAATAGGAACAGTCCTCGACGATTTCGTTGAGATCGACGTGCTGCTGTGACTCTTCGAGCTGCGTGACGTAATGCCGGAGGCTGCGTACTATCTGGTTGGCCCGGTCCAACTGTTTGCGCGCGTTGACCAGCCCGAGCGCAAGGGTGTCACGATCGGCATCAGGCTGGGCGAGCCGATGCTGGGTGGCCGCGATGTAGTTGTTGGCCGCGGCCAGGGGCTGCCCGAGTTCGTGCGCGATCGCCATCGCCATATCCCCCATGGCGTTGTACCGGGCCAGGTAGTTCAGGTACTGCGCGTCGCGCTGGTGTTCCTGCTCGGTCAGCACGTGCTCGGTCACATCGTGGAACAACACCAGCGAGCCCCTGAGGTCGTCCTGGATCTCGATGTGCTGGGCGCTGCCCGCATACCAACGGGTTTCACCCGTGGGCAGCACCACCTCGTAGCGCATACCTTCGGCATCACCATCGATACCGGTGCGCGTCAACGCTTCTTCGACACTGCGACGCGACGGACCCGCTTTGCAGAACGCGGTGAAATGCCGGCCGATCAGGGCGTCGGCGTCGAGTCCCAGTAGATCGGCCGCGGCCTCGCTGGCGTAGGTGACCGCATGATCGTCGTCGAGCACGACGATACCTTCGGCCATGGTGCGCAGGAACGCCGCCAGCCGTGCCTCGGTGCGCGTCAGGCTGGCCTCGGTGCGCACCAGGTCGCTGCGCATCAGGGCCTCGCGTTCGATATCGCGGAACTGAACCATGACGACGACGCGGTCAATCAGTTCGACGCGCACCGCGATGGCCTCGGTCAGGATCACCCGCCCGCTCTTGGCGCGGTAAGCCCATTCGGTGATGGCGACCCCGCGCTCCGCCGCCTCATGCAGCCAGGCGCGACCGATGGTGCGGCGGTAGCGCTGCTCCTGCGCGCTCATGTCGGGTGCCTTCAGCGGTTTGAGTTCCTCGACGGTGAACTCCAGCAGTTCGCACGCGGCACGATTCGCCCACAGGATGTCCTTGCTGTCGGCATCGTGGAGCAGCACGCAGTATTTGAGCGACTGAACCAGTCGTTCGTAGTCGCCGTCAGCGAGTTCGGACACCGTCGCCTCCTGCAGAAATCGACGTCAACTCTTCCTGGTGCCGAGCCGCTTCGGAGCATCGCCATGCCGTGCGCACTCGATGATGTGGTTGATCATCGCCTCCTGAACGGCGGGCGACGCCGCTTCCGGATCCAGCACCCCGGTGACCTGGAGACCGACCATGGTGGTCATCAGCAGGTTCGCGAGCAGGACCTCATCCGCATCGACCATCTCGCCGTCGTGCTGCGCCTGCCGGATGTACTCGACGAGCTGGCTGCGCCACGTCTCTAACGCGCGGGTGTTGACCGACGCCATATAGGGATCGTTGAGCGCCCGCTGCCACAACGACACCGCGATCCTGGCTTCGAGCAGCGTCTCCTCGGTCTGCGGCATCACCTCCCGGCACAATCTGCGCAGGGCAGCCAGGCCGCGCCGCTGCCCCACCGACCGCTCGATGCGCGCGTTCGTCGCGTTGAAGGCATGTTCGAAAGCCGCGCGCAGGATCTCGTTCTTGCCGCTGAAGTAGTGACTCAAGGCGCCGTTGGTGTAGCCCGCTTCGCGCGCCAGATCTCGCATGTTGGTCGCGTCGATGCCACGCGCGGCGATCAGGCGCCACGCCGCGCCGATGATCGCGAGCCGTCGCTCAGCATGATCGACCAGTCTTGGCATCGACGTGTCCGTCCTTTCGCGGGGAAATCTGCTTCCACACAGTTTGGCACTACGCACGTTGATGCAAGCAAGGCACTGGTTGTTGCCGTGTGATATCGGGCCGCATGGGGTACCCGACCCACAGGTGGGAGAAAGGACTGAACCCGTGGTTCGCCGCAGAGAAGCCGCCGGCCGACTCAGACGATCACAACGAACAGGACTGTTGTTCGCCCTACTGGCCTTCGCCGCCGCCATCGCATGTCTTGTCGGGTTCGCCTGCGGCCTGCCCGGTCTCGGCACGGCAGCCGGGATCACTGCGCTCATCGCGTCGTCGGTGGGAATGGCATGGCTGGGCCAGGAGGACCGGCGGTCGCGTCAGCATCACCGGTTTGCGCCACGGGTCGGCGTCAAATTCTGAACCGGTGGAACTCTCTCAGGCGGCAGTCGGAGCAGGCAGGGCGTCCCCAGGCAACCTGGTCTCGGGCATCAGCGTTGCGTAGAGGACGAGTCCGGCGCCGGCGATCACCGCCAAGGTCCAGAAGGCAATCTGATAACCGAATGCCACGATGATGGCGCCGGCCATGCCCGCACTGAGCGCACCGCCAAGACCCTGGGCGGTGGCTACCGCACCCTGTGCGACGTTGAACCGCCCAGTCCCACGAGTCAGATCCGCGATGACCACGGGAAAGACGGCTCCGAAAATTCCTGCGCCGATACCGTCGAGCGCCTGCACCGCCACCAGCCAAACAGCATTGTCCGAGGCGGTGTACAGCACTCCCCGCACCGCCAGAACCGCGAAGCCAGTGAGCAGGATCGGCTTACGCCCCCAGATGTCGGCCTTCCGGCCGACCACCACCGCGACGGGGATCATCACCAGTTGCGCAACCAGCACGCAGATCGCCACCAGCGAGGTGGCACGGTCCGTACCGACTATGCGGGACAGCAGCTGGCTGACCGACGTGAGCATTGCCGCATTGGAGAGATGGAAGACGAAAGCGGTCACCGCGAACAGCGTCAGGGGGCGATTCCGCAACAGGGCCGACCACCCGGCCGGCCGTCGATCATCTGACGATCCCATGAGTCCACGCGCCAGCTGGTCATCGATGTCAGCGGGCCGTATTCGCAAGGCCGACACCACAGAGCACAGCGCCAGCACCGCCATCATCCAGAACACCACGGTGGGTCCGAACCTCCACGCCAGCAGGGCGGCCAACCCGGCCGATGCCGCATTACCTGCGTGGTTGAACGCTTCGTTGCGTCCGATGCGTGGCGCCAGCATCGTCGGCCCCACCAGGCCGAGCGTCAAGGCGGATATCGCCGGGGCGAACACCGCGCCGGCAATCGCGGCGACAGATTGCGTTGCGGTCACCATTGCGTAGCCGTTCACCACTGGCAGAAGCACGCTGCTGGAGGTGACTGCGACGGCCGCCACGACGACGATTGCCCGCCGATGCCGGGTCCGATCGATGACGCCGCCGATCGGGGTCTGGACGATCAACCCGACTATTCCCGCGGTGGTGATGACCGCTCCCACCGTCGCCTCGTTCCATCCGTGCGAGGGTCCGCGCGCCGCGATCAAATAGATCGCAAGGTATGGACCCAGCCCGTCACGCACGTCGGCCAGGAAGAAATTCAGCGCATCGAGGGCCCGCAGGGACTGGTTCGACGTGTCGTAGTCGAGCCGAATGCGTTTCACCGCACCATTTCTCCGCCTGTTCTGGTCGCTACACGCGGTGCACTGAAGCATCAAGCACGCCGACCGCCGGCAGCCTGCGGCCCCTGACACACCGCCCAGCCCCCGCCACATGAGCGAGGGCTGGACTGCGTGTGCAGGTCGTGGCTATTCGGCGGCCTTCTGCCGCGCCTCGGCCGCCTTGGCCTCAGCGCGCGCCGCCTCGGCCTCGGCTTCTTTCTTGGCGACATCACGCTCGGCATCGGCCTTGTCCTGCTGTGCCTTGCCCGCCACACGCAGGCCGGCGTTGTCGGTCACGATGCCGGCGACTTCCATGGCCTTGCCGACGACGTCCTCCACGACGCCTTTCACGGCGTTCTCGGGTCCGCTGTCACCCATGTCGATTCCTTTCGTCAGTTAGATGGCGTTCCAGTACCCACTTCGTCTTCTGGACAACCAGCTTGTGATCGACGAGCCGGACCAGCACTGTTGTGACGCGACGGAGGTCGCATTCAGGCCTTTTGGTTTGATGAGGGTGGAGCAAAGGAGTCTGGGAACTGCAGATGCACAGAGCGGTCGAACTACCGGTCACCGAATCGACCGGGCCGGTGCTGTGAGCACCGGCGGCCAGTGGGTGCCGCCCTCGGCACCGGAGCGTAAGCCGGTCGAGGACCTCGTTCCTGTGGGCACACCCATCGACCTCGACAACTGTGCCCGCGAGCCCATTCACATCCCTGGCAGCATCCAGCCGCGCGGCGTGCTGGCCGTGGTACATGAGCCCGACTTCACGGTGCGCCAGGTCAGCGCCAATGTCGCCGACCTGCTGGCTCGCTCCGTGGACCAGGTCCTGGGCCGGCATCTGTCGGCGCTCATCGGTGTCGAGCAGGCGGCCGGGGTCGAACAGGCGGCGTCGGCCTTCGGAGACCTCCGTCAACGGAACCCGCTGGAGTGCGTCATCGATGTGGCCGGTGACCCGCGGATGTTCGACGCCATCCTGCACCGTGAACCGGGTGGTGTGCTGCTCGTCGAACTCGAGATCGCGTACGGCGAGCGGCCGTTCTCGTTTCCGAACACCTATCAGGCGGTGCGAAACTCGGTCGAGCAGCTGAACCGGGCCGTGACCCTGACCGAGCTCTACGACACCGCGGCGCGCGCGGTGCGTGACCTGACCGGTTTCGACCGCGTGATGGTCTACCGATACGACGCGGACTACAACGGCGAAGTCGTCGCCGAAGCCAAGCGCGAGGACCTCAACTCCTTCCTCGGCCTGCACTACCCTGCCTCCGACATTCCAGCTCAGGCCCGTGCGCTGTACGAGAAGAACTGGCTGCGGCTGATCTCGGACGTCGACTACAGTCCCGTGCCGCTGGTGCCCACCAATGATCCGACCGGCAACACACCCTTGGACCTGACCCACTCCACCCTGCGCAGCGTGTCGCCCATCCACATCGAATACCTGCAGAACATGGGCGTGCACGCCTCGATGTCGATCTCACTGCTGCGGCACGGGCGGCTGTGGGGTTTGATCGCGTGTCATCATTACGCCGGTCCGCATCTCCCCCCGTTCGGTGCGCGGGCGGCCGCGGAGTTCCTCGGCTCGACACTGTCATTGCGCCTCGTCGACCAGTTCGAAGGTGACCAACTGCGCAAGCGGTTGGCGGCGCAGGCGGTGCTGTCCAGCCTCACCGCTGTGACAGGCGACGACGGTGAATCGATCTCGGCCGAGCTGCTGGACGCCCCCAGCCTGCTCGACCTCATCCCTGCCGAGGGAGTCGTCGTCGCCATCGGCAGCGACCGGAAAGTGCTGGGCGCCGTCCCGCCTCCTGACATCGTGTCAGCCGTCGTCGCGTGGGCCCGCGACACCGGCGATGACATCGCGATGAGCGAGTGCCTGTCCGCGGACCTACCGGCGTTGGAACTCGATCCGCAGACAGCCGCGGGAGCTCTCATCATCCATCTGCCCGACGGGCAGTACGTCGCGTGGTTCCGGCGCGAGGCGTTGCGCTCCGTGGACTGGGGTGGCGACCCGCACAACAAAGCAATCGCAGTCACCGAGGGCGACCACGTCCGGCTGAGCCCACGCAAATCCTTCGAGCGCTGGCGCGAGATGGTGCGTGAATGCAGCACGCCCTGGACGGTGATCGAGACCGAATCGGCGAACACGTTGCGCCGCCACCTGGTCGAGACGTTGTATCGCCGGGCCAGGGAAACACTGCGGGTTGCCGAGATGATGCAACGCAGCCTGCTACCCGAATCGATTCCCGTACTGGACAACTGGCAGCTGTCGGCGCACTACGAGCCCGCCGCGGGCGGCCGGGTGGGCGGCGACTGGTACGACGCCTTCGAACTGCGCGACGGCAGGTTGATAGTGCTTCTCGGCGATGTCGCCGGGCACGGCCTCACCGCCGCGGGCACCATGGCGCAGTTGCGCAATGTCCTTCGCGCGCAACTGTTCACCGGCGCCACGCCCGCCGAAGCGCTGACCCAACTCAACGAATTCGCGGTGCACATGCTGCGGCGCGTGTTCGCTACCGTCATCGTGGCCCGCGTTGACCTCGAGTCGGGGTTGGTGGAGGCAGCTTCTGCGGGCCACCTGATGCCGTATCTCACGAGTGCGCTCCCCGATACCACTGTCGCGGCGCCGATTCGGCTCTCACCGCCGATCGGTATGCGGGACGTGGCCTACCAACCGAGTGTGTTCACCATCGAATCCGGCCACGCGATGGTGATGTATTCCGACGGCCTGATCGAGCGCCGCGGGACGCCCATCGACGACGGCCTCGATCAACTCGCCGCGATGCTCGGCGGCGACTTCGATGCAACAGCATCCGACATCTCGACGGCCATGGCAGTGGGTGAGACCGACGACGACGTCACCATCCTCACGCTGCGTCGCCTCTGAGCGCTCACCGGCGAGCCCACACCGCGCTGACGGCCTTCGGTCAGGTGACGGGCAACCGTGCACCGAGCGCCGTCGCCGCGCGCCGGACTTCGGGAATGAGCTGACCCAGTTTGGCTTCGGTGAACTCTTCGGCCGGGCCGGTGACGCCGAGAACCCCCACCAGCACATCATCGGGTGTGCGGACGGGCGCCATGACAGAGGCGATGCCGTACTGACGCTCGCTGATCGACACGGCGTGGCGATCGCCACGGATCTTGTCGAGTTCGGCGTCGAGTGCAGCCCTGTCCAACGGCTGTCCGCTGGCGAGCGTGACGTCGCCTGCTGCGGCCAGTACCTGATCGATATCGGCAGCGGGCAGGTCGGCAAGGATGATCTTGCCCGCGCTGCCCACGTGTAGCGGTAGGCGTTCACCAACGGGCAGAACGTAATTGAGCGGCTTGTCGCTTTCCACACGCGCGATCAGCACACGACTGAACTCCACGCGCACGTACATCGATGCGGTATACCCGGTGCTGACGGCGAGTTGTTGCAGTGTCGGTTGGGACAGCACACTGAGCGGGTTGGTGACGGCGAACGCGTGTGCGGCGGCCAACGCGGCGGGCCCTGCGGTGTAGCCGTCACCGGTCCGCGCCACGTAGCCGCGTTCGACGAGCACGTTGAGAATCCGTTGCGTGGTGGCCACGTGGAGCGTTGTCTGTCGCGCAATTTCGCTGAGCCGCAACGGCTTGTTCGCGTCTTGCAGCGCACTGAGCACATCGATGGCGCGGTCCAGGGACCGCATGTTCGCCGCGGGCGCAGTCACCCACATACCTCCATGTCGACCTGATTGTTGCGCGAAAGACTATCACTGTGCGAGAAAAGTCGGACGGGCCTCCTGCCTGATCAGGCGTGTTCGTGGACGGGCGGCGAGTTGTTCTGATCGCCCGCCCCGTCCGGCGTCACTTCGGCGGCGCCTTGGTGGTGGGAAAAGTACGATGAGGCGAAGGCGAGCAGGCCCGCGATGCCGGCGGACCCATACACCCACGGGGCGACGTTGTCGGTGACGGCGGTGACCAGGTCGCCGTCTCCGGCGATGAGTCCGGCGGCCTGGACGGCGACGATGGTGAGTCCACCGAGCAGGAACACTGCGACGCTGAGGCGGAAGATCACTGAGATCGTGTTCTTGATCATGTTGAGGTCCTGTTCTTTTCAGGCGACGGGCAGCAGGCCGAGCGCGATGAGTACACCGATACCGAGGATGGGAATGCAGTAATACATCAGCAACGGGATGAACGTCTTGGCTGGATCGCAACCGGCAATGCCTGTCTCTTATACACATCTGACGCTGCCGACGAAGAGGATAGTGGT